>NZ_JBIAMS010000016.1:0-188762 GCF_042874195.1 Streptomyces sp. NPDC004134 | reverse complement strand
TTGGCATCGATTACTTGGCACACTGTTGAGTTCTCAAAGAACGGACACTACCTTCAAAACCCTTCCGGGCCTCTCCGGGCGTTTCCCTTCGGTGTGTTCCAACCCTAACAGCTTCCTGAGGGTTGAAATGACCGCCCCTCGGGCCCAGTTGAGCGGGCACGACGGCCCACGGGCTCATCGGGCGGTGACGTAAACCTACTGGACGTTCGGCCACCGTGCAAATCGGCTCCGGCCCCAACCCCCGCCTGGGGCAACGTCCGAGGCGGGGGTGGGGGCCGGGCCGGGTGCAACGGGGCCCGGGAGGGCTCCCGTTGCGGGTCAGACCTCGACGACGACCGGGAGGATCATCGGGCGGCGGCGGAAGGTGTCGGAGACCCACTTGCCCACCGTGCGCCGGACCAACTGCTGGAGCTGGTGCGTCTCGGCGACGCCGTTGGAGGCGGACTTGGCGAGCGCCTCCTCCAGCTTCGGGATGACGTCACGGAACGCCGCGTCCTCGATGCCGGAGCCGCGGCTCTGGACATGGGGGCCGCCGACGATCTTCCCCGTCGTGCTGTCGACCACGACGAAGACGCTGATGATGCCCTCCTCGCCGAGGATGCGGCGGTCCTTGAGCGAGGACTCCGTCACGTCGCCGACGGAGAGGCCGTCGACGTACACGTATCCCGCCTGGACCTTGCCGGAGATCTTGGCGACCCCGTCGACCAGGTCGACGGCCACGCCGTCCTCCGCGATGACGATGCGGTCCGCGCGGACCCCCGTCGCCGCCGCGAGTTCGGCGTTGGCGCGCAGGTGGCGCCATTCGCCGTGGACCGGCA
Organism: Streptomyces sp. NPDC004134; assembly: GCF_042874195.1. Taxonomy (NCBI): domain Bacteria; kingdom Bacillati; phylum Actinomycetota; class Actinomycetes; order Kitasatosporales; family Streptomycetaceae; genus Streptomyces; species Streptomyces sp. NPDC004134. The sequence continues at coordinate 187,944 of NZ_JBIAMS010000016.1, read as the reverse complement.
TGACGTTGCGGGGCTTGCAGATGTTGTAGAAGTACAGCAGCTCGCCGGCCGAGGCGTGGCCCGAGACGTGGACCTTGGCGTTGCCCTTGTGGACGACGTTGGCGCCCCAGCGGGTGAGGCCGTTGATCACGCGGTAGACCGCGTTCTCGTTCCCCGGGATCAGCGACGAGGCGAGGATGACGGTGTCGCCGGCGACGATGCGGATCTGGTGGTCGCGGTTGGCCATCCGGGACAGGGCGGCCATCGGCTCGCCCTGCGAGCCCGTACAGACGAGGACGACCTCGCGGTCCGGCAGGTCGTCGAGGGTCTTCACGTCGACGACGAGTCCGGCGGGCACGCGCAGGTAGCCGAGGTCGCGGGCGATGCCCATGTTGCGGACCATGGAGCGGCCGACGAAGGCGACCTTCCTGCCGTACGCGTGCGCGGCGTCCAGGACCTGCTGGATGCGGTGCACGTGGCTGGCGAAGCTCGCCACGATGATCCTTCGCTGCGCCGCCGCGAACACCCCGCGCAGCACCCCCGAGATGTCCTTCTCCGGGGCCACGAAGCCCGGGACCTCGGCGTTGGTGGAGTCCACCAGCAGCAGGTCGATGCCCTCCTCGCCGAGGCGCGCAAACGCGGGCAGGTCGGTGAGGCGGCCGTCGAGCGGCAGTTGGTCCATCTTGAAGTCGCCGGTGTGCACGACGACACCCGCGGGGGTGCGGACGGCGACGGCAAGGCTGTCCGGGATGGAGTGGTTGACGGAGACGAACTCGCAGTCGAAGGGCCCGATGCGCTCCCTGCCGCCCTCGGCGACCTGGAGCGTGTACGGGCGGATGCGGTGCTCCTGGAGCTTGGCCTCGATGAGGGCGAGGGTCAGCTTGGAGCCGATCAGGGGGATGTCCGCCTTCTCGCGGAGCAGGTACGGCACGGCGCCGATGTGGTCCTCGTGGCCGTGCGTGAGGACGATGCCCTCGATGTCGTCGAGGCGGTCCCTGATGGTGGAGAAGTCGGGCAGGATCAGGTCGACCCCGGGCTGCTCCTCTTCGGGGAAGAGGACGCCGCAGTCGACGATGAGCAGGCGGCCGCCGTATTCGAAGACGGTCATGTTGCGGCCGATCTCGCCGAGTCCGCCGAGCGGCGTGACGCGCAGGGCGCCCTCCGCGAGTGCGGGGGGTGCGCCGAGTTCGGGATGGGGATGGCTCAAAGGTCTCTCCTCACCATGCGCACCGGCCGGGTCCCGGCGGCGGGCCCGGGCGGGGCGCACATGAATGCGTGCGGCGGCGGCTTCCCTGAAGCCGCGCCGCGGATTTCTCGGTATGCGGTTGTGACGTCTCTACGGCGGTGAGGACGGCGGTGGTGCGACGCGTACGGCCGGGCGCGTACGGCTATACGTGCACGCCGCCGCCCTTGAGGTCCCGCTTGAGCTGCTCGGTCTCCTCCGGCGAGAGTCCGACGAGGGGCAGCCGCAGCGGGCCGCCGGGCATCTGCCGCAGGGCGAGCGCCGCCTTGACGGTGATGACGCCCTGGGTGCGGAACATGCCGGTGTAGACGGGGAGCAGTTGCTGGTGCAGTTCGGTGGCCTTGGTCACGTCACCACTGGTGTACGCCTCGACGAGGGCGACCAGTTCGGGGGTGACGAGGTGGCCGACGACGGAGACGAAGCCGACGCCGCCGACGGACAGCAGCGGCAGGTTCAGCATGTCGTCGCCTGAGTACCAGGCCAGGCCCGTCTGGGCGATGGCCCAGCTCGCGCGGCCGAGGTCGCCCTTGGCGTCCTTGTTGGCGACGATCCGCGGGTGCTCGGCCAGCCGGACCATGGTCTCGGTGTTGATCGGGACGCCGCTGCGGCCGGGGATGTCGTAGAGCATCACGGGCAGGTCGGTGGCGTCGGCGATGGCCCTGAAGTGGGCGTAGAGGCCCGCCTGCGGCGGCTTGCTGTAGTACGGCGTGACGGCCAGCAGGCCGTGGGCGCCGGCGTCCTGCGCGGCGCGGGCCAGCTCGACGCTGTGCCGGGTGTCGTTCGTCGAGGCTCCGGCGACGACGTGGGCGCGGTCGCCGACGGCGTCCACCACGGCCCGTACGAGCTGGGCTTTCTCCGCATCGCTCGTGGTGGGGGACTCACCGGTGGTGCCGTTGAGCACCAGCCCGTCGTTGCCTGCGTCGACGAGGTGGGCGGCGAGTCGCTGGGCGCCGTCGAGGTCGAGGGCGCCGTCGGGGGTGAACGGCGTGACCATGGCGGTCAGCATCCGTCCGAAGGGCGTCTGCGGGGTGGATGTCGGAGCCATGAGTGACACGCTACTCGTAAGAATGCCCGGAGTGCGCGCTTGGGTGGCGCGCGGTGCGGCAGGCGCGGGAGAACCCGGCACTGCCTGCTCGGGGGTTCAAGCAGTACCGGGTTCGTATCCTCAGCCTAGGCGAACTTCGCGATAACCACCATTCCAGACATTTCGCAGCGGCTTTCGAGCGCTCTCGCGCTCCGCGGCCCGCCGGGCGCCCGCCGCGGCCGGGTACCTTTGAGAGGTATTCGGCACATGGCCCTGGATCTGGGCACTTTACGGGACGTTCCGACGTTGACCGGATGGCAGGAGTCGAGTCGACAAACCCACGAGCCCTGAGGTGGTGCCCCGCATGCTTCGCCGTCGGCGTGAGCCCGTTCCGTTCGCCTTCATAGCGGAGGCGGACCGCTTCCGCAGCGACGTCCCCGTGCCGCCACCCGTGAAACGCGCCGGGATCGGGGAGATCGCCGGGCGGGCGCTGGTGGGCGTGCTGATAGTGGCGGGGCTCGTCGGCGCGGTGGTGTTCGGCATCCCGGCCATGCAGCTCACCGACGACCCGGGGTCCGCGCAGCACACTCCCTGACGCCGCCCGCGGCGCCCTGTCACAGCCGTCACAGCCGTCCCGGGTGCCCCGTCCGCACCCCCGGGGTGGTGGGTCCGGCGGGGCCTCGCTAGCCTCGCAGGCGTGCCACTGCCCTTTCTGACCGCCGACCGCGACTTCGGAGACGTCGCCGGCGACGCGCCCCTCCCCTACGCCGACCGCGACCGCTGGCGCCGGCCGTACCGCCCGGGACCCTGGCGGGTGCTGATGGCGGCCCTCGAGCTGCTGCTCGCCTCGTATCTCCTCTTCGCGACCGTCATCATGCTGCTCGCGGACTCGGTCACGGGCGCGCTGACCTGCGCGGGCGTGGCGGTGGGCTTCATCCTGGCGGCGCTGCGGCTGCTGCGGGTCGGGGTGTGGGTGAGCGCGCACGGGCTGCGGCAGGTGCATCTCCTCCACACCGTCACCGTGGCGTGGGACGAGATCGCCGCCGTACGGACCGTGCAGCAGCCGGTGAAGTGGCTCGGCCTGCCGCGTACGGTGCAGGGGCAGGCCGTCCTGGTGGTCCCCGCGGCACGGCGGGGGCGAGCCGGGGCCCCGGCGCCGCTGCGGCCGCTGCTGACGGACACCAACGCCGACTTCCTGAGCCGTCCCGAGGCGTTCGACCGGGCGGCCGACACCGTCGAGGCGTGGGCGACGGAGCTGCGCTGACGCTCCCGTGGCGCCGCCGGCGACGTCCGCCCGCGTACGGCCCCGCTAGCCCGCCGCCCGGCGCATCCTGATCGCCTGCTGCATCGCCTTGCGCGCCCGCGGGGTGTCGCGCGCGTCGTGGTACGCGACCGCCAGCCGGAACCAGCTCCGCCAGTCCTCCGGCGCCGCCTCCGTCTCCGCCTTGCGGCGGCGGAAGACCGCGTCGGCCGAGTCGCGGTCGATACGGCCGCTCGGGGTGCGCTCCAGCTCGTCGACCGGCAGCCCGCCCTCGGCATCGAGCTCCTTCGCCAGCGCGCTCGCGGCGCGGGCGAAGGCGGTGGTGTGCCACAGGAACCAGAGGCCGATGGCGGGGAGCACGAGCACCGCGACGCCGAAGGCGACGGTCAGCGGCGTGCCCTCGCGCAGCAGGTACCAGCCGCGGGTGCCGGCCAGGAAGAAGTACACGACCAGCACGGCCGACAGCACGATGTAGGTGATCTTCGAGCGCATGAGCGGGATCCGGGCGGCGGCGTCAGCCGAGGTCGAGGAAGTGTTCCAGGCCGACCGTCAGGCCCGGGGTCGCGGGCACCCGGCGGGCGGCGAGCAGGATGCCCGGCATGAAGCTGCTGTGGTGCAGCGAGTCGTGCCGGATGGTGAGGGTCTCCCCCGCGTCGCCGAGCAGCACCTCCTGGTGGGCGAGGAGCCCCCGGAGCCGTACGGCGTGCACGGGCACCCCGTCGACGTCGGCGCCGCGGGCCCCGGGCAGGGCGGTGGCGGTGGCGTCGGGCTGCGGCGGCAGGCCGGCCTCCCGGCGGGCCTCGGCGATGAGGCGGGCGGTGCGGGTAGCGGTGCCGGAGGGGGCGTCGGCCTTGTTCGGGTGGTGCAGCTCGACGACCTCGGCGGACTCGAAGAACCGGGCGGCCTGCCTGGCGAAGTGCATGGTGAGGACGGCGCCGAGGGAGAAGTTCGGGGCGATGAGCACGCCGGTGCCGGGGCTTTCCGCGAGCCGGGCGCGCAGGGCGTCGAGGCGGTCGTCGGTCCAGCCGGTGGTGCCGACGACGGCGTGGATTCCGTTGCGTACGCAGAAGTCGACGTTGGCCGGGGCGGAGTCCGGGTGGGTCAGCTCGACGGCGACCTGGGCGCCGGCCCCGGTCAGCTCCGCGAGGTCGTCGTCGCGGTCGACGGCGGCGACGAGGTCCATGTCCTCGGCGGCCTCGACCGCCCTGGCGGCCTCGGAGCCGATACGGCCGCGGGCGCCGATGACGCCGACCTTGAGCTGGGTGGTCATGCGCGTACTACCTCCGGTGTCGATGGGGTTGCTCCGGGGAGGGGGCTGCGCCGCGGCCTGGGCACGCGCCCACGTTACGCCGTGGCGGCGCGGCGCCCGCGCCCCGCTCCCTCAGGCCACCGCCGCCCGCAGCGCGGTGGCCTGGTGGTCCGTGACCGGGCCGATGACGGACAGGGACGGGCGGCGGCCCAGGACGGTCGCGGCCACCTCGCGGACGTCGTCGGGGGTGACGGCGCGGATCCGGGCCAGGATGTCGTCCACCGACATCTGCTCGCCCCAGCACAGCTCGCTCTTGCCGAGCCGGTGCATCAGCGCGCCGGTGTCCTCCAGACCCAGCACCAGGGAGCCGCACAACTGGCCGACGGCGCGCGCGACCTCGTCGTCGGGCAGGCCCTTCTTCGCGACGAGCGCCAGCTCCTCGCGGCAGAGCTTGAGCACGTCGGCGGCCTGCCCGGGGCGGCAGCCCGCGTAGACGCCGAAGAGGCCGCAGTCGGCGAATCCCGAGGTGTACGCGTACACGGAGTAGGCCAGGCCGCGCTTCTCCCGGATCTCCTGGAAGAGCCGGGAGCTCATGCCGCCGCCGAGGGCCGCGGACAGCACGCTGAGCGCCCAGCGGCGCTCGTCGTGCCGACCGACGCCGGGGGCGCCGAGCACGAGGTGGGTCTGCTCGGTGCGCCGCTCCCGCAGCTCGAAGCGGCCCGCGGTGCGCAGCGCGCGGCTGCCGGCGCGGGGGCCGTGCGGGGCGGCGTCGGTGGCGTCGAGGGCGCCGGCGCGGTCGAAGGCGGCGGCCACGCGGCGTACGACGTCGTCGTGGTCGACGTTGCCCGCGGCGGCGACGACGAGCCGGGTGGGCACGTAGTGGCGCTGGTAGAAGCGGGCGACGCGGTCGCGGGTGAGCGCCGTGACGGTCTCGACGGTGCCGAGGACGGGGCGGCCGAGGGGGGTGTCGCCGAGCATCGTGCGGGCGAAGAGGTCGTGGACGCAGTCGCCGGGGTCGTCCTCGGTCATCGCGATCTCTTCGAGGACGACGCCGCGTTCGGCCTCGACGTCCTCGGCGCGGATGACGGAGCCGGTGAGCATGTCGCAGACGATGTCGATGGCCAGCGGCAGGTCCGTGTCGAGGACCCGCGCGTAGTAGCAGGTGTACTCCTTGGCCGTGAACGCGTTCATCTCGCCGCCGACCGCGTCGATGGGCGCGGAGATGTCGAGGGCCGAGCGCGTCTTGGTGCCCTTGAAGAGCAGGTGCTCCAGATAGTGCGTGGCACCGCCGAGCGCGGGGGTCTCGTCGCGAGACCCGACGTGCGCCCAGATGCCGAAGGTGGCGGAGCGGACGGCGGGCAGCCTCTCGGTGAGCACGCGCAGCCCGCCGGGCAGCACCGTCTTGCGTACGGTGCCGGCGCCGTCGGAGCCGTCGGCGCCTTCGAGGAGCGTCGCGGTGGTGGAGCGCGGACGGGGGACGGCCCGCCCCCGGTACGGGGGGCGGGCCGCCTTCCGACTGCTGCGGGGCAGAGTCACTTCGCGGACTCGTCCTCGGTCTTCCCGGCGTCGTCGCCGTCCTTCTCCTCGTCGTCCAGGACGGGGATGAGGGACAGCTTGCCGCGCTGGTCGATCTCGGCGATCTCGACCTGGACCTTCTGGCCGACGCCGAGGACGTCCTCGACGTTCTCCACGCGCTTGCCGCCGGCGAGCTTGCGGATCTGCGAGATGTGCAGCAGACCGTCCTTGCCGGGGAGCAGGGAGACGAAGGCGCCGAAGGAGGTGGTCTTCACGACCGTGCCCAGGTAGCGCTCGCCGACCTCGGGCATCGTCGGGTTGGCGATGCCGTTGATGGTCGTACGGGCGGCCTCGGCGGCCGGGCCGTCGGCGGCACCGATGTAGATCGTGCCGTCGTCCTCGATGGTGATCTCGGCGCCGGTGTCCTCCTGGATCTGGTTGATCATCTTGCCCTTGGGGCCGATGACCTCGCCGATCTTGTCCACCGGGATCTTGATGGTGATGATCCGCGGGGCGTGCGGGGACATCTCGTCCGGCCGGTCGATGGCCTCCATCATCACGTCGAGGATGTGCAGCCGGGCGTCGCGGGCCTGCTTCAGGGCCGCGGCCAGCACGGAGGCGGGGATGCCGTCGAGCTTGGTGTCGAGCTGCAGGGCGGTGACGAACTCCTTGGTGCCGGCGACCTTGAAGTCCATGTCGCCGAAGGCGTCCTCGGCGCCGAGGATGTCGGTCAGCGTCACGTAGCGCGTCTCGCCCTCGATCTCCTTGGAGATCAGGCCCATGGCGATGCCGGCGACCGGGGCCTTCAGCGGCACACCGGCGTTCAGCAGCGACATCGTCGAGGCGCAGACGGAGCCCATGGACGTCGAGCCGTTGGAGCCGAGGGCCTCGGAGACCTGGCGGATCGCGTACGGGAAGTCCTCGCGGCTGGGCAGCACCGGCAGGATGGCGCGCTCGGCGAGCGCGCCGTGGCCGATCTCGCGGCGCTTGGGGGTGCCGACGCGGCCGGTCTCGCCGGTGGAGTACGGCGGGAAGATGTAGTTGTGCATGTAGCGCTTGCGCGTCACCGGGTTGAGGGTGTCGAGCTGCTGCTCCATGCGGAGCATGTTCAGCGTCGTCACGCCCATGATCTGGGTCTCGCCGCGCTCGAAGAGCGCCGAGCCGTGCACCCGCGGGATCGCCTCGACCTCGACCGCCAGCGGCCGGATGTCGGTCACGCCGCGGCCGTCGATACGGACCTTCTCGCGGATGACGCGCTCGCGCACCAGTTCCTTGGTGAGCGCGCGGTACGCCGCGGAGATCTCCTTCTCCCGGCCCTCGAACTGCGGCAGCAGCTTCTCGGCGGCGACGTCCTTGACGCGGTCCAGCTCGGCCTCGCGCTCCAGCTTGTTGCTGATGGTGAGGGCCTGGGCCAGCTCGTCGCGCACGGCCTGGGTGAGCGCCTGCAGCACGTCGTCCTGGTGGTCGAGGAAGACGGGGAACTCGCCGGTGGGCTTGGCGGCCTTGGCGGCGAGGTCGGCCTGAGCCTTGCAGAGGGTCTTGATGAAGGGCTTGGCGGCGTCCAGACCGGCCGCGACGACCTCCTCGGTCGGCGCGGTGGCGCCGCCCTTGACCAGCTCGACGGTCTGGTCGGTGGCCTCGGCCTCGACCATCATGATCGCCACGTCGCCGTCGTCCAGGACGCGGCCGGCGACGACCATGTCGAAGACGGCCTCCTCAAGCTCGGTGTGGGTGGGGAAGGCCACCCACTGGCCGCGGATGAGGGCGACGCGGGTGCCGCCGATGGGGCCGGAGAACGGCAGGCCCGCCAACTGGGTGGAGGCGGACGCGGCGTTGATGGCGACCACGTCGTAGAGGTGGTCGGGGTTGAGCGCCTCGATGGTGGCGACGATCTGGATCTCGTTGCGCAGGCCCTTCCTGAAGGAGGGGCGCAGCGGCCGGTCGATGAGCCGGCAGGTGAGGATGGCGTCCTCGCTGGGGCGGCCCTCGCGGCGGAAGAAGGAGCCGGGGATCTTGCCGATGGCGTACATGCGCTCTTCGACGTCCACCGTCAGGGGGAAGAAGTCGAGCTGGTCCTTGGGCTGCTTGGAGGCGCTGGTCGCCGCGAGAACCATGGTCTCGTCGTCGAGGTAGGCGACGGCGGAGCCGGCGGCGAGCTTGGCGAGCCGGCCGGTCTCGAAGCGGATGGTGCGGGTGCCGAACGAGCCGTTGTCGATGACGGCCTCGCTGTAGTGGGTTTCGTTCTCCACCAGGAAATTCTCCTCGTCTGCGCCCACGCCCGTGTGGCGTGGGCGGTGAGCGGTGGAGCACCCGCGTGGCAGGCTCGGGCCCGGATGAGCGGCTGTAGGCCGGGCCGGTCTTCGATCGAAGCCACCGGGGTGCGCGCTCTCGCGTGCTCCGAAGGCCACTACCGAGGACCGGCGCCCGCTGTCGGCACTGGTCCGGCGGCTGCGGGCGGTTGCTCCCCGTATTCACTCTGTGCTGATGTCCTGCCGACCAGGGTACAAGTCCCCCTGGCGGCGTCTCGACGGCTGGCTGGCAACCGTTCGGTAAGGGTCCGTACGGACGGACCGGCCCGGCGTCCGGGCGAAACCGGAGCGCTCGGGGCATACGCCGAGGGAGCGGCTCCCGGTGCGGGAGCCGCTCCCTCGTGCGGCGCTAGCGGGCGCCGGCGGCGCCGCGGCGGATGCCGAGGCGGTCGACCAGCGTACGGAAGCGGGCGATGTCCTTCTTCGCCAGGTACTGCAGCAGCCGGCGGCGGCGGCCGACGAGCAGGAGCAGACCGCGGCGCGAGTGGTGGTCGTGCTTGTGGGTCTTCAGGTGCTCGGTCAGGTCGCTGATGCGCTGGGTGAGCATCGCCACCTGCACCTCGGGGGAGCCGGTGTCGCCTTCCTTCGTGGCGTACTCGGCCATGATCTTCTTCTTCGTCGCGGTGTCGAGCGACATGCTTCCCACTCCTCGGATCGGCGCCGTCGAGCGTCCCTGGTTTTGGTCACAGGGAATCTGCGGTGACTCGGCAGGCGGGGCGGCCGCGGCGCCTCACCCGTGGGATACGGGGCGCGCACGCGAACCGTCCGTCAGCCTATCAGCCGCACGGCGGCCCGAAGACCGCCGTCCGGCGCCGCCCGGCGGGGCCGGGGGTGCGGGTCAGATCTTGACACCCTGCTTGTTCAGGAACGCGACCGGGTCGACGGCGGAACCGTAGACGGGCGTGGTGCGGACCTCGAAGTGCAGGTGCGGGCCGGTGGAGTTGCCGGTCGTACCGATCTTGCCGATCAGCTCCTTGGCGTTGACCTGCTCGCCTACCTGCACATCGATCTTGGACAGGTGGGCGTACTGGGTGTAGACGCCCTCGCTGTGCTTGATCACGATGTTGTTGCCGTAGGCGCCGCCCCAGCCGGCCGTGACCACGGTGCCCTTGCTGGCCGCGTGGACCTTCGTGCCCGTGGGGGCGGCGAAGTCCTGGCCGCTGTGCTTCGCGGCCCAGCGCGCACCGCCCTGGTTGTACTGACCGGTGACGTCGTACTTGGCCGTGACGGGCTTGACCCAGTCGGGCTTGCTGTCGGCCGTGGCCACCCCGGAGCCCATGGCGAGAACCATGCCGCCGCCGGCGGCGAGCATCGCGGTCGTGGCTATGGGGGCGGTGAACTTGGCGTGCTTGAACATTCTTGGAATTCCCTCCAGAAAGGTTTCGACCCCGGCTGCGCTCCGAGGTCGCATCACCTTGGTAACGCGTCGGATCGGGACGGACAAGGACCCTTGGTACGAGCCGGGGTCGTAGCGGCGAGTCGGGTTTTTCTGCCCCTTGCGGACCCTCGGGGAAGGGTCGGGAGAACGGCCCCGGACGGCGTACGGGAGGGCTGGCGTAGGTCGTATATGCAGGTCAGGGCGGTCCGCGCGACCCGTGTCCAAAAGTCCGGCCGACTCCCCTGCCAAAAGTCAGGCGACCGCAGGGCCGAAAGTCCTGGACTCTCGTCCGATACGTCTACTACTGCTTTTAGGATTCCTTCAGAGGCATGTGGTGCACGCCACTTCCCGATAAGAATCCGCGGCCCCCGCGCGGGACTTTCTCCCCTGCCCCGCGGGACCAATTACCCCCCGCCTGGCACGGAGCCCGGCCGTCCCCGGTAGGCTGCGTGCGGCCAGTTCCTAGGAGGGGGTATGGAACCGCTGCGACTCGACGACCCCGAGCAGTTCGGGGCGTACCGGCCGGTGGGGCGTCTGGACACGGACGCGGGCGAGATGCGCGCGCCGGCCGCGCGCTACATCGCCCAGGCACCGGGTGGCGAACGCACAGTCCTGATCACCGCACCGCGCACCGAGGCGACGGCCGCCGACCACGGCCACGCCGGGCGCTTCCACGCCGCCGCCGCCGAGGCCCAGCGCCTCGGCGGTACGAGCGGCCCGTGGCTGGCGCCGGTGAGCGAGCTGTCGGCCACCGGCCCGCCGTGGTGGGCGATGCCGTACCGGCCCGCGCTGCCGCTGCCCGCCGCGCTGGACGCCCAGCAGGGCCCGCTGCCCGAGCGCACCGTGTACGCCGTGGGCGCCGCGCTGGCCGAGACGCTGGCCGCGCTGCACGCCGCGGGTGTGGCGCACGGCGGGCTCGACCCGACGGCCGTGCTGCTCACCGGTGACGGCCCGCTGCTGACCGGCTACGGCACGGTGGGCGCGGCGGGCGCCGACGGCAGCCCGCGCGAGCGCCTGGCCGGGCTGATACCCGAGTTCCTGCCGCCGGAGCAGATGGCGGGCGGGCGGCCGCGGCCGCTGGGGGACGTGTACGCGCTGGCCGCGGTGCTGCTGTACGCGGCGACCGGGCTGTTTCCCGGCGACCAGGTGGCGGACCCGCAGGCGGGCGCCTTCGCCGACCCGCTGACGGACCCGCTCACCGGCGGCCCCGGGTACGGCTCGGACCCGTACGCCGCGGATCCGTACGCCACCGGCGCCTACGGCACCCCGGCGAACCCGCTGGACCTGCTCCAGCCCGGACTCCGCGCCGTCCTGGAGCCCTGCCTCCACCCCGACCCGGCCCGCCGCCCCACCGCCGCCGCGCTGCTGCCCGAGCTGCTGCACGCCGCGGCACCCGGCCACTCCGCGGCCCCCGGCATGGGCGCGGCGGCCCCCGGGACCGTGCTCGACGCGGCGACCACCCGCTCCGGCGCCGCCCTGGCGCCCGGCTGGCTGCCCCGCCGGGTGAGCGCCGCGCTGGCGCTCCAGGCCGGCGACGTGCTGGCCGCCGAGACCGAGCCGGACCCCGCCTTCCTCGCGGCGCCGGCCCCCGGGGCCCCCGGCGCGCCGGACCTGATCGGCGGCGCCACCGTCATCGGCCGCCCCGCCACCCGCCGCGCCCTGATCGCCGGCATCGCCGGCGGTGCGGTGGGGGTCGCGGCCGGCGGCGCCGCGGCCTGGGCCGCGACCACGGAGGACCCGCCCCCGCCGCCGACCACCGCGGAGCGGCTGGCCTCGCGCACCACGGGCAAGAAGCGGCTGAACGGTGCCCCGCCGCCCGTGCTGTGGGGCAAGGGCCTGGGCAAGGTGGAGCCGGTCGGCCCGCCGGCCGTCGCCGGGGGCACCTCCGCGCTGGTGGTCGCGAAGTCCGGCGTCTTCGCGCTGGACCTGCGGACCGGCAAGGAGCTGTGGGAGCAGTCGGACGTCCGCGCGTCGGCGCCAGGGGTGCCGCTCGCCGACGGCATGGTGCTGGTGCCCGGCAAGGACCTGACGGTGCTCGACGCCGCGGACGGCTCGGTGGCGTGGACGTCGGAGAAGTTCCGCCGGGGCGGCAAGACGCCGTACGGCGCCCTGCTGGGCGTGGCCGGCGACACGGCCGCGTTCACCGTCGAGGAAGGCGGCGAGCTGACCGTCGTCGGCTACGACCTCGCCGAGCGCCGCGAGCTGTGGCGCTCGCCCGGCTCGGCCGCGGCGACCGCCGCGCTCTTCCTCGGCGGCTCGGTCGTCCTGGTGCCCGAGGCCGACGAGGACGCCAGGCACCGCGACAAGCCGGCCTCGGTCTCCGCGCTCGACCTCGGCAGCGGCGAGGAGCGGTGGGCCCAGGAGTACGCCGGGATGGCGGGCGGCCACTGGGCCGCGGCGGGCAAGAACCTGCTGGTCGCGACCGCCGGCAAGACGATGCGCGGGTTCGACGCGAGCGGCGGGGGTGACGAGCTGTGGAGCCTGACCGCGGAGCCGTGGGACGAGGACATGGAGAGCACCAACCCGCAGAACCTCGGCCCGCCCGCCGTGCAGGGCGAGATGGTCCACGCCCTCGACACCTTCCGCGCCGTGCACTCCGTGGCGCAGGACTCGGGCGACGAGCAGTGGAAGCGCAACCCGCAGCTCGCCTACGTCGGGGTGCTCGTCCAGGCGCCGCCGCTGCACGTCACGCCCGACGGGAAGATGCTGATCGCGGGCGACGACACGCAGGTGCTGGCGTACGACGCGGACGGCGGCGACCTGCTCTGGCGGTTCACGGACATGCGGCCGGGCAAGCCGAAGTACGCACACCGGCGCCGGGTGGCGGTCGGCAAGGACACGGCCGTGATCGCGAGCGGGAGCAGCGTGTACGCGCTGCCGCTGGACTGACCGCGCGGCGGCAAGGGGGATTGTTCGTATGCACACGTTGACCGGCTCCGGCGGTCACCACGGCGGCGCGACCGGCACCACCGTCGGCGGCCAGGAGAGAGTGGGCCCGCACCGGATCGTCGCGCCGCTGGGCACGTACGGCCCTGAAGGGGGGCCCGGCGCCGACGGGCCGCGGTTCCGGCTGGCGTACAGCGAGCCGCTGGGCCGGGTCGTGGTGCTGATGACGCCGCCCGCGGCGCTCGCCGCCGACCCCGGCTTCCGGGTCCGGTTCGCCTCCGAGGCCGGTACGTCCGCGCGGCTGGCCGGCCCCGCCGCCGCGCCGGTGGCCGGGGTGGCGCCGCAGGACGAGGAGCCGTGGGTGGCGTACGACTGCGCGCCCGCGCTGCCGCTGCCCGCGGCGCTCGCGGCGCACGGCGGTCCGCTGCCGGTGCCGTACGTCTGCCAGGTGGGGGTGTCGCTGGCCGCCGCGGTGCTCCAGGCGCACGCCCAGGGCCTGGTGTACGCGGGCCTGACGCCCGCCGCGGTGCTGCTGACGGCGGCCGGGCCGCGGCTCGTGGCGTACGGCGCGGTGCGCGCGGCGGCGCCCGGCGACGGCCCCCGTACCGCGGTGCCGGGGCTGCCGCCCGCGTGGCTGCCGCCGGAGCAGCACGCCGGCGGGGTGCCGCGGCCGCTGGGCGACATCTACGCGCTGGGCGTGGTGCTGGCGTACGCCGCCACCGGCGCCCCCTCCCCCGACGTGGCCGCGCTGCCCGAGCCGCTGGCCGCCGTCCTCGCCGGCTGCCTGGCCCAGGACCCGGCGCAGCGCCCGCGCGCGGACGCGCTGCTCCAGCAGCTTCAGCAGGCGCAGCAGGCCCTGCCGGCGGAGCCGGGGCAGGAGCAGGTGCCCGGCGCCGTCGCCGCGGCGCTGACCGCGCAACTGCCGTCGCTGCCTGCGCAGGGCCCGCTCGTGCCGCCCCCGGGTCCCGGCGCGCCCGGCGGCCCCGGGCAGACCCCGGAGACGTCGGCGGGGGCAGGCGCCGGGGAGACCTCCGTACCCCCGCCCGCGCCGGGCCGCCGCGCGCTGCTGCGCGGCCTCGCCTTCGGCGCCGCGGGCCTCGCGGTGGGCGGGGGCGGCGTCTACGCGTACCGCCGTGCGACGAAAGAGGACCCGCCGGTCTACCGCACCACCCCCGCGAAGGGCGCCGCTCCCACGCCGCTGTGGCACTACTCGCTGCAGGGCCAGGAGGCCGACTCGGTCAGCCTCCTCGGCAGGATCGCCGCCGTGGAGACGATGGGCGCGCTCACCGCCGTGAACGTGCGTACGGGGAAGAAGGCGTGGGACTCCGACGTGTTCGCGGACGGTGGCCTGATCGACCTCGGCCGGGGCCAGGCGCTCGTCATCCCGACGTTCGGCGCCATGGAGGTGGTCGAACTCGCCGGCGGCAAGTCGAAGGGCGCCATCGAGGACTACTCGGTGAACAGCAAGATGTCCTTCCAGGAAGCCGTCGGAGCCGTCGACGGGATCGTCTACTTCCTGGCCACGCGGGGCTCCGACCTGGAGGAGTACTCCATGGTCGCGTACGACACCCGCAAGCGCGAAGAGGTGTGGAACAAGCCGCTGCCCAAGGGCTACGGCGACCTCAACGACAATCCGCTCAGCGACGGCGAGCGGATGAAGGTCAGCGGTCGCGAGCTGCTCATCCCCAGCGCCCCCACCTCCGGCTTCGCCTTCAGTTACCTCGCGCTCGACCGGCGCACCGGGGACAAGGCGTGGGAGCAGAAGTACGAGGCGATCGAGGACTACGACGGACCGAGCACCTTCGCGACCGGGGCCGGGACGCTCGTCAGCCCCAGCAACGACGCCGACGCGCTGCGGGGGTTCGAGACGCGCGGCGCCAAGAAGGTGTGGGAGCAGCCGATGAAGGAGCACTTCTCGCCGGAGCTGACCGACGCGCGCTCGCGCGTGCTGTACGGCACGCAGGGTGCGCAGATCACGGCGCTGTCGGTGAAGAACGGCAAGCCGGTGTGGCGCACCCCGGTCTACTCCGGCGGCCGGTTCGACGTCACGGACATCGTCCTCAGCGGTACCGGCGGCACCCTCTTCTACAGCAACGACGCCGAGGTGCAGGCGTTCGACACCCGCGACGGCGCCCCGCTGTGGCGGTTCGCCACGGTCAGCGAGGCCGGCGGCTCCTCCGGCGACGGCACGGGCATCTCCGGCCGCGTGCTCGCCGCGGACGACGGCATCGCCCTCGTCCTGTCCAAGGACGCCCTCTACGCACTCCCGGTGGACTGATCCCATGGCTACGCCCCTCACCCACGACGATCCGCAGCAACTGGGCCCGTACCGGCTGGTCGCCCGCCTCGGCAGCGGCGGCATGGGCACCGTCTACCTCGCCCGCTCCGCGGGCGGGCGCACCGTGGCGCTCAAGACCATGCACGCCGACCTCGTCAGCGGGGAAGCCGGCACCGCGGGCTCCGAGTTCCGCACCCGCTTCCGGCTGGAGACCGACGCGGCCCGCGTCATCGGCGACCACTACGGCGCCGAGGTCGTGGACGCCGACCCGCTCGCGGAGACGCCCTGGCTGGCGACCGAGTACGTGCTCGGTCCGCCGCTCGACGAGGCGGTGGCCGTGTCGGGGCCGCTGCCCGAGACGACGACGCGGGCGCTGGGCGCCGCGCTCTGCGAGGCGCTGGGGCAACTGCACCGCTCCGGCGTCGTGCACCGCGACCTCAAGCCGTCGAACATCCTGCTGACCGCGGCGGGGCCCAAGGTCATCGACTTCGGCATCGCCCGCGCGGCGGGCGACGACCACCTGACCCGTACCGGCACCGCCGCGGGCACGCCCGCCTTCATGTCGCCCGAGCAGGCGTCCGGCGTCGAACACACCCCGGTCGGCGACGTGTTCGCACTCGCCGGCGTGCTGGTGTTCGCCTGTACGGGCCACGGCCCCTTCGGCGGCGGCCAGGCCGCGGACCTGCTGTACCGGGTGCGCTACGGCGAGGCCGACCTGTCCGGCGTACCCGCCGGGCTGCTGCCGCTGCTCCAGCGCTGCCTGGCCAAGGAGCCCGAGACCCGCCCGGGTACGGACGAGCTGGCGATGCTGCTCGCCGAGGGGCTGCCGGACGGCACGGCCGCCGACTTCGCCGACCAGCTCCCGGACGCGCTGCACACCGACATCCTGCGCCGCGCCGCCGTCGCCTGGCAGCCGCAGCCGCCGCGGCTGCCCTCGCCCGAGCAGGCCGCCATGGAGACCGAGTTGGGCGCGCCCTCCGGCCCGTCGCGGCGCAAGGTGCTGGCGCTGGCGGGCGCGGGCGCGGTGGCCGTCGGCGGCGCGGGGGCCGGGGCGTGGGCGTACCTCCGCGACGCCGGGAAGGAGCCGGCGGCCAAGCCGAAGGCGAAGAAGCCGGCCGCGCCGAAGGAGCTGTGGACGCGCCCGGTCGTCGGCGGCGGCGGCGCGTTCAGCCTGGCGACCGGCGGGAACTACGTGCTGCTCCTCACGACCACGGGCGGCGGGCAGTTCGTCGACGCGCGCAACGGCAAGCTGCGCGGCGTCAGCAAGTTCCTCAGCCCGTCGCTCGGCATCATCGGCGACGACTCCGGGTTCTACTCCGTGGCCAGCCGCAGCGTCTCGGGCGAGGGCACCCACGCGCTCTTCCTCAACGACCCCGAGACGGGCGACTCCGAGGAGGACGTCGTCCTCAACGGCGCGGACATCAAGGGCACGGCCATCGAGGCCGCCGAGAACGGCATCGTGCTGCTGCGCGCGAGCACCCGGTGGGTGACCCGGGTCTACCGCGACAAGAAGACGAAGAAGAAGATCGTCGAGAAGACGCCGTGGACCTCGCAGTTCGTGGCGGCGGACATGAAGACCGGCGAGCTGCTGTGGGGGTACGACAACAAGTCCCCCGACACCGGCCCCTCGTACGCCACCGCGCTGACGAAGAACGAGGCGCTCATCCGCGTCGAGTCCACCCTGACGTGCATCGACGCCAGGAGCGGCGAGGTGCGCTGGACCTGGAAGGCGCCGAAGGAGGACCGCGAGTCCCTGGCGGGGCTGCAGCAGTTCCCGACCGCGAAGGGCCACGTCCTCCTCGGCCTGCGCGACCTGACCGCGCTGCGGCTGTCGGACGGCGAGGTGGGCTGGTCCGTCGGCGAGGGCCGCGACGCGCGCGCCGCCCTCGGCCCCGCCACCCGGCTGTACGGCACCCCCGCGGTCAAGGACGGCAAGGTGTACGTCGTCGAGAACGGCAACGGGCTCATCGCCATCGACGGCGCCAGCGGCGAGGTCGAGTGGGAGGCCAAGGCGGACTGGGCCGGGCCGCAGGCGTTCATCGTCGCGCCCGTGGTCGGCAAGAAGTACGCGTACGTGGGCACCGGCGGGCGCGACTGGGTGCGGGCGGTCGACCTCGAGGAGCACCGGACGGCCTGGTCGTACCGGGGGCCCGAGGACAACGAGCGCCCCATGGTCCTCGCCCAGGACGACGCCAAGGTCGTCCTCGTCGTCACCGCGGCCGACGTGCGCGGGCTTCCCCTTCAGTAGGAACCTCATCCAGGAGCGGTACGTCCATGAAACCCCTCGGCACCGGAGACCCGCTGCGCCTCGGCCCGTACCGCCTCATCGGCGTGCTCGGCGCCGGCGGCATGGGCAAGGTGTACCTCGGCCGGGACTCCTCCGGCCGGCCCGCAGCGATCAAGGTGCTGCGGCCCGAGCTGGCCCACCAGTCGAACCTCGCGCAGCGCTTCGTCCGCGAGGCGCACGCCGCGCAGGCGGTCCAGAGCCCCGGCGTGGCCCGGGTGCTGGGCGCCGAGACGGAGGGCGGCCGGCCGTGGATCGCCTGCGAGTTCCTCGCCGGGCCGACGCTCGGGGAGGCCGTCGAGCGGTACGGGCCGCTGGACGGCGCGGCGCTGCGCGCGGTCGGCGCGGCGCTGGCGAACACGCTCACCGACATCCACGCGGCCGGCCTCGTCCACCGCGACGTCAAGCCGCCGAACATCGTGCTGACCGCGACCGGGCCGCGCATCATCGACTTCGGCATCGCCCGCCCCGAGCACGGCCTGACGCTCACCAGCACCGGCGAGGCCCCGGTCACGCCGGGCTACGGGCCGCCGGAGCAGGTGCTCGGGCAGCGCGTGGGCCCGCCCGCGGACGTCTTCGCGCTCGGCGCGGTGCTCACGCTGGCGGCGACGGGGCAGACGGCGTACCAGGGCAGCCATGTGGCGGCCGTGCAGTACGAGGTGGTGCACGGCGAGCCGCGGCTCGAAGGGCTGCCGCCCGACCTCTACCCGCTGATCGCCCCGTGCCTGGCCAAGGACCCCGCGTACCGGCCCACCCCTCCGCAGATAGCCGCCGCCCTCGCCCCGCCGCCCGGCGCGACGGCCGTCTGGCAGCACGGCCCGCTCGCCGAGGACATCGGGGGCCGCGAGCAGGAGGCGACCCGCCTCGCCGCGCTCCCCGCGGCCGGCGACACCCAGGTGCCGGGGCCCTCGCGGCGGCGGCTGCTCGTCGGGCTCGGCGCCGGCGGCGCGGTGCTGGCGGCGAGCGCGGGCACGGCCGCCTGGTGGTGGCTGGGCAAGGACGACGGCGGCACGACCGCGGCGCCCAAGCGCGACCCGTGGGCGGCGCAGCCGCTGAAGAGCTACAGCTCCGACAACGCCCCCGCGGCGCTCTGGGGCCCGGTCGGCGGGCTCGACTCCGAGATGCCGATGCTGCTTCCGCTGCGCGAGACGCTGGTCGCCGCGATGGCCGACGGCAGCATCGCGGGCCTGGACATCCGCACGGGCAAGGAGAGGTGGCGCCAGAAGGACACCGCGGCGGCGTCCCGCGCGGCGGCGCTCGACGAGAACACCTTCGCGGCGGCGGACGCCGACGGCGCCTTGTACGGGCTGCGCGGCCGCGACCGGAAGGAGCAGTGGTCCGCGCCGGACGCCCGGGCGGCGGTCGTGCTCGCGGCCGACAAGCAGGGCGCGTACGTGACGACGAAGGACGGCGAGCTGCGCGCGGTCGGCACGAACGGCAAGGAGCGGTGGACGGTCCCGCTGCCGGTCAAGTCGACCGTCAGCAAGCCCGCGTGGGCCACGACGGCCGACGGCATGCTGGTGCTCTCCGGCTCGGACGGCAAGCTCGCGGTGGTCGACACCCGGGACGGCAAGAAGGTGTGGGACACCCCGCAGCGCAGCTCGTACGCCCTGCCGTGCGCGGTCGGCGGCGGCTTCGTGTACGCGGGCGGGGACGGGCTGACGGCGTACGCGCTGAAGGGCGACGGGAAGGTGGAGTGGAACGAGGACCCGAAGGGCGAGTACATCTGGTCCGCACCGGCGCTGGACGGCGACCTCCTCTACGCCGTGAACGACACCAACCTCACCGCGATGAACGCCAGGACGCGCGAGATCGAGTGGACGCAGGACGCCACGAGCGTCGCCCTGAAGTACCCGCCGGTGGTCCACGGGAACTCGCTGTGGGCCGGGACGACGTCGAACTTCGATCCGGACGCGATGAAGGTCTACGACATCGCCAAGGGCAGACTGGCGTGGGAGGACCGCCGCACGTCGCGTGAGCGGGACGACTGGACCATGACCGCCGCGAACAACAGGGTGTTCGTCCTCTACACGGGGTCGCTGACCGCAAACCCCGTGTTCTGACCGGCAGTCGGGCGGACGGGTCGGCGGGGTGCGCCGCGGCCCGCGCGGGGCCGGTGTTCTGAACGGTGACACATCCGTTGCCGATTGCGACAGTCCGGCCTGCCGGGGCGCTCCGTACTCCCCTTAGGGTGGGAGAAGCACACGGCACCGGGCAGGCGCCGGCACGACCGCCGTGGTGCGAGGGGATCTGGGAGGCACAGTGAGCAGCGATCGGGACGAGAACGGCGCGGGCCGGACCAGCCCCGATGTCGAGCGGTCCGCTACGGAGCCGGAGGGTACGGGCGAGTTCACCAGCAGCCCGGCGCCCGCGGCCTGGTACACGCAGGGGGTGCCGCCGCCGAGCACAGGACAGGACGAGGAGGCGGGCACCGGCTCGTCCCACGCCGGCTCGGCGATGCCTCCGTTGCCCAACGGCTTCACCGCGGCCCACGCACCGGCCCCGGGGCCGGTGCCGGAGTCGATGACGCCGCCGCCGTTCCTGCTGACCCTGCCGGACGAGCCGCCGGAGCCGCCGCAGGTACCGGCGCCCGCGGCGCCGCCCGCGCCGGAGGCGGCGCCCGTGGACCGAGCAGCCGCCGAGCCGGCCGCGGACCGGGACCGGGACCGGGACCCGGACGACGACCGGGACGACGATCAGGACGAGCCGTACGCGGACGAGGACGACTCGCCGCCGCTGACGGCGGCGACGGACCCGGCCGCGGTGGCGTTCGCGGCGCTCCCGGTGACTCCGGCGGCGCCCGTGGCCGATACCGACGACGAAGGGGACACGGACACCGCAACCGACGCCGCACCCGCGGCGGAGGCAGAGGAGTTCACGTCCTCCCCGGTGAGCGCCCCTAGTTGGTACGGAGGCGGCGCCTCCGCGACTCCGGCGGGCACCGAGGCGTACGACGGCCAGGACACCGCCTCCGCCGAGCCGGAGGCGGACGAGGAGCCCGCGGGCGCCGCGGCGGAGTCCGACGACGCGGACGACGACCGGGACACCGGCACGGACGCGTCCCCGGCCACCGGGACGTCCGGCGAGGACGACGGGGCCGGCACCGACTGGCCGTCCCTGCCGGAGGCGACTCCCGCCGCACAGGCCGGCGACGACTCCCCGTCCGGCGCCGACTGGTCCTCCCTTCCGGCGACGGAACACGCCGCGCAGGCCGACGACACGTGGAGCAGCCGGGCGGAGTCGGCGTGGACGTTCCAGTCCCCTGACCCGGCCGAGGACCGGACGGCGGACGACGACGAACCGGCCGCGGCCACCGTGGATACCGCCGACACCGCCGGCACCGCGACCGCAGCGGACCCCGACGAGACCCCCGAGACGAAGTCCGGCCCGTCCGGCACGGACTGGTACGGCACCGCCGCGTCGCCCGCGACCGCCGGTGCGGGCGAGACGTCCGACGCCGATGCGGGCCGGCCGTTCACGTCCGCCGGGGACGCGGACGACGGCGAGACCGGCGCGGCGGCTCCGGACGCGACCGGCGCGTCCTCCGGCGCCCACTGGCGAAGCAGCGTGCCCGAGGACGGCACCGGCGAGGCCGCCGAGCCCGGGTCCGCGTGGCCCGCCTTCGCCGGCACGCAGGAAGCCGCGGACGACGGAGCCGGCGCGTCCGGCGAGGGCGCAGAGGCGCCGGAGGCGGGGGCCGCATGGCCGCCCGTTCCCGGTACGCAGCCGACCGCGGAGGCGGACGACGACCCGCCCGCGGGCGGCGTATCCGCCTTCCCCGCACCGCAGTTCGCGGCGCCGCCGCGGCCGGAGGCCGACGAGGCGGGTACGCCCGCCCCGTACCGCGACGACGCCACGCGCACGCTGACCCCGCTCGTCGCCCACGCCGCGCCCGGCGCCGCGCAGGAAGACCGGGAGCAGGGCCGGGACGACGACGCGGCGCTGGACGACCAGGACAGGGGCGACGTGGTGAGCGGCGCGACCATGCGCTTCTCCCCCGCCTCGCTGCGCGCGCAGGCCGCGGAGGTCCAGGACCGTACGCCCGCGGACGACGAGCCGAACGACGCCGTGCCGGCGGCCGCCGAGGTGCAGGACCGGGTGCCGGCCGACGCCGCGCCCGCCCGCGGTGACGAGCCGCAGGACGCGCCGCCGCAGGCCAGCCCGTACGCGACGGACCGCGCGCCCGCGGGCGCGAACCCGTGGGCGCCCGCGCCCGTACCCGACGAGTCCGCCTCGCCCACGGCGCTGCCGCCGCTCCCCCCGCAGTTCCCCGCCGCAGAACAGCAGCGCCCCCCGGCCGCGGACCTGCCGTCGGGCCCGCCGCCCGCCGCTGGCGCACCCTGGCAGTCGCCCACCCCGCAGGCCGCACCGGAGCAGTCCGCGCCGCAGCCCCCCGCGGCTCCCCCGGCGGCGCCCTCCGCCCCGCCGCAGCAGCCGTACCCGGGGCTGCCCGCCGCGGGCGCCGTACCGCCCAGCGCCGCCCCGGAGGCCCCCGCGGCGTCCGCGCAGCCGCCCGGCGCCCCCGCTCCCGCGGCCCCGGCCGCGCCCGCTCCGGCCACCCCGCCCGGCGCCCCCGGCGCGCACTCCGCGCCCGGCAGCCGGCTCCCGGCCCCGCACACCCCGCCCGGGCCCGCCGCCGGCGCCGAGGCGCCCCGCTCCGGGCCCGCCGCCGAGCCGCCGCCCGGCTGGACCGTGGCGTCACCCTCCGGGGTGCCGGTGGCACCGGCCGCCCAGCAGCCCGACTCCCGTGCCCCGCAGGGCGGTTACGGCTGGCCGCAGCCCCCCGCCGCCCAGCAGGGCCAGCCGGGACAGCAGGCCACTCCCGGACAGCAGAGCCAGCCCGGCCAGCAGCCCGGACAGCCCGGCCCCTACCCCGGCCTCCCCGCCCCGCCCCCGCAGCAGGCCCAGCCCGGCCAGCAGCCGGGCCAGCAGCCCGTACAGCCCGTACAGCCCGGCCAACTCCCCGGCCAGCCCGCCCAGCCGCCCCCCGGCCTCCCGCCCGCAGGCGGCGTCCAGACCGGGGCCCCCGGCCAGGGCGCGCTCTCCCCGGCCACCTCCCCCGCGCCCCCCGCCCAGCCCGGCGGCGACCCGCGGTCCGGCGGCTGGCCCGACGTCACGCCCGAGCAGCGCCGCCAGCCGGTGCACAACGCCCCGCTCGGCTACACCGCCGCCGTCGAGCTGTCCTCCGAGCAACTGCTGCACGACAAGCACAAGCCGCAGCGCAAGTCGGAGCGCGGCGGCCTGTCCCGCTTCAAGCTCGGCGGCAAGGCGGCGGAGGAGGAGCGGCAGCGCAAGATCGCCCTCGTCCGCACCCCGGTGCTGTCCTGCTACCGGATCGCGGTGATCTCCCTCAAGGGCGGCGTCGGTAAGACCACGACGACCACCGCGCTCGGCGCGACCCTGGCCGCCGAGCGGCAGGACAAGGTCATCGCGATCGACGCCAACCCGGACGCCGGCACGCTGGGCCGCCGGGTGCGCCGCGAGACGGGCGCGACGATCCGCGACCTGGTGACGGCGATCCCGTACCTCAACAGCTACATGGACATCCGCCGGTTCACCTCGCAGGCGCCGTCAGGACTGGAGATCCTGGCCAACGACGTCGACCCGGCGGTCTCCACGACGTTCAACGACGAGGACTACCGCCGCGTCATCGACGTCCTCGGCAAGCAGTACCCGGTGATCCTCACCGACTCGGGCACGGGCCTGCTCTACAGCGCCATGCGCGGCGTGCTCGACCTCGCCGACCAGCTCATCGTCGTGGCCACGCCGTCCGTCGACGGCGCGTCCAGCGCCAGCACCACGCTGGACTGGCTGCACGCCCACGGCTACGCCGACCTGGTGTCGCGGAGCATCACGGTCATCTCCGGCGTCCGCGAGACCGCCAAGATGATCAAGATCGACGACATCGTCAACCACTTCAAGCAGCGCACCCGCGCGGTGCAGGTGGTCCCGTTCGACGAGCACCTGTCGGCGGGCGCGGAGCTGGACCTGTCGATGATGCGGCCGAAGACCAAGGAGGCGTACTTCAACCTCGCCGCGCTCGTCGCCGAGGACTTCACCCGCGCCCAGCAGGTGCAGGGCCTGTGGACCGGCGAGGGCGGCCAGCAGCCGCCGCACGCGATGCCGCCGCTGCCCGGCCAGGGCGGCGGCGCGGGCGGCCCCGGCGGCTACGGCGCGGGCGGGGGGTACCCGGGCGGCGGCGGCTATCCGGGTGGTGCGCCCGGCACGGGACCCTCGCAGGCGCAGTCGGGACCGAGCCCGTACGGGTGACGCCCCGGGCGGATCCGCCGGCGGCAGGGATCGCCGGCCGCCCCGGGTCCGTACCGGCGGACCGGCCTGCGCGGACACGTGCCCACCGGCGCGCGGAGGAATCGGACGCGCCGAAGGCCAGGACCCGCCGCCCGCCCGGCCTGCCGCCATTGGGTTGAACCAATGAGGCCCGCAGCCTTTTTGAAGGCGCGGGCCTCATTCGCGTTTCAGCGGGGTATCGCCCTCGTACAGGCCGGTCACGATCATTGACATGTTTAGACCAACCTCGCTAGACAGACCCGATCGCCAGGCCGGTCAGCCGGCATCCCGCCCCCTGAAGACCGCGAGGTGTCATGCAGCCCACCGACGACAACGCCCCGACGCCCGGCCCACTCCGCCGACCGACACCCGCCGCCCGCTCCGGCCGCCGGCTGCGCCGCGCGCTCTGCGCGGGCGCCGCCGCCCTCGCACTGCTCGGCGCCGCCACCGCGGGACCCGCCGCGGCGGACTCCGCCCAGGACGACGGGGGCGACGACGGCGACAAGACGGTCCTGACGGCCGCCGTCGCGCAGTCCGTCGACTCGCTCAGCCCGTTCCTCGCGGTCACCCTCGTGGCCACGAGCCTGAACCGGCTGATGTACGACTCCCTCGTCAACTACGACGTCAAGACGCAGGAGCCCATCCCGGGGCTGGCCGAGAAGTGGGAGCCCACGAACGCGGGCAAGACGTGGACGTACACCATCCGCGACGGCGTGAAGTGGTCCGACGGCAAGCCGCTGACCGCGGAGGACGCCCGCTGGACGTTCCACACGATGATGACCGACGAGGCCGCGGGCGCGGCCAACGGCTCGTACGTCGCCAACTTCGCGAAGGTCTCGGCGCCCGACGCCCGCACGCTCGTCGTGGAGCTGAAGGAGCCGCAGGCCACGATGAACTCGATGGACCTGCCGATCGTGCCCAAGCACGTCTGGGAGGACGTCGACGACCTCGGGAAGTTCAACAACGACTCCGACTTCCCGGTCGTCGGCAGCGGCCCGTACGTGCTGACGGCCTTCAAGACCGACTCGCACGTCACCTTCGAGCCGAACGAGAACTTCTGGCGGGGCAAGCCGAAGTTCGACGAGGTGACGTTCAAGTACTACAAGGAGACCGACGCCGCCGTCGCCGCCCTGCGCAAGGGCGAGGTGTCCTTCGTGCCGGACCTGACGCCGGCGCAGGCCGCGTCGCTGAAGGGCCAGCCGGACATCAAGGTCAACGACGGCCAGGGCCGGCGCTTCTGGGCCATCGCCACCAACCCCGGGGCGCGGGACGCCGAGGGCCGCAAGTTCGGCGACGGCCATCCGGCGCTGCTCGACCCGCGGGTGCGCGAGGCGCTGTTCCTCGCGGTGGACCGTACGGCGATAGTGGACAAGGTGCTCCAGGGGCACGGCGTCGAGGGCGAGGGCTACATCCCGCCGCGGTTCGCCGACTACC
The DNA here is from genome assembly GCF_042874195.1 of Streptomyces sp. NPDC004134. NCBI lineage: Bacteria > Bacillati > Actinomycetota > Actinomycetes > Kitasatosporales > Streptomycetaceae > Streptomyces > Streptomyces sp. NPDC004134. The sequence goes on along the minus strand of NZ_JBIAMS010000016.1, from coordinate 162,816 downwards.
ACTGGAAGCCGTCCGCCGAGCAGAAGATCGGCTACGACCCGGAGAAGGCGGCGCGGCTGCTGGACCGGGCGGGCTACGAGCTCAAGGACGGCAAGCGCGTCGGCAAGGACGGCGAGCCGCTGAACTTCCGGATGCTGTGCCACTCCACCGACCCCAAGGACAAGGCGGCGGGCAAGTTCCTGGAGGAGTGGTGGGGCGAGCTGGGCATCGGCCTGGACCTGAAGTGCCTGGACAACGTGGGCGACCCGTGGGTGGCCGGTGAGTACGACCTCGCCTTCGACGGCTGGTCGGTCAACCCGGACCCGGACTTCGTCCTGGCCATCCACACCTGCGCCGCGCTGCCGGAGTCCGAGGACGTCGTGGGGCAGACGGACAACTTCATCTGCAACAAGGACTACGACCGGCTCTACGCCGAGCAGTTGGCCGCGTACGACGACCCGGCCAAGCGCGCGGAGATAGTCCGGGAGATGCAGTCGGTGCTCTACGACACCGGGTACATGAACGTGCTGGCGTACCCGAACTCCGTGGAGGCGTACCGCACCGACCACATCGAGTCGATCACCGCGATGCCCGCGGGCAACGGCAACATCTGGGGCCAGGACGGCTCCTGGAGCTGGGCCACCGCGGTCCCCGCCGCGAAGGCGTCGGACGACGGCGGCTCGGCGATGGGCGTGGTGCTCGGCGGCGGCGCGGCGGTCGTCGTGGTGGTCGCGGCGGGCGTGTTCTTCACGCTGCGCCGCCGGGCCACCGCGGAGGACCGCGAGTAGCCCGTACGCACCCTCGCCACCCGGGGTGTCCGGCGCCGCGGCGCCGGGCACCCCGCGGCCCGGCCCGACCGCCCGAGCCCACCGCCCCCACTCGCACCCCACCCGCGCGCGCCGCACGCGCGCCACGCACCCCGGACGGCACCCCAGCAAAGCGAGGGCCATGTCTACGGCAGACGCATCCGTCACCCCCGCCGCCGTGAAAACGGCGCCCGACGCCCGCGGCTCCGCGGGCAGTTCCCGCCGCGCCTACCTCAGCTACGTGGCGGGCAAGCTCGCCGGCGCCGCGGTCTCCCTCTTCGCCATCCTCGTCACCAGCTTCTTCCTCTTCCGGATCATCCCCGGCGACCCGGTCAAGACGATGACGCACGGCCGCAAGGTCGACGCCGAGCAACTCGCCGCGCTGCGCCGGCAGTACGGTCTCGACCTGCCGATGTGGGAGCAGTTCACGCACTACGTCGGCGACGCGCTGACCGGCAACCTCGGCGACTCGTACCAGTTCAACAAGCCGGTCCTCGACCTCATCTGGGAGCGCGTGCCGGCCACCCTGCTGCTCACCGGCACGGCCGTGGTGCTCTACAGCGCCCTCGGGCTCTGGCTGGGCACGCGCGCGGCCTGGCGGCACGGCGGCCTCGGCGACAAGGTCAACACGAGCATCGCTCTCACCCTGTGGTCGGTGCCGCACTTCTGGCTGGGGATGCTGCTCATCATCGTCTTCTCCGTCGGCATCGGCCCCGTCCCCGGGCTCTTCCCCACCGGCGGCATGGAGTCGGGGGACGAACACGGCCTCGCGTACGTCGTGGACGTGATCCACCACATGTTCCTGCCGGTGCTCACCCTGGTGGCCGCGTGCTACGCGCAGACGCTGCTGGTCATGCGCTCCTCGCTGCTCGACGAGATGGGCAGCGACTATCTGACGGCCGCCCGCGCCAAGGGGCTGCGCGACGACCTCGTACGCCGCCGGCACGCCGTGCCGAACGCGATGCTGCCGACGATCACGCTCGTCTTCGTCAACCTCGGCTTCATCGCGGCCGGCTCGATCCTGGTGGAGACGGTCTTCTCCTGGCCGGGCCTGGGCGGGCTCTTCTACCAGGCGCTCAGCATCCCCGACCTGCCGCTGATCCAGGGCCTGTTCATCGTCTACGCGGGCTCGATGATCCTGGCGAGCGTGGTCGCCGACCTGATCTATCCGCTGTTCGATCCCCGGGTGGGCCGATGAGTACGGAAGCACTGGGCGAGGAGCCGGGCTTCGAGCCCGGGGTCCCGCCCGCCACGAAACCCCCTGCCTCCGCGTCCCCGGCCCCGGAACCCCCGGCCGCGGGACCTCCCGCCACCGACCCGCGGGCGCTGGCCCGGGCGCGCCGGCGCCGCTCCGCGGCCCGCTTCTGGCGCGCGTACCGGAAGCAGCGCGCGGGGCTCGTCGGCCTCGTGGCGCTCGTCGTCATCGCGTTCGTGGCGCTGGCCGCACCGCTGCTCGTCGGCTCCGACGCCGACAGCGTGACCGACGCGCCGGGCACCGCGCTGGAGGATCCCAGCACCGAGTTCCCGCTGGGCACCGACCAGTTCGGCCGCTCGGTGCTCGACCTCCTCGTCTACGGGGCGCGCATCTCGCTCACCGTCGGACTGCTGGCCGCCGCGCTGACCGTCGGCATCGGCACCCTCGTCGGCATGGTCGCGGGCCACTACGGCGGCTGGCTCTCCGGCGTGATCATGCGCGTCACCGACTTCTTCCTCGTCATGCCGACGCTGGTGCTGGCGATCGTGCTGGCCACGGTGATGTCCCGGTCGGTCACCACCGTCATCATCGCCATCGGCGTGGCCGCCTGGCCCAAGACCGCGCGGCTGGTGCGGGCGCAGACGCTGGCCATCGAGGCCCGCCCGTACGTCGAACGCGCCCGGGCGCTCGGCGGCGGGCACACGCACATCATGCTCCGGCACGTGCTGCCGAACGTGATGCCGCTGGTCCTCGCCCAGACCACGCTCGTCATCTCCGAGGCCATCCTCACCGAGGCGACGCTCGCGTTCCTCGGCCTCGGCGACCCGCAGGTCATCTCCTGGGGCGGCATGCTCCAGGACGCCCGCGAGGCGGGCGCGATCAGCTCCGGGCACTGGTCGTTCCTGGTGCCGCCGGGCATCGCCATCGCGGTGGTCGCGCTCTGCTTCACGCTGTCGGGGCGCGCGCTTGAGTCCGTGCTCAATCCGAAGCTGGGGGTGGCGAAGTGACGCTCCTCGACGTGCGCGACCTGCACGTGACGTACGGTACGGGCGCCGCCGCCGTGCCCGCGGTCCGCGGCGTGGACCTCAGCCTGGCCGCCGGGCAGAAGCTGGGCCTGGCGGGCGAGTCGGGCTGCGGCAAGTCGACCCTGGCGCTGGCGCTGCTGCGGCTGCTGCCGGCCTCGGCGCGGCTGAGCGGGGAGATCCTGCTCGACGGCGAGGACGTGCTCACCATGTCGTGGGGGCGGCTGCGCGCGGTGCGCTGGGCGGGCGCGTCGATCGTCTTCCAGGGCGCGATGCACTCGCTCAACGCCGTCCACCGCATCCGCGACCAGATCGCCGAGCCGATCCTGCTGCACCGGCTGGAGACCTCCCAGAGCGCGGCCCGGCGGCGGGCGGAGGGGCTGCTGGAACAGGTCGGCCTGCCGGCCGCCCGCGGCGGCGCGTACCCGCACGAGCTGTCCGGCGGCCAGCGGCAGCGGGTGATGATCGCGATGGCGCTGTCGTGCGACCCGCGGCTGATCGTCGCCGACGAGCCGACGACGGCGCTGGACGTGATGATCCAGGCGCAGATCCTGCGGCTCATCGAGCGGCTGGTCGCCGACCAGGGCATCAGCCTGCTGATGATCAGCCACGACCTGGCGGTGCTCTCCGACACCTGCGACCGGCTGGCGGTCATGTACGCGGGCCGGATCGTGGAGGAGGGCCCGGCGCAGACGGTGTTCACGGCGGCGGAGCATCCGTACAGCGGCGCGCTGGCGGCCGCGTTCCCGACCGTCGGCCGCGCCGCCGACCGCCGCGCCCCGCAGGGCCTGCCCGGCGATCCGCCGGACCCGGCCCGGCTGCCGCCGGGCTGCGCGTTCCACCCGCGCTGCCCGGTGGCGCTGGAGACCTGCGCGACGGCGGACCCGCGGCTGCGGGAGGCGGGCCCGGAGCGGCGGGCGGCGTGCGTACACGTGGACAGCGTCAAGGAGGCACGGTGAGCGGGGAGTCGGCGGAGAAGGCCGAGGACGCGGTGGCGGCAGGCGCGGAGGGGGACGTACGGGCCGAGCCGCCCGCGGACGAGCCCGCCGTCGCCGGGCGGGAGGCGGCCAACGGGACCGCGGCCGGGGGCGGAGGACCCGGGTTGCGCAAGCCCGGGCCCGCGGCCGTACGCGACGACGACGCCCCCGCCGCCGGGCCGCTGCTCGCCGCCGACGGGCTGCGGGTCGTCTTCCCCGGGCGGCACGGCGCGCCCGCCGCGCGGGCCGTCGACGGCGTGAACCTCGCCATCGGCCCCGGCGAGATCGTCGCCCTCGTCGGCGAGTCGGGCTGCGGCAAGACCACCCTGGCCCGCGCGCTCCTGGGGCTGGTCCGCCCCACCGCGGGCACGGTCGCGTTCCGCGGCTCCCCGCTGGCGTACGGCAGCCGGGCGCTGAAGGCGTACCGGCGGCGGGTGCAGCTCGTGCTCCAGGACCCCAGCGGCTCGCTCAACCCGCGGCACACCGTCTACGACGCCGTCGCCGAGGGCCTGCGCATCCACGGCCACCGCGGAGACGAACGCGCCGTCGTGGCCTCCGCGCTCGCCCGCGCCGGGCTGCGCCCGCCGGAGCGGTTCTTCCTGCGCTACCCGCACGAGCTGTCCGGCGGGCAGCGGCAGCGCGTCGTCATCGCCGGGGCCCTGGTGCTCGACCCGGAGCTGATCGTCGCCGACGAGCCGGTGGCCTCGCTCGACGCGTCGGTGCGCGGCGAGATCCTGGCGCTGCTGCTGCGGCTCCGCGACCAACTGGGGCTGTCCGCGCTGGTCGTCACGCACGACCTGGGGCTGGCGTGGAACATCGCGGACCGGGTGGCGGTGATGTACCTGGGCCGGATCGTGGAGGCGGGCCCGGTGGAGGAGGTGCTGACGGCGCCGCGGCACCCGTACACGAAGGCCCTGCTGTCCGTGCTGCCGGAGTCGGGGACGGCGCCGGTGGTGCTCACGGGCGAGCCGCCGGACCCGGCGCGGATCCCGGGCGGCTGCCGGTTCCACGCGCGCTGCCAGCAGCTCGCCTCCGGCGAGGCGGCGTCGGCGGGCGTCGTGGACGCCTGCCGCGGCACGGACCTGCCGGTGCTGGACGGGGCCCGGCCGGGGGTGGCGTGCCACCTGGCCGGGACGACGGCGGCGGCCCCGCCGGCGTAGCGCCGCGGGCGGCGCCGGACCGGGGCGGGCCCGGACCGGCGCCCCGTCAGCGTTCCGCGGTCAGCTCGCGGCAGGCGTCGACGTCGCGGCGCATCTGGTCCTTCAGATCCTCGACCGTCTCGAAGCGCTCCTGGCCGCGGACGAAGGCGAGGAAGTCGACGGCCACGTGCAGCCCGTACAGGTCGAGGTCGTCGCGGTCGAGCGCGTACGCCTCCACCGTCCGCTCGGTGCCGTCGAACTGCGGGTTGGTGCCGACGGAGATCGCCGCGGGCAGCCGCTCGCCCGCGGCCTCCAGCCAGCCCGCGTACACCCCGTCGGCGGGGATCGCGGTGTGCGGCAGGGTCTCCAGGTTGGCGGTCGGGAAGCCCAGCTCGCGGCCGCGCTGCGCGCCCCGTACGACGACGCCCTCGACGCGGTGCGGCCGGCCCAGCACCTCGGCCGCCCCGGTGACGTCGCCCTCGGCGATCAGCCGCCGGGCGAGCGTGGAGGAGAACGGCTCGCCCCCGCCCGCGGCGCCGCTGACCTGGAGGTCGACGACGTCCACCGCGTAGTCGTACGTCTCGCCGAGGGAGGTGAGGAACGCGACGTCGCCGGCGGCCTTGTGGCCGAAGCGGAAGTTCGGCCCCTCCACCACCACGCGCGCGTGCAGCTTGTCGACCAGCACCTTCACCACGAAGTCCGCGGGCGACAGCTTCGAGAACTCCGCGGTGAACGGCAGGATCAGCAGCGCGTCCACGCCGAGGTCCGCCATCAGCTCCGCCCGCCGGTGGTGCGCGGCCAGCAGCGGGGGGTGGCTGCCGGGCCGGACGACCTCCATGGGGTGCGGGTCGAAGGTCACCACGACGGACTGCACGCCCAGCTCCCCGGCCCGCTCCACGGTCCGGCCGATGATGAGCTGGTGGCCGCGGTGCACGCCGTCGAACGAGCCGATGGTGACGACGCTGCGCCCCCACCCCTCGGGGATGTCCTCCAAGCCACGCCAGCGCTGCACTCTGCCCGCTCCTCGGTCCGCCGTTGTCGTGCCTGCCCCGTACAGGATTGTGGAAGACAAGACTGCCATGCTCGCGGCCCGGTGCAGGACCCGGGCGCCGGTCGGTCCTGCGGGACGGCCGGTTTCGTGCGGCGGTACGGGCGGTCCGTACCGACTCCGCCGTCTTCCGCCGCGCGCCCGCGGGCTCAGGACGCGCGCCGCGGGTGCGCCGTGCCCACGGCGAGCTGCGCGCTCGGCCCCAGCAGCACCGCCCAGCCGTCCCGGTCCGCGGCCAGCCAGCCGCGCAGTTGCGCCGCGAACGCGGGCAACTCGGCGGCGAGCGCCACCAGCCGCCGGTCGAAGACCGCCGCACCCTCCGGGGTACGGGACAGCAGCAGCCCGATGCGCCGGACGAGGTCCCGGGTGCCGCACTCCCCGCGCCGCCCGGTGGCGCGGCCGACGGCGGCGAGGAGGGCGTCGAGCACGGCGGGCTCGCGCTCGCGGTCCAGGAGCACGGCGAGCAGTTCGCGGCGCAGGGCGCCCGAGGTGCGGGTGCCGGGATCCGCGACGACGGGCGCGAGCGCGCGGCGTACCACCGGCGAGTGCGCGGTCAGCAGCTCGACGGCGAGCGGGAGGAGCACGGCGCGGTCGCTCTGCCCGTGCTCCAGCCGCCGGTCCACGAAGTCGGCGGCGGCCGCGGCGCCTTCGGGGTGGTGCTCGACGTACTCGCGGACGAGGTCCGCGGCGCTGCGCGCCAGCGCCGGGGCGTCGGCGCGGACGCGGGCGAGGGTGCGCAGCACGTCGGCGGCGCCGTCGCCCGGCCGGTGGAGGAGGTCCCGGAAGGCGTCGAGCACGGGCCCGGGGTGGGTGGCGAGCGCGGGGGCGAAGTCGGCGGGGGCGAGGTGCGGGTCCTCGTCGGCGAGGAGCGCGAGGGCGCGGTCGAGGTGCGCGGGACGGCTCTCGGGGTCGCGGAGGAGTACGGCGAGGGCGGGGCCGTGGAGGGCGTCGTCGCCGGCGCGGTCGAGCAGGGCCTGCGCGGCGTAGCGCAGCAGCGCGCGGTCGGCGGCGCCGCGCGCGTGCCGGGCGGTCCGCGGCGCGTACGCCGCGGCGGCGGCCCGCCGCTCCGGGCGGGGGTCACGCGCCCAGCGGTCCACGGCGCGGCAGAGGGCGGACGGCTCGTCCTCGGCGAGCGCGGCGAGGAGTTCGCCGGCGCGCGGGTGGGCGGTGGCGACGAGGGCGTCGGTGAGGTCGTCCACGGCGCGGGCGCGGTGGGTGTGGAGGAGCGCCTGGGCGGCGTCGGCGACGGTGGCGCCCTCGGCGGACAGAGCGCGCTCGTCGTCGAACCAGCCGACGAGGAGCGGCTGCGCGGGGATCGGGTCGCCGTGCAGCAGTTCCCCGGCGGCGGTCAGGTACGCGGACGGGCGGCGGGTGTCGGCGGGCACGAGGCGGCGCAGCAGGTCGAGGCGGTCGGCGAGCGGGAGGGGCAGCCGGGTGAAGAACGACGGGCCGAAGGGGGCGAGCACGGCGGGGAGTTGCGCGGTGCCGCCGAAGCGGGCGGCGTGCCCGGCGAGGCAGGCGGTGAGGCGCCGGAGCACCTGCCGGTACGGGCGGGCGTCGGGCACCCGCAGCAGGGTCTCGCCGAGCAGATGGGCGGCCCACCAGCCGCCGTCGGCCCCCGGGGGCGTACCGGGGCCCGGTTCAGGGAACGACGTGCGGCGGCTGACCGCGGCGTCGGCGGCGGCCAGCAGGTCCGTCAGCCGGCGGCCCAGCTCCGTACCCCCGTGCCGGCGCTCCAGCAGGAGCAGCGCCTCGACGCACGCCCCGATCCGGTGCGGCGGCACCGGCAGCGCGCGCCGCGCGGCGCCGCCGTCCGCGGAGGACGGCAGGTCGCCGGGGCGCCAGCGCTCGGAGGTGCGGTGGACGAGCACGGCAAGGGCGGCGTCGACGTCGAGGTGGGCGCCCTGGAGCCAGTCGGCGAACTCCTCGTGCACGAACCGGTACCCGGCACCCGCCGGCTCCAGCAGCCCCTCGTCGAGCACCGCGGAGGCCCACCCGGTGAGCCCGGCGAGGTGGTCCGGCACCCGCCAGGGAAACAGCTCCTCGAACGCCGCCCGCTCCAACTCCCCCTGTCCGGGCCCCAGACAGCGCCGCGCCGCCTCATGCGCCTGCCCGGCCACATACACGGCCAGCCGCGAGACGGCGGCCCCCCGAGGCCCGCCGGGACCGGCACCGCGGACGAGCCGAGAGGCGATGCGCAGCGAAACGAGCGCAAGATAAGCCTCGAAAACCTCCCACCGCCGCACCCCGGCGCCGCCCGGTACGGAACCGGAACCGCCGGGCTCCGCGGCGGCAGCCGTTCCCGGCGCCGACGCGGCACCCGCTCCCGCCCCGGCCTGCGGCGAAGCCGCTGCCGTCCCGGACCGGCCGGGACCGGAATAACCCTCGCTCGGATCCGGACCCGCCCCGCCCGCCACCGGTCCCGCGCCCGTGGCCCCCACCCCGGCACCCGTCCCCGGCCGCTCCGCCCCGTACCCGGGGGAACCCGCTCCCCCGCCCGGCTCACCCGGCACCGGCGCCGCGGGCACCAGCCCGGCACTCGCGCCCGGGGCCTGCGCCGGGGCTGTGGCGCCCCCGCGCTCCTCCTGCGTCCCGCCCCGCTCCGCCCCTCCCCCGCCCGGCTCCGCCGCCCCGCCCGCCCGCGGCAGCGCCGCGCGGACTTCCGCCAGCAGCCGCAGCGTCAGCGGGTGGCGGGCCTCCGTCCCGTGGAGGCCGTAGTGGGTGCGGGCCCGGGCCGCCTCCGCCGGGGTGAAGTCCCCCAGCGGGACGCACGGCGGCAGCGTGTCAGGACCCGACCGCCCCGCGTGCGGCATCCCCGCGGGGAACAGCGCACCCGCCCGTTCCCAGTACTCCGGCCGGCACGCCAGCACCAGCCGTACGCCGTGCTCCCCCAGCCACTTCGCCGTGTGCGCCGTCCACTCCCCCAGCGACGCCGCCAGCACCGGCGGCATCTCCTCGGGCCCGTCGAGCAGGACCAGCAACGGCCGTCCCGCGACGTGCGCTTGCGCGGCGACCGCCTCCGGGGTGGCCGACGCCGGGTCGCCCGCGCAGCCGGCGGCACCCGCCGCCGCGGCCACCACGCGCGCGGCGTCGCGCAACGCCCGGGCCACGGCGTCCCGTACACCCGCGTCCGCGACCTTCAGATCCGCACCGCGCAGGCGCACCGACGGCGCGCCCTCCGCGGCGCGGCGGGCCGCGAGCCCGGCGAGTTCCGTGGACCGCCCGGTGCCGGGCCCGCCGACGAGCGCGAGCACGTGCGCGCCACCGCCGGAGAACCGCCCGAACTCCGCCACCACGTCCGGCCGTTCCACCGGCGGCCCCCACCACACATGCGCGCGGGAGCCCCCGCCCTCCGGGCGCGCCGCGCCGGCACAGGCACCGCGCCTCCCCGCGACCGCCGCTCCCCCGGCTCCCGCCACACCGCGAGCGGCCGTGGCGGCCTCGGCCCGCGCGACCCGGTCCGCAGCCGCAACTCCCCGGGCTCCCTGGAAGCCTCCCGCTCCCGCGGCCGCACCACCGCCCGCCGCCCCCAGCTCCACCGCCCCGGCCAGGTTCAGGTCCCGCCCGTACGCCGCCACCTGCGCGCCGCCGCGGTCCAGGGCCGCGCCCAGCGTCCCGGCCGCGTCGTCCGCCGCCCCGCGCAGCGGCACCGCGTGGGCCACCCCGCCGCGGTCCGCGTGCAGCGCGGTGCCGACCACCGCGACCACCGCCCCGCTCGCGGCGTCCACGACCGGCGCGCCGCTCGCCTCGCCGCCCGCGCGCAGCGACTCGTGCGGGGCCAGGGCGAGTTGCAGCACCCCGTCGACGAGGTGGTAGCGGTCGGTCGCGGTGTACGTGGCCGTCGCCGCGGCCACCACCCGCCCCGGCACCCGCGCCAGGGGCAGCGCGACGGCCACCTCCGTGCCGTCGTCGGGCACCGCGGCGGCGAGCGCGAAGGCCCGGGCGCCGGCCAGCCCCCTGGCCCGTACGACCGCCAGGTCCGCGCCCGGCAGCGAGGTGACGTCCGCGGACTCGACCAGCCAGGTGTGCGCGTCGCCGGGCGCGTGCAGCACCAGGCGGGCGAGTCCGTCGACGGCCTCGTGGCTGGTGAGCACCGTGCCCTCGGCGTCCACGAGGAATCCGGTGCCCCGCGGGCGCCCGGCCAGGTCGCGGATGCGGACGACGGTGCCGGGCACGCGCGGCGGCGGCGATGAATACGGCAACGGCCAGCCTCCCCGGGTGAGCCCCAGGGCATGGCTTGCCACCGCCTGATCACGGGAAACGACGAATGGCGCGATGCGCCCCCCAGGGCCACCCGTTCGGCGGAATCCACGCCACCGCGGAGGGCGGGGGCTGCGGTCACGTACCCCCGCACGACCGCCCCGCGGCCCGGCGGACCGCGCGCACAGCCCCGCGGACTACGCGAACACCGCCAGCGCCTTCGCCCGCCCCCCGGCCGGCTCCACCAGCGCCAGGAACCGCCCGTCGGGGCCGAACACCGCGTGCGGCTCCTCAGCCAGCCCCTCCGGCACCGCCACCCGCACCCCGTGCGACAGCAGCCGCGCCTGCTCGGCGTCCACGTCCCAGCGCGGGAAGGCCGCCGCCGCGGCGTCGCCGATCGGCAGCACGTCGAGCCGCTCCTCCAACTGCTCCAGCGTCCGCGCCCCGTCCAGCCCGTACGGGCCGACGCGGGTGCGGCGCAGCGCGGTCAGGTGGCCGCCGACGCCGAGACCGGCGCCGAGGTCGCGGGCCAGGGCGCGGATGTACGTGCCCGAGGAGCACTCGACCGTCACGTCCAGGTCCGTCACCCGGGTGCCGTCCGCGGCCGTCGCCGTCCGCTCGTCGTGCAGCACGAAGGTGCTGACGGTCACCGGCCGCGCCGGCAGCTCCACGGCCTCGCCGTCGAGCACCCGCTTGTACGACCGCTTGCCGTCCACCTTGATCGCGCTGACGGCGGCGGGCACCTGCATGATGTCGCCGGTCAGCCCGGCGATGCCGGCGTCGACCGCGCCGGGCGGCAGGTCACCGGCGTCGGCGGTGGCGGTGACGTCGCCCTCGGCGTCGTCGGTCACCGTCGTCTGGCCGAGCCGGATCGTGGCCCGGTACTCCTTCTCGGTGAGCGCGAGGTGGCCCAGCAGCCGGGTCGCCTTCTCCACGCCGACGACGAGCACGCCCGTCGCCATCGGGTCCAGCGTCCCGGCGTGGCCCACGCGCCGGGTACGGGCCAGCCGGCGCAGCCGGCCGACGACGTCGTGCGAGGTCAGCCCGGCCGGCTTGTCGACGATGACAAGGCCGTCCGGGCCGGTCGGCTTCCCCTTCATGCCCCCGCCGGGCCCCCGTCCGCGTCACCGCGCGCCGCGCCGGGGCCCGGCTCGCCCGGGTCCGCCTCGTCGTCCGCGCCGTCGTCCTCGTCGCGGTCCCGCTTGTACGGGTCCGCCCCCGCCGCGTACTCCGCGCCCGCGGAGACGCTGCGCACCTGCTCGTCCTGGAGCCGGGCGCGCTCCAGGACGTCGTCGATGTTCTTGGCGTTCTCGGGCAGCGCGTCCGGCACGAACGCGAGCGTGGGCGTGAACTTCACCCCGGCGGCCGCGCCGACCGCCGAGCGCAGCACGCCCTTGGCGCTCTCCAGCCCCTTCGCGGCCTGCTCCCGCTCCTCGTCGTCGCCGTACACCGTGTAGAAGACGGTCGCCTCCCGGAGGTCCCCGGTGACGCGCGTGTCGGTGATGGTCACCCGGGAGCCGAGCCGCGGGTCCTTGATCCCCCGCTGCAGCTTCTCGGCCACGACCTCACGGATGAGGTCAGCCAAGCGCTTCGCCCGTGCGTTGTCGGCCACTGGTCCGTCTCCTTGCCCACTTGTCTACTCGTCGTCTTCGTGGTGGATCCGCCGCCGTACGGACAGCAGCTCCACCTCCGGCCGGGCGGCGAGCATCCGCTCGCACCGGTCCAGCATGTCGGTGAGGTGCCCGGCGTCCCCGGAGATGGTCGCCAGTCCGATCACGGTCCGGCGATGCAGATCCTGGTGCCCGACCTCCGCGGCGGTCACCGCGTACTTGCGGATCAGCTCCGCGACGATCGGGCGGACGACGGAGCGCTTCTCTTTCAGCGACCGTACGTCGCCGAGGAGGAAGTCGCAGGAAAGCGTCCCTACGTACACGTGTGTCCGGATCACCCGCCGGTACGGGATATACGGGATGGAAGGCGGCGCGGGGGCGGCCCTTCGTGAAGGGCCGCCCCCGGCCGGCGGTGCTGCCGATCAGGCGCGCGGCTTCTCGCGCATCTCGTACGTCGCGATGACGTCGTCGACCTTGATGTCGTTGTAGTTTCCGAGGTTGATACCGCCCTCGAAGCCTTCGCGGATCTCGGTGACGTCGTCCTTGAAGCGGCGCAGACCCTCGATGTTGAGGTTCTCCGCGACCACCTTGCCGTCGCGGATGACCCGGGCCTTGGTGTTGCGCTTGACCTCGCCGGAGCGGATGAGCACACCGGCGATGTTGCCCAGCTTGGAGGAGCGGAAGACCTCGCGGATCTCGGCGGTGCCGAGCTCCACCTCCTCGTACTCCGGCTTGAGCATGCCCTTCAGCGCGGCCTCGATCTCCTCGATGACCTGGTAGATCACCGAGTAGTACCGGACGTCGACGCCCTCGCGCTCGGCCATCTGCGTCGCCCGGCCCTCGGCGCGGACGTTGAAGCCGATCACGATCGCGTCCGAGCCCGTGGCCAGGTCGATGTCGGTCTCGGTGACCGCACCGACGCCGCGGTGCAGCACGCGCAGGTCGACCTCTTCACCGACGTCCAGTTGCATGAGCGAGGACTCGAGCGCCTCGACGGAACCCGCCGCGTCGCCCTTGATGATGAGGTTGAGCTGCTGCACCTCGCCGGCCTTGAGCACCTTGTCCAGGTCCTCGAGCGACACCCTGCGGGTGCGCTTGGCGAAGGCGGCGTTGCGCTCGCGCGCGGCGCGCTTCTCGGCGATCTGGCGGGCCGTACGGTCCTCCTCGACCACCAGGAAGTTGTCCCCGGCGCCGGGGACGCTGGTCAGACCGAGCACCTGGGCGGGGGTCGAGGGACCGACCTCGTCCAGGGGGTTGCCCAGGTCGTCGAGCATGGCGCGCACGCGGCCGTAGGCGTCGCCGACGACCATCGTGTCGCCGACCCGCAGCGTGCCGCGCTGGACCAGCACGGTCGCCAGGGCGCCGCGGCCGCGGTCGAGGTGGGCCTCGATCGCGATGCCCTCGGCGTCCTGCTTCGGGTTCGCGCGCAGGTCCAGACTGGCGTCCGCGGTGAGGACGACGGCCTCCAGCAGGTTCTCGATGTGCAGACCCTGCTTGGCGGAGATGTCGACGAACATCGTCTCGCCGCCGTACTCCTCGGCCACCAGCCCGTACTCGGTGAGCTGGCCGCGCACCTTCGACGGGTCCGCGCCCTCGACGTCGATCTTGTTGACCGCGACGACGATCGGCACGTCGGCCGCCTTGGCGTGGTTCAGCGCCTCGACCGTCTGCGGCATCACGCCGTCGTTGGCCGCGACCACGAGGATCGCGATGTCGGTCGCCTTCGCACCGCGGGCACGCATGGCGGTGAACGCCTCGTGACCCGGGGTGTCGATGAAGGTGATCCGGCGCTCGTCGCCGTTGACGTCGGTCGCCACCTGGTACGCACCGATGTGCTGGGTGATGCCGCCGGCCTCGCCCTCCAGGACGTTGGTCTTGCGGATCGCGTCCAGCAGGCGCGTCTTGCCGTGGTCGACGTGACCCATGACGGTGACCACCGGGGGCCGCGCCACGAGCGCTTCCTCGCCGCCCTCGTCCTCGCCGAACTCGATGTCGAAGGAGTCGAGGAGCTCGCGGTCCTCCTCCTCCGGGCTGACGACCTGGACGGTGTAGTTCATCTCCTCGCCCAGGAGGTGCAGCGTCTCGTCGGACACGGACTGCGTCGCGGTGACCATCTCGCCCAGGTTGAACATCACCTGGACCAGGGACGCCGGGTTGGCGTTGATCTTCTCCGCGAAGTCGGTGAGCGACGCGCCGCGGGAGAGACGGACCGTCTCGCCCTTGCCGCGCGGGAGCATCACGCCGCCGATGGACGGCGCCTGCATCTGCTCGTACTCCTGGCGGCGCTGCCGCTTCGACTTGCGACCACGGCGCGCCGGACCGCCCGGACGCCCGAAGGCGCCCTGCGTGCCGCCGCGGCCACCGGGACCGCCGGGACGACCGCCGAAGCCGGGACGGCCACCGCCGCCACCGCCGCCGGGACGGCCGCCGAAGCCGCCGCCACCGCCGCCGCCACCGGGACGACCGCCGAAGCCGCCGCCACCGCCGGGACGACCGCCGCCGCCACCGCCGCCGCCCGGACGACCGCCGGGACCGCCGCCGCCCGGACGGCCACCGCCGCCGGGACGACCGCCGGCCGGGGCGCCGGGGCGCCCGCTGGGGGCGGGACGCTGGGGCATCATGCCGGGGTTCGGGCGCGGGCCGCCGGGACGGGCGCCGCCGCCCTGGCCGCCCTGCGGCCGGGGCATGCCGCCCGGGGTGGGCCGGGAGCCGCCCGGCGCCTGCGGGCGCGGACCGCCGCCCTGCGCACCGCCCTGGCCGCCGCCGGGGCGGGGGGCCTGCGGGCGCGGGGCCTGCGGCCGGGCCATGCCGGTGGAGCCGCTGGACGTGAAGGGGTTGTTACCCGGGCGCGGGCCCGCGGGCCGGGCGCCGGGACGCGGGCCTGGCGCACCGGAGCGCCCGCCGCCGGGACGGCCGCCGCCGCTGTCGGGCCGGCCGCCGCCCTGACCGCCGCCACCGCCACGCGCGGGGGCGGGCGGACGCGGGCCCGGCTTGACGCCGGGCTTGGGGGCGCCGCCGCGGTCCGCGGCGGGCGGTGCGGTGAACTCCGGCGCCTCGGGCGCCGGGGCCTTCTGCGCCGGGGGGGTCGGGCCCGGAGCCGGGCGGGGGCCCGGACCGGGTGCGGGCCTGCCTGCGTCGGCGCCGGGGCGCGGCGCGGGCTTGCGCTCCGCGGCCTGCTCGGGCTTGACGGGGGCGGGCTTCGCCGCGGGTGCGCCGGGGACGCCGGGCTTGGCGGCGGCCTTCTTCGGCGCTGCGGGCTTGCCGGCGGGCTTGGCCGCAGCCGAGCCGTTGCCGGACTGGAATGCGTCAGTCAGTTTGCGTACGACCGGCGCCTCGATGGTCGAGGACGCCGAGCGGACGAATTCGCCAAGTTCTTGGAGCTTGGCCATGACGACCTTGCTCTCGACGCCGAACTCCTTGGCGAGTTCGTATACCCGGACCTTAGCCACTTCGCTCCTTCTGGTCCGGGGGTGTCCGCCGGACCGTCGCTACTTCTGCATGGGCGTACTCATCGCGTACTCATCGAGTGCTCATCGCAATCTCGACCCACTTCCGACTCGCGAGGTACCTGGTCGCGCGGGGTTCCGCGCGACGCTCGTCTTCTTCGTGCTCATGTCTGCCTCCACGGCCTGCTGCTCCACGAAACGGTCCACGTCCGCGGTGCCGAGCGGGCCCTGGGCCCGCAGGGCCCGGACGAACGCCCGGCGGCGGACCGCCAGGTCGAGGCATGCCTTGACGGGGTGCAGATAAGCGCCCCGGCCGGGCAGCGTACCGCGGGGATCAGGGACGCACGCGCCCCCGGCCTCCACCACACGCAGCAGATCGCCTTTGGTCGCACGCACCCGGCACCCCACGCAGGTGCGCTCGGGGCAGGCCCGGGCACGCGTCCGGCCAGACACGCTCAAGTCTACCTCCACGGCCGACAGGCACCGCCTCGGGGTACCGATCGAACGGCTGTTTTCGCCCACGGCGAGGCACAGCCCACGGCGGGCCCGACGATACGTGATCTACGCCCGTCGGTGCGACCCGGTTTTCACGGCCGACCGCCGGCCCGGGAGCCGGGCGCGGACGGCGCCGGGGCCGCGTACCGGACCCCGGCGTCAGTCGGCCGGCTGCTCGGTGTCGGGGCGGATGTCGATGCGCCAGCCCGTCAGCCTGGCCGCCAGGCGGGCGTTCTGGCCCTCCTTGCCGATCGCCAGCGAGAGCTGGTAGTCCGGCACCGTCACCCGGGCCGAGCGGGCCGCCAGGTCCACGATGTCGACCTTGGTCACCCGCGCCGGCGACAGCGCGTTGGCGACCAGGTCGCCCGGCTCGTCCGACCAGTCGACGATGTCGATCTTCTCGCCGCCCAGCTCCGCCATCACGTTGCGCACCCGGCCGCCCATCGGGCCGATGCAGGCGCCCTTGGCGTTCAGCCCGGAGCGGGTGGACCGCACCGCGATCTTCGTGCGGTGCCCGGCCTCGCGGGCGATGGCCGCGATCTCCACCGAGCCGTCGGCGATCTCCGGCACCTCCAGCGCGAAGAGCTTCTTCACCAGGTTCGGATGTGTGCGCGACAGGGTCACGGACGGGCCGCGTACGCCCTTGGTCACCCGCACCACGTACGTGCGCAGCCGGGTGCCGTGCTTGTACTCCTCGCCCGGCACCTGCTCCTGCACCGGCAGGATGGCCTCCAGCCGGCCGATGTCCACCAGCACGTTGTTCGGGTCCTTGCCCTGCTGCACGACGCCCGTGACGATGTCGCCCTCGCGGCCCGCGTACTCACCGAAGGTGATCTCCTCCTCGGCGTCCCGCAGCCGCTGCAGGATGACCTGCTTCGCGGTGGTGGCGGCGATCCGGCCGAAACCCGACGGGGTGTCGTCGAACTCGCGCGCCTCCCCGCCCTCCGGCACGTCGTCCGGGTCCTCCTTGGCCCACACCGTGACGTGCCCGGTCTCCCGGTTCAGCTCCACGCGGGCCTGCTGCCGGCTGCCCTCGGTGCGGTGGTACGCGATGAGGAGGGCCGACTCGATGGCCTCGACCAGCAGGTCGAAGGAGATCTCCTTCTCCCGCACCAAGCCGCGCAGCGCGCTCATGTCGATGTCCACTGCTACGAACCCTCCTCGTCCTTCGTCACCTTGCGGTTGAACTCGATCTCGACCCGGGCCGTGGCGATCTCGCCGAACTCCAGTCGCCGGGCAGTGGGCTTACGACCCTTCACCCCCGGCACCTCCAGGTCCAGTCCCGCGTCGTCCACCGCGGTGATCCGTCCCACGACCTCGCCCCCCTCCCGTAGCTGCACCTTGACCAAACGGTCCGCGGCACGACGGTAGTGGCGCGGCAGGGTCAGCGGGCGGTCCGTACCGGGAGAGGTGACTTCCAGGACGTACGGGCGATCGCCCATGGCGTCGGAGGCGTCCAGCTCCCCGGCGATGCGCCGGCTCAAGTCGGCGCAGGTGTCGAGGCCCACGCCGCCGTCGGCGTCGACCACGACCCGCAGGACACGCCGCCTGCCGGCCGGGGTGAGCTCGATCTCCTCCAGATCGAGGTCGCGTTCCTTGACGAGCGGCTCCAGCAGATCCCGCAGCCTCTCGTTCTGGGTGGTGCTCATCCGGGTGACTCCTCGGCCGCGTGTGCTGTTGTGTGACGTCACGTCCGGTCAAAGCGTATCCGCTCCACGACCTGTGCGTTGCCCACCGGTACGCTCGGCTCGTGCGGATCAAGGGACTCCCGGCGAGAAGGACCGTGCTGGCCGGTGCCGCCCTGCTGGCGGCGACAGGCACCACCGCGAGCTGTTCCGGAGACGGCGGCGGCGACGGGGACCCCGACCCCGCGCGCACCGAACGGCTCCGGCGCCGTGCCGCGGACGAGTCGCGCTTACTGCTGCGGCGCTACGACGCGACCACGGCGGCCCACCCCGGTCTGGCCGACGGGCTGGCCCCGCTGCGCGCGGAGGTGGCGCAGCACGTGGCCGCCCTGGCCCGCGGCCTGCCCGCGGACACCCGCGCCGCGTCTCCGGCACGGGGGGCGGAGGGGCCCGGCGACCGCGCGGACGCCGCTCCCCCGCCGCCCGCGAAGAAGCGCGGCGGCGAGCCGGTGGCCGCGGAACCGGCGCGGGCCCTCGCCGAGTTGGCCACCGCGGAGAAACGCACCGCCGATGCCCACACCGCCGCCCTGGCCACGGCCCCGGGGGAGTTCGCGGGCCTGCTGGCCTCGGTCGCCGCGGCGGGCGCGGCCCACGTCTACCTCCTCGGGGCGATGGCGTGAGTGCTACGGGGCCCGCCCCCCGGCGCCGCGGCGGGCGCCGTACCCAGCGCGGCGGCCGGGCGGCGGGCCGCCCCCGTCCCGTACCCCAGGAGGCACCGTGAGCGACCCGTCCGACGAGGCCCGCGCCGCGGCGCAGCGCGCGCTGGCCGCCGAGCACGCCGCCGTCTACGGCTACGGCGTCGTCGGCGCCCGCGCCGGCGGCCTGGCCGACCAGGCGCGCGCAGGCTACGACGCCCACCGCGCCCGCCGCGACGCCCTGAGCCGCGTCGTCAGCGACCTCGGCGACCGGCCGCAGCCCGCGGCCGCCGCGTACGCGCTGCCGTTCGAGGTGCCGGACGAGGCCGCCGCCGTCCGGCTGGCGACCGAGCTGGAGGACCGGATCGCGGGCAGCTACGCCGACCTCGTCCGGGCAGCGGAGGGCGAGCTGCGCCGCGACGCGGCGGCCGCGCTGCGCGAGGCGGCGGTCCGGGCGGCACGCTGGCGCGGCGGGAGCGTAGCCTTCCCTGGGCTGGCCGAACGCACGCCCGACACCGCACCCGCCGGCCGGCAGGAGGGCGCCGGCCGCCAGGACTGACCCGCCCGGCAGGACCGACCCAGCAAGAGGACACCGCCCGCATGGCATCTGCACCGCAGTACAGGGCCGAGCCGCCGGAGCGCCTGGTGCGCCACGTCTCGGCCCACGGCGACCCGGGCCGCGCCTGGCTCGCGGGGCTGTCCGGGCTGGTGGAGGGGCTGCTGCGGCGCTGGGCACTGATTCCGGAGCGGGTGCACGCGCCGGGCGGCAGGACCAGCGTCCTCGTCCTCGTACGGCAGGAGGACGGCACTCCGGCGGCGCTCAAGGTCGCGTACGAGCCGGAGCGCATCGCGGCCGAGCAGCGCGCGCTGGAGCACTGGAACGGCGTCGGCGCGGTGCGGCTGCTGCGCGCAGACGCCGCCTCGGGGGCGCTGCTGCTGGAACGGCTCCAGGCGGACGTCAGCCTCCGCTCGCTGGCGGAGGCGAAGGCGCAGTTGGAGGCGGCGGCGACGCTCCAGCGGCTGTGGACCGCGCCGCCCGCGGGCCACCCGCTGCCGACCGTGGCCGAGCACACCGGGCGGCTCGCGGAGCGGCTGCGCGCGCTGCGCGCCGAGCCGTACGCGGAGCTGGTCGACGCGGCGCTGGACCGGCGCGAGGCGCTGCTCGGCGACCGGGCGGCGGCGGGGCCCGACGTGCTGCTGCACGGCGACTACCACCAGGGGCACGTGCTGGCCGCCGAGCGGATGCCGTGGCTCGCGGTGGGGCCGCGACCGCTGGTGGGCGAGCGGGCGTACGACCTGGCCTGGCCGGCGCGGGACCGCGTCGACACCCTGGTGGCCGCACCGGGCGCGGCGGCGGCGACCAGGCGGCGGCTGACGAAGCTGGCCGACGCGCTGGACGTCGACCGCGACCGGCTGCGGGACTGGACGCTGTTCCGCTGCGTCGCGACGGGCGTGACCGCCCTGACCCGCGGCGACCGCAACGGCGGCGAACTGCACCTGGAGTACGCGGGCTGGCTCTGACCGCCCGGGCCGCCGGCGGTGGCCGACAGCCGTCCGTGGACGGCCTGTTGGCGTTCTCTGGGCGGCGGGGGCGACGCCCTAGGATGCCCGCATGGATCTGGCCCCGCCCTCGCGCATACGGTCCCAGTGGGCCCTGGTCGCCGGGGCCGTCGTGGTCGCGGCCGGGGTGCTGGCCGCGAGCATCGCCTACGTGATGGGCGGTGACGACGACGCCGCCGCCGACGCTCAGGAGGAGGTGCGGGCGTACGTGGCCGCCTGGGCGCGCGGCGACGGCGAGGAGGCCGCGAGCCACACCGACCGGCCCCGGGCCGCCGCCGACCTGCTGGACTCCGTGCACCGCGGGCTGGATCCGAAGGACGTGCTCGTCTCCCTCGACGACGCCGAGAAGGGCGACGACGGCACGTACACCGTGCCGTTCTCCGTCCGGCTGCGGCTGCCGGACTTCGGCACCTGGGAGTACGAGACCCGCGCGGTGGCCCTGCCCCCGTCCCACGGCCAGGACGGCGGCGACGGCGAGGGCGGTGAGTCCGGTAAGGACGGCGGCGGGGCGGACCCCGGCTGGCAGGTGCGCTGGGAGCCCCGGCTCGTGCATCCCGCGCTGCGCCGCCACCAGACCCTCGTCACCACCACCCGGCGCGCCGAGCGCGCCCCGATACTCGCCGCCGACGGCTCCGAACTGGCCGGCGACGCCACGGTGTGGGCCGTCTCCATCTGGCCCGCGAAGCTGTCGGACCCCGGCCGCGCGTACGCGGCCCTCGCCGACCCCGCGCTCGGCGCGGACCTCGACGTGCCGCGGCTGAAGAAGCGCGTGGCCGCCGCGGACCCCGACGAGTCGGTGCCGGTGGTGACGCTGCGGGACGAGGTCTACCGACAGCACCGCGACCGGCTGCTGGCCGTTCCCGGGCTGCAGTTCGTCGACTCCCGGCAGCCCGTCGCGCACCTGGCCCGTTCCCTGGTCGGCGCTGTCGCGCCGGACTCCGGCAGGGGCGCCTCGGCGCTGCAGGCGCGCTACGACAAGCGGCTGTACGCGGCGCCCGGCGCCGAGGTCGTGGTCGCCGACCGGGCGACGGGCGCGCCGGTGCGCACCCTGGCCCGCAAGAAGCCGGGCGCGGGCAAGCCGGTGCGCACGACGATCGACCCGGGGGTGCAGCGGGCCGCGGAGGAGGCGGTCGGCGGGCTCGGCAAGAGCGCCTCGATCGTTGCGGTCGACCCCGGTACGGGCCGGGTGCTGGCCGTCGCGGACAGCCCTGACTCCGGTGAGAGCCACGCGCTGACCGGCCGGTTCCCGCCCGGCTCCACCTTCAAGACGGTCACCGCAGCCGCACTTCTGGAGGGCGGCCTTGCCGCCGGGGACCGGGTGGCCTGCCCGGCGGCGGCGAACGTGGCGGGGCAACGCTTCGAGAACCAGGACGAGTTCGACCTGCCGCCCGGCACCACCTTCGCGGAGGCGTTCGCGCGGTCCTGCAACACCGCCTTCGTCGGCCTGCGCGACGAACTGGACGAGAGGACCCTGACGCGCACCGCCCGCGCCTTCGGCGTCGGCGGCACCTGGCAGGTCGGCGCGGCCACCTTCGACGGCAGCGTGCCGGCGGCCGGGAGCGACAACGACAAGGCGGCGGCGATGATCGGGCAGGGCCGGGTGGAGGCGAGCCCGCTGGTGATGGCGTCGGTGGCGGCGACGGTGAAGGACGGCAGGTTCCGCCAGCCGGTGCTGGTGCCGGACGCGGTGGACGAGCCGTACCGGGCGCCGGAGACGCTCGACGCGCGCACCTACGAGCAGTTGCGCTCGCTGATGCGGGGCGTCGTCACCGACGGCTCGGGCTCGGCGCTCGCGGGGCTGCCCGGCCGGCCGCACGCCAAGACGGGCACCGCCGAGTTCGGCACCCGGACCCCTCCGCGGACCCACGCCTGGATGATCGGATATCTGGAGGGCGCGGACCTCGCGTTCAGCGTGCTCGTCGAGGACGGCGGCTCGGGCGGCAAGGACGCGGGCCCGGTCGCCGCCGACTTCCTCCGCGCGGCCGCGCCCGCACCGGGCGGCTCCGGCCGGTAACGCCGCCATCGGGCCCGGTACCGCCTGGGCGGCGGCTCTCCCACCGCCGCCCGGACCCGTACGGCCCCGGGGGTGGCAGCCACCGCCGCCCCTCAGCTCCGCCGGCGCCGTCCTCGTCAGTTCCGTCCGCCGGCGCGGTCCGCCGACTCCGCCGGCTCTCCGCGGCCGGCGCCGCGGCGGTCAGCCGGCCGACGTCAGCCGCGCCAGCGCCTCGTCCACCGGCAGTTCCTCGCGCTCGCCGGTGCGGCGGTCCTTCAGCTCCACCACGCCGTCGCCCGCGCGCCGCCCGGCGACCAGGATCTGCGGCACCCCGATCAGCTCGGCGTCGGTGAACTTCACGCCGGGCGACACCGACGCCCGGTCGTCCACCAGCACCCGCACGCCCGCCGCGCCCAGCTTCTCCGCCAGCTCCAGCGCCAGCTCCGTCTGCTTGGCCTTGCCCGCCGCGACGATGTGCACGTCCGCCGGGGCCACCTCGCGCGGCCAGCACAGCCCCAGCTCGTCGTGCGTCTGCTCGGCGAGCGCGGCGACGGCCCGGGAGACCCCGATCCCGTACGAACCCATGGTCACCCGCACCGGCTTGCCGTTCTGGCCGAGGACGTCCAGCTCGAAGGCGTCGGCGTACTTGCGGCCGAGCTGGAAGATGTGGCCGATCTCGATGGCCCGGTCCAGCTCGATGCCCGCGCCGCAGCGCGGGCAGGGGTCGCCGGGCTCGACGACGACCACGTCGAGGTACTGGTCGACCTCGAAGTCGCGGCCGCACACCACGTTGCGCGCGTGCGAGTCGGGCTTGTTGGAGCCGGTCACCCACGAGGTGCCGGGGGCGACCCGCGGGTCGGCCAGGTAGCGGAACGCCTTGCCGGCCATGCCCTGCGGGCCGACGTACCCCCGGACCAAATCGGGGCGCCCGGCGAAGTCCTCGGCCGTGACGACCTCGACCTCGGCCGGGGCCAGGTGCTCGGCGAGCTTGCCCAGGTCCACCTCGCGGTCGCCGGGAACGCCGACCGCGGTGATCTCGCCGTCGATCTTCACCAGCAGGTTCTTCAGCGTTGCGGACGCGGGGATGCCCAGGTGCGCGGCGAGGGTCTCGATCGTCGGGGTGTCCGGGGTGTCCAGCTCCTCGACCGGCGGGTGCCCCTCGACCGGGGAGGGCGCCACCGTCGTCGTCATCGCCTCGGTGTTCGCGGCGAAGCCGCAGGCGGGGCACTGCACATAGGTATCCTCGCCGGCGGAAGCCGGGGCCAGGAACTCCTCGCTCGCCGAGCCGCCCATGGCGCCGGAGACGGCGGAGACGATCCGGAAGTCGAAGCCGAGCCGCTCGAAGATCCGCTGGTACGCCTCGCGGTGCAGCCCGTACGCGGCGGCCAGGCCCTCGTCGGTGGTGTCGAAGGAGTACGAGTCCTTCATGTGGAACTCGCGGCCGCGCAGCACGCCGGAGCGGGGCCGCGCCTCGTCCCGGTACTTGATCTGGATCTGGTAGAGGATCACGGGCATGTCCTTGTAGGACGAGCACTGATCCTTGACGACCTGGGCGAACAGCTCCTCGTGCGTGGGCCCCAGCACGTAGTCGACGCCTTTGCGGTCCTTGAGGGAGAAGAGCAGGTCGCCGTACTCCTCGGCGCGGCCCGTCGTCTCGTACAGCTCGCGGGGCAGCAGGGCCGGCAGCAGCACCTCCTGGCCGCCGATCGCGTCCATCTCCTCGCGGACGACGCGCGCCACGTTCTCCAGGACCCGCTTGCCGAGCGGCAGCCACGTCCACACCCCGGCGGACGAGCGGCGGACATAGCCCGCGCGGACGAGCAGCTTGTGGCTCGCGGTCTCGGCGTCGGCGGGGTCGTCGCGCAGCGTCTTGAGCATCATCCGGGACATGCGCTGAACGTGGCTGTGCTGGCTCATGCCCCGGACTCTAGCGCCGGACGCGGGCCCGCCGGTAATTCGTCCGCCGAAGCTGTGGACAACTCGCGGGTTGTGGACGACTCAGCGAAGCAGCGGCAGCTCCGCGCCCATCACCACGTACGGGCTGGGGGCGCCGGGGAAGACCACGCGGCGGGCGAGGTCGCGGTAGCCGAGCTGCCGGTACAGGTGGCGTGCGGGGCTCTCCACGTCGATCGCCGAGAGCAGGCTCCTGGGCTCGTCGGCGGAGTCGGTGATCCGCGTGATCAGCTCGCGGCCGATGCCGCGCTGCTGGAAGGCGGGGTGCACGTGGAGTTCGGTGATGACGAAGGCGTCGTCCAGCCAGCGGTCCTCGCCGGCCGCGCGCAGATAGGGCTGGACGACCGTGGACCACCAGTACACGCGGTTGTTCGGCATGCCGTAGACGAACCCGGCGAGCCGCCCGGCGGCGGTGGTGGCGCCCAGCGCCCGGGCGCCCGTGTTGGTCAGGTGCCGCAGTACGACATGGCGGCGGACGGCGATCTCGTCGTCGGTGAGCCCGAAGGCGACGGCCTGTACGGCAAGCGCGTCGTCCACGCGGGCGGCGAGGTCGAGAGGGCCGACGACGACGTCATCCATGGCTGCGCACCCTACCCTGCGCCCGCGCCCCGCCTGCCCACCCCCGTGGCCACGCCCCGGCCGCGACGCCGGAACGCCGCGGAGACGAGTCCCGTACGCGCCCCGCACGCCCCCGTGCCGCCGCGGAGCGGGCTCTCAGAACAGCACGCTCATGAACGCCCCGACCTCGCGGAAGCCCACCCGGCGATACGCCGCGCGCGCCACCGTGTTGAAGTCGTTCACGTACAGGCTGACCACCGGCGCCACCTCGCGCAGCGCGTACCGCAGGACGGCCGCGAGGCCGGTCTCCGACAGCCCGCGCCCGCGGTGCTCCGGCGCCACCCACACGCCCTGGATCTGGCACGCGCGCGCTGTCGCCGCGCCGATCTCCGCCTTGAACACGACCTGGCCGTCCTCCACGCGCGCGAAGGACCGGCCGCCGCCCACGAGTTCCGCGACCCGCGCCTGGTACAGCAGCCCGCCGTCGCCGGCGAGCGGCGAGATGCCGACCTCCTCGGTGAACATGGCCACGCACGCCGGCATGATCAGGTCCATCTCGTCCTTGCGGATGCGGCGGACCAGCGGGTCCGGCACGACCTCCGCGGGCATCGAGGTGGTGACCATCAGCGGCTGCCGCGCGCGCACCTCGCGCGCGGGCCCCCAGGCGGGCTCCAGCAGGGACCACAGCTCTGCGGTGGGCTCGGCCGGGCCGACGATCGACGAGCAGCGCCGCCCGGCGCGCCGGGCGCGCTCGGCGAAGCCGCGTACCGCCTCGGGGGTGGCGCAGACGGGCACGAGGTTGGCGCCGGCGTAGCAGAGGGACTCCAGCCGCCCGCCCGCGTACCAGCCCCACAGCTCACCGCCGAGCCGCCAGGGGTCGAGCCCCGCGACGGCGACGCGGGAGGCGACGAACGCGTTGGCGACCGGCTCGCGGTCGAGCACGGCGCGGGCGGCGTCGAGCTCCGCGGGCTCCAGCAGCCGGGTGGTGGTGGTCGTCAACACAGCGGCACTGTACCTGTGCCCGCGTCCGCCCGCTTCCTGCGGGTACGCGCCGTGCCCGGCGGTCAGCCGACGGTGACCTCCGGCTCGCCGGCGGCGGCGCCGTCGGCCTCCATCCGGTCGGCGATCTTCATCGCCTCCTCGATCAGCGTCTCGACGATCTTCGACTCGGGGACGGTCTTGATGACCTCTCCCTTGACGAAGATCTGGCCCTTGCCGTTGCCGGAGGCGACGCCGAGGTCGGCCTCGCGGGCCTCGCCCGGGCCGTTGACGACGCAGCCCATGACGGCGACGCGCAGCGGCACCTCCATGCCGTCCAGACCCGCGGTGACCTCGTCGGCGAGCTTGTAGACGTCGACCTGGGCGCGGCCGCAGGAGGGGCAGGAGACGATCTCCAGCCGGCGCTCGCGCAGCCCGAGGGACTCCAGGATCTGGATGCCGACCTTGACCTCCTCCACCGGCGGGGCGGAGAGGGAGACGCGGATCGTGTCACCGATGCCCTCGCCGAGGAGCGAGCCGAACGCGACGGCGGACTTGATGGTGCCCTGGAAGGCGGGCCCGGCCTCGGTGACGCCGAGGTGCAGCGGGTAGTCGCACTGGGCGGCGAGCTGCCGGTAGGCGTTGACCATGACGACCGGGTCGTTGTGCTTCACCGAGATCTTGATGTCCGTGAAGCCGTGCTCCTCGAAGAGCGAGCACTCCCACAGCGCGGACTCGACCAGCGCCTCCGGGGTGGCCTTGCCGTACTTCGCGAGCAGCCGCCGGTCGAGCGAGCCGGCGTTCACGCCGATACGGATCGGGGTGCCGGCGGCGGAGGCCGCCTGGGCGATCTGCTTGACCTGGTCGTCGAACTTCTTGATGTTGCCCGGGTTCACCCGGACCGCGGCGCAGCCGGCGTCGATCGCGGCGTAGACGTACTTGGGCTGGAAGTGGATGTCCGCGATGACGGGGATCTGCGACTTCCTGGCGATCACGGGCAGCGCGTCGGCGTCGTCCTGCGTGGGGCAGGCCACCCGGACGATCTGGCAGCCGGAGGCGGTCAGCTCGGCGATCTGCTGGAGGGTGGCGCCGATGTCGGAGGTGCGGGTGGTGGTCATCGACTGGACGGAGACCGGTGCCTCGCCGCCGACGGCGACGGACCCGACCTGCAGCGTACGACTCGCCCTGCGCTCGGCCATCTTCAGCGGAACGGACGGCATTCCCAGCGAAACGGCAGTCATCTGACGGCAACCCCTGATGTACGGATCATGGCCCCCGCCGGATGAGGGCCCGGCTACCGAGATTACGGCACCCGCGCGCCGGGCCCCGCCCGGCGCCGGGGTGGTCACCGGAAGTGTCGATAAACCGGCACCGTACGTTTACCGCACGGTGCGCCGGTGCCGCGGCCTGGGCGCACCGCGCGGGCCGCGGCGGCGCCGGCAGCCGGCGGAAAGGCGGCGGGCGGGTGCGTACGGCGTGGTCCGCGCCCCGCTCCGCCGCCCGGGTCAGCCCGTGAGCTTCACCGGGTTCACCACGTCCGCCACCAGCACCAGCAGCGTGAAGCAGATGAACACCCCTGCGACCACGTACGCCACCGGCATCAGCTTGGCGACGTCGAAGGGCCCCGGGTCGGGTCGCCGGAAGACGCGCGCGAACCTGCGCCGCACGGACTCCCACAGCGCCCCCGCGATGTGCCCGCCGTCCAGCGGCAGCAGCGGCAGCATGTTGAACAGGAACAGCGACAGGTTGAAGCCCGCCACCAGCAGCAGCATCGACGCCACCCGCTGCTCCGGCGGGATGTCGAGGTTCAGCACCTCGCCGCCGACCCGGGCCGCGCCGACCACGCCGACCGGCGAGTCCTCCTTGCGCTCCTCGCCCTGGAACGCCGCGTCCCACAGGTCGGGGACCTTCGACGGCAGCGCGATCAGCGCGTCGAACCCGTTGACCACCATGTCGCCCATGCGGTCCACGGACTGGCCGAAGTCCTGCTTGACCACGCCGGTGGCGGGGGTGAAGCCGAGGAAGCCGGCCTTCACGTACTCGCCGTCGACGTAGCCGCCCTCGCCGTCGCTCTTGCTGACCGTGTTCTCGGTGAGCGTGGGGTGCAGGTCGACGCGCTTGCCGTCCCGCTCGACGGTGACGGTAGCCGGGCCGATGGTCTCCCGGATGCTGCTCTGCAGGGTCTCCCAGTCCTGGACCGGACGGCCGTTGAACGCCACGATCTGGTCGCCGCGCTCCAGGCCCGCCTTCTTCGCGGGCGCGGCGGGGTCGGCGTCGTTGCACTTGCGGTCCGGGTTCTCGGCGACCGACTCGGCCTTGATCACGCAGTCGGAGACCGAGCCGACGGTCGTGGTCTGGGTGGCGATGCCGAACGTCATCATCACGCCGACGAACACCACGACGGCCAGCACCAGGTTCATGAACGGCCCGGCGAACATCACGATGACCCGCTTCCACGGGGCCCGCGTGTACAGCAGCCGCTTCTCGTCGCCGGGCTGCAGCTCCTCGTACGCGGCAGCACGGGCGTCCTCGATCATGCCGCGGAAGGGTGAGGACGAGCGCTGCTGGATCTTGCCGTCGTCCCCGGGCGGGAACATCCCGATCATGCGGATGTAGCCGCCGAGGGGGATGGCCTTGATGCCGTACTCCGTCTCGCCCTTCGTCCGCGACCAGATGGTCGGGCCGAAGCCCACCATGAACTGCGGCACCCGGACGCCGAACATCTTGGCCGTGCTCATGTGGCCGAACTCGTGCCAGGCGATGGAGACGAGGAGCCCGAAGGCGAAGACGACGATGCCGAGAATCGTCATGAGTGTCGTCATGGGCGCACCTTCGTCATCAGTTGTCGATCGTCACTTGTCGTGCTGGTCGGCAGGCAGCCCGGCCAGCTCCCTGGCCCGGGCGCGCGCCCAGGTCTCGGCTTCGAGGACGTCCGCGACCGTCAGCCGGGTTCCCGGATCGTCCGTGCCGTGTTCCGCGACGACCTGGCTGACCGTGTCCATGATGCCAAGGAACGGGAGCTTGCCGGTGAGGAAGCCGTCGACACACTCCTCGTTCGCCGCGTTGAAGACCGCCGGGGCGGTGCCGCCGAGGGCGCCGACGTGGCAGGCCAGCGGCACGGAGGGGAACGCCTTCTCGTCGAGCGGGAAGAACTCCCAGGTGGAGGCGGCCGACCAGTCGAAGGCGGGCGCGGCGTCCGGCACCCGGTCGGGCCAGCCGAGCGCCAGCGCGATCGGCATCCGCATGTCGGGCGGGCTGGCCTGGGCCAGGGTGGAGCCGTCGGTGAACTCGACCATGGAGTGCACGTAGGACTGCGGGTGGACGACGACCTCGATGCGGTCGAAGGGGACGTCGTAGAGCAGGTGTGCCTCGATGACCTCCAGGCCCTTGTTGACCAGGGTGGAGGAGTTGATGGTGACGACCGGGCCCATGTCCCAGGTGGGGTGGGCGAGGGCCTGCTCCGGGGTGACCTCCGTCAGCTCCTCGCGCGTCCGGCCGCGGAACGGGCCGCCGGAGGCGGTGACCAGGAGCTTGCGCACCTCGCCGCGGGTGCCGCCGAGCAGCGCCTGGTAGAGGGCGGAGTGCTCGGAGTCCACGGGCACGATCTGGCCGTGCCTGGCCACGTCCTTGACCAGCGGACCGCCGACGATCAGGGACTCCTTGTTGGCCAGCGCCAGCATCCGGCCCGCCTTGAGCGCGGCGAGGGTGGGCGCGAGCCCGATGGAGCCGGTGATGCCGTTGAGCACGGTGTGGCACTCGTCGGCGGCGACCTCGGTGGCGGCGTCGGGACCCGCCAGGACCTCGGGCAGCGGCTCCCCGGCCCCGTACCGCGCGGACAGCGCCTCGCGCAGCTCGCCGGCCTTGTCGGCGCGGGCGACCGCGACGCGGCGTACGCGCAGCTTGTGCGCCTGCTCGGCCAGCAGTTCCACCCGGCCGCCCGCCGCGGACAGGGCGGTGACCCGGAACCGGCCGGGGTTGCGCAGCACGATGTCGATGGCCTGGGTGCCGATGGATCCGGTCGAGCCGAGGATGACGATCTCGCGGGGGCCGTCGTCCGCGGGCGCGGGACGCAGGTGCGGATCGGCGAGCGGGGCAGCAGAGGTCTCGGTCATCGCCCCATTGTGTCGGCTCACACTTGGCGCCGAGCAGATGCCCTCTCGATGCCGTCCGCTGTTGGCTCGCCCGTCCGTTCCCCGTCCACCGCCGGGGCGCCGCGGCGGGGGCGGCTGCTGATCACGGCGTACGCGGCGAGCACGACGCAGGCCGGGACGATGACGGTCTCCGGCACGTGCACCAGGGACAGCCCGGTGGCGAGCAGTATGATCGCCAGCACCCAGCGCAGCACGGCGCCGGGGGCGCGGGTGGAGAGCACGGCGCCGACGAGCACGCCGGGGATGGCGCCGAGGAGGAGCACGGCCGCGAGCCCCAGGCTGGCGTCGCCGACGAGGAAGTGGCCGACCGCGGCGGCGGCGACGATCGGGATGGCCTGGACGAGGTCGGTGCCGACGAGGTGGTTGGCCTTGAGCCGGGGGTGCACGAGCATCAGCATCACGATGATCAGCGAGCCGGAGCCGACCGAGGTCATGCCGACGACGAGGCCGCCGACGAGCCCGATGACCAGCGTGGGCACGGGCCGTACCGGCACGTGCGCGTCCTCGGTCTCCTCGCCCTGCGCCGCGCGCCGCCGGTCCAGCCACATCCGGGCGAGCATGCCGGTGACGGCGAGCAGCAGCGCCGCGCCGATGACGATCTTCACCCGGCTCTGCAGGTCCTCGCCCTCGCCGAGGAACTGCAGCAGGAAGGCGCCGCAGAACGCGGCCGGGACCCCGGTCGGCAGCAGCCAGCGCACCACGTCCCAGCGGACGGTGCCCGCCTTCTGGTGCACGGCGGCGCCGAAGGGCTTCATGAAGACCGAGGTGGCGAGGTCGCTGCCGATGGCCTGGGTGGGGTTGACACCGAAGACCGTCACCATGATGGGGGTCATGAGGGCGCCGCCGCCCATGCCTGTGAGGCCGACCATGCAGCCCACCAGGGCGCCGGCCACGACCATCGACCACGAAAAGTCCATAGACATCGATACTAGGGATTTCCTATCGGGATGCTAGGGATAGCTTTCTCTGATTTTCACCCGGCGACCGTGAGCTGCGCCACTCGACAGCCCCGCCTTGACAGGCAACCATTTGGTTGCCAATCTGGTCCTCCGAGGTGGTGACCATGGACGACGTCTTCCGGGCGCTCGCCGACGGCAGCCGCAGAGAGCTGCTCGACCGCCTCAACGAGCGGAACGGCCAGACCCTGCGGGAGTTGTGCGCGGGACTGGAGATGAGCAGGCAGGCGGTGAGCAAGCATCTGGCGGTGCTGGAGTCCGCAGGACTGGTCACCGCCGTGCGGCACGGCCGGGAGAAGCTGCACTACCTCAACCCCGTGCCGATCCACGAGGTGGCCGACCGCTGGATCGGCCGGTACGAGCGCGGGCGCCTCACGGCGCTGTCGGCGCTCAAGCAAGCGTTGGAAGGAAATCCCTTGAAGAAGCCCGCGTTCGTCTACACGATCTACATCGAGACCACGGCCGAGAAGCTCTACGAAGCGCTGACGACGCCGGAGTTCCTCGAGCAGTACCACGGCGGCTGGGCGCCCCGCTCCGACTGGCAGGCGGGCTCGACCGTCTACTGGCCGCTGGAGGAGAACGGCGAGCCCCTGGACCTCGGCCAGCGCGTCCTGGTGGCCGAGCCGGGCAAGCGGCTGGTGTACACCTGGCACACGCTGCAGCCGATGCACCAGGAGATGCTGGGCATGTCGGACGCGGAGTTCGCCGAGGCGGGCAAGGAGCGCTCGCAGGTCGCCTTCGACATCGAGCCGGCCGAGATCCCGAAGCTGGGCGTGAAGCTGACCATCACCCACGACCACTTCGACAGCCCGGAGAGCAGGATGCTGGAGAGCGTCAGCGGCGGCTGGGTCATGCTCGCCTCGCAGCTCAAGTCGATCCTGGAGCGGCAGCCGGCCTGACCGCGGCGCGCGGACGGCCCGCACCGCCGTCCGCGCGACCGCCGTCCGCCGCTAGGTGATCGGCCGGTGCAGGTTCGGCTTCTTCGCCGGGCCCGGCTCGGCCTCGGCGATCCACGGGCCGTCGCCCGAGGGGTCGACGATGCCCGCCTCCAGCCAGGTGTACGCGTCGTCCAGCACCTGCCTGACCACGGTGCGGTCCAGGTCGTCGGTGTTCGTCCACAGCCGGCCGAACAGCTCCTCGACCCGGATGCGGGCCTGCCGGCAGAAGGCGTCGGCCAGCTCGTACGCCTCCTTGCCGTGCCCGCCCCGGCCGGGAGCGGCGCGCAGCATCTCGGCCCGTACGCACGCCGCGCTCATCGCGAACAGCTCCGCGCCGATGTCCACCACCCGGCCGAGGAAGCCCTGCTTGGTCTCCATCCGCCCCTGCCAGCGGGACATGCCGTAGAACGTGGAGCGCGCCAGCCGGCGGGCGCTGCGCTCGACGAAGCGCAGGTGGGTGGAGAGGTCGCGGTGCCCGGGCGGGTGGAACTCGCCGTACGTCCGCGGCACCTGCCCCTTGCCGGCGACCAGCTTCGGCAGCCAGCGGGCGTAGAAGCCGCCGGCCCGCGCCCCCGCGCGCGCCTTCTCGGAGAGGTTCTTCTGCGGGTCGATGAGGTCGCCTGCGACCTTCAGATGGGCGTCCACCGCCTCGCGGGCGATGAGCAGGTGCATGATCTCGGTCGAGCCCTCGAAGATCCGGTTGATCCGCAGGTCCCGCACGATCTGCTCGGCCGGGATCGCCTTCTCGCCGCGGGCGGCCAGCGACTCGGCGGTCTCGTAGCCGCGGCCGCCGCGGATCTGGATCAGCTCGTCGGCCATGAGGCTGGCCATCTCCGAGCCGTAGAGCTTGGCGAGGGCGGCCTCGATGCGGATGTCGTTGCGGTCCTCGTCGGCCATCTGGGACGACAGGTCGAGCACCGCCTCCAGCGCGAACGTCGTCGCCGCGATGAAGGAGATCTTCGAGCCGACGGCCTCGTGCTTGGCGACCGGCCGCCCCCACTGCTCGCGGGCGCCGGCCCAGCCGCGGGCGATCTTCAAGCACCACTTGCCGGCGCCGACGCACAGGGCGGGCAGCGAGAGCCGCCCGGTGTTGAGGGTGGTCAGCGCGATCTTCAGGCCCGCGCCCTCGGGGCCGATGCGGTTGGCGGCGGGGACGCGCACCTGGTGGAAGCGGGTGACACCGTTCTCGATGCCGCGCAGGCCCATGAACTGGTTGCGGTTCTCCACCGTGACGCCCTCGGAGGCGGCCTCGACGACGAACGCCGTGATGCCGCCCCGGTGCCCCTCGGCCCCGTCGGCAGATGGCCGCGGCGGCACCCGCGCCATCACCACGAGGAGGTCGGCGACGACGCCGTTGGTGGTCCAGAGCTTGACCCCGTCGAGCAGGTAGTCGGCGTCGGGCCCGTCGCCGTCGGGGACCGCGGTGGTCGCCAGCCGGGCCGGGTCGGAGCCGACGTCGGGCTCGGTGAGCAGGAAGGCGGAGATGTCGGTACGCGCGCACCGGGGCAGGAACTCCTCCTTCTGCTCCTCGGTGCCGAAGATCTTCAGCGGCTGCGGCACGCCGATCGACTGGTGCGCCGAGAGCAGCGCGCCGACGGCGGGGCTCGCCGTGCCGACGAGGGCGAGGGACTTGTTGTAGTAGACCTGCGTCAGGCCGAGACCGCCGTACTTCCGGTCGATCTTCATGCCGAGGGCGCCGATCTCCTTCAGCCCGCGCACGGTCTCGTCGGGGATCTGCGCGTCGCGCTCGATCACGGCCCCGTCGATGCTCGTCTCGCAGAAGTCCCGCAGCCGGGAGAGGAACTCCTCGCCGCGTGCCACGTCCTCGGCGGCGGGCTCGGGGTGGGGGTGGATGAGGTCGAGGCGGAAGCGGCCGAGGAACAGCTCCTTTGCGAAACTGGGTTTGCGCCAGTCCTGCTCGCGTGCGGCCTCGGCGACCTCCCTGGCTTCCTTCTCGGAGACGGACGGCCGTGTGGATGGTGCGGTCATGAGGGAACTCACCTCGCCGCTGAGTAGGGGTTACCAGCCGGTGCTACTTGTGCGTATGTACCCGATTCAGCCGGGCGACACCACCCCGCGCGCGCCAATCGGGTGCCCCGCACCCCACCGCACGCCCTCACGCCCCCGTCCGCGGGCCTCTCCCCGGACCTCTCCCGGACCTCTGCCGGGCCCGCCACCTGGCCCGTCCGGCCCCTCCCCCGCCCTCTCCCCGCACGCCCGCCCAAGGGTAGGCTGCCCCACCGACAAGATCACCCGGGCGGCCGCCGGGCCCGGCGCACGCCCCCGCGTCCCGCGCCGCCGCGGCCCCCGACCCCGTACTCTCGGCCTCCGCGACCCGTGCGGGCACCGGCGGGCCGCGGGACCCCGTATCCCCAGCGCCGCACCCCCGCGCCGCCCCACCCTTCCGTCGCGTAGCGCCGCATCCGCGGAGTGCTACGCGCCGGACAACGCACCCTGCCCCGCCGACCGCCTACGGTGGGCAGCAGAGGTACTTGCACTCTCCGGAGGGACTCTGCCGTGACTTCCACACAAGCGTTCTGGCTCGCCGGCCGGCAGGCGACCGGCGAGGACACCCTAGACGTCACCTCGCCCTGGGACGGCCGCAAGGTCGGCACGGTGAGCATTCCCACCGACGCCCAGATCGAGGAGGCCGTCGCCGCCGCGCACGCGGTGAAGGACGAGCTGGCCGCCACCCCCGCGCACGTGCGCGCCGCGGCGCTCGACCATGTGACCAAGCAGATCGCCGCGCGCGCCGAGGAGATCGCGCGGCTGATCTCCGCCGAGAACGGCAAGCCGCTGAAGTGGGCCCGCGGCGAGGTCGGCCGCGCCGTGTCCACGTTCCGCTTCGCCACCGAGGAAGCCCGCAGGTGGGGCAGCGGCGACGGGCAGCGGCTCGACACCGACCCGGGCGGGGCCGGCCGGCTGGCCTTCACCCGGCGCTTCCCGTACGGCCCGGTCCTCGGCATCGCGCCGTTCAACTTCCCGCTGAACCTGTGCGCCCACAAGGTCGCCCCGGCCCTGGCCGTCGGCGCCCCGATCATCCTCAAGCCCGCCCCCGCCACTCCGCTGTCCGGGCTGCTCATCGGCGAGCTGCTGGCGGAGACCGACCTGCCGGCCGGTAGCTGGAGCGTGCTGCCGGTGCCGAACGACCGGATGCCCGCCCTCACCCAGGACGAGCGGCTGCCGATCATCTCCTTCACCGGCTCGGACAAGGTCGGCTACGACATCCTCAACTCCGTCCCCGGCAAGCGCGTCACCCTGGAGCTGGGCGGCAACGGCGCGGCCGTCGTCCTGGGCGACTACTCCTCGGAGGCCGACCTCGACCACGCCGCGCAGCGGATCGGCACGTTCGCCAACTACCAGGCGGGCCAGTCGTGCATCTCCGTCCAGCGCGTGATCGCCGACGCCTCGGTCTACGACCGCCTGGTGCCCAAGGTCGTCGCGGCCGTCGAGTCGCAGGTGACCGGTGACCCGGCGGACGAGACCACCGACGTCGGCCCGATGGTCAGCGAGGCCGCGGCCCAGCGGCTGGAGTCGTGGGTCGACGAGGCCGTCGGCGCCGGTGCCCGGCTACTGACGGGCGGCAAGCGGGACGGTGCGTCGTACACGCCGACGGTGCTGACGGACGTGCCGGGCGGCGTGCGGATCTCCCACGAGGAGGCGTTCGGCCCGGTCGTGACGGTGCAGCGGGCGGACGACGAGGACGCCGCGTTCGCGGCGGTCAACAACTCGAAGTACGGCCTCCAGGCGGGCGTGTTCACGCACGACGTGCAGAGCGCCTTCCGGGCGCAGCGGAAGCTGGAGGTCGGCGGCGTGATCGTCGGCGACGTCCCGTCGTACCGCGCGGACCAGATGCCGTACGGGGGCGTGAAGCGCTCCGGCGTGGGGCGCGAGGGCGTGCGGTACGCGATGGAGGACTACACGTACGAGAAGGTCATGGTCTTCACGGGGCTCGACGGGCTCTGACGACGGCCGGCCTGCGCGAGGACCCCCGGGATGATCCCGGGGGTCCTCGCGTGTCCGCCCGCCCCGGCACGGCCGTGAATCGTCCATGACAGGCCCCTGACAACCGGCGGCACAGCCCTCTAGGGTGCTCGGCGACCCGCCGATTCCCAGGCACCCAGGGGGGATTCACCACATGAGACGCATACGCGACTGGCGGCCCGCGGGCGTGGCCGCCGTCCTGCTCTCGCTCACCGCGACGCTCGTCTCCGGCGCCACCGCCGCCGAGCCGCGGGCGCGGCAGGAGCCCGCGGCCGCACCCGCCTTACGGGCCGCAGCGCCGCCGGCCGCCGCACCGTCCACCGCCGCGGCACCGGCCGCCGCGGTCGCGAAGCCCGTCATCAACGGCCCCGTCTTCAACGACCCGCTCGGCTCCGCCGCCCAGCGCGGCGCCGTCTTCACCCAGCTCATCGCGCTCATCGACGCCACCCCCGCCGGCCAGACCATCCGCGGCTCGATGTTCGAGCTGGAGGACTCGGCCGTCGCCGACGCCCTCATAGCCGCCCAGCGCCGCGGGGTCGCGGTCAGGCTGATCGTCGACGACAACACCCGCGACAAGGGCAGCGCCGCCTGGACCTCGCTCCGCGGCGCGCTGGGCACGGACGACACGAAGGCGTCGTGGATCGTCGTCTGCGACGACCGGTTCGAGGACCCGGGCAAGGACAACGTGCAGCGCGGCTGCCTCCCGGTCCCGCCGCCGGGGCCCGCGTACAACCACAACAAGTTCTTCGTCTTCACCAGGGTCGGCCCCTTCGACGACGGGAGCGGCTACGACAAGGTCGTCTTCCAGTCGTCCTCCAACCTCAACGACTGGTACAAGAACGAGTCCTACAACGACGCCGTGACCTTCGCCGACGCCACCGTCCACGACGGCTACGCGAAGTTCCACGAGGACCAGCGCCGGCTGCGGCACTCGGCGGCCGGCGACAGCACGTACTACTGGTCCACGCCCACCGGCTCGCCCTACCGCGCGTTCTTCTTCCCGCGCGGCGACGCGAACTACGGCAACCCGGCCAGCGACACCATCGTCAACGCCCTCGACGAGGTGGCGTGCGCGTACACCGGCACGGACGGCAAGCGGCACCAGACCGACATACGCGTCGCCATGTTCCAGTTCCTCGGCTCCCGCAAGCAGGTGGCCCAGAAGCTGGCGCAGAAGCGCGCGCAGGGCTGCTGGGTCGACGTCGTCTACAGCGAGGGCGACGCCACGGTCGAGGGCATCCTCGACGCCGCGGGCATCCAGCGCCAGTTCTGCAACTTCCCCAACGGCCCGGGCATCGACGTGCGGACGCACACGAAGTTCTGGCTGCTCGACGGCGACTACAACGGCGGCATCACGCCGCGCGTCTACACGGGCAGCCACAACTGGACCGGATCCGGGCTCCGTTCCGCGGACGAGGCGATGGTACGGATCACGAGCGCGGACTACCACGCGAAGTACCTGTCGTACTTCTACAAGATCCGCGACACCTGCAAGGCCCGTACGCCGTGACCCCCCGCCGCCCCGCCGGCCGGCAGCCGGCGGGGCGGCGGGCTCCGGCTACGCCTTGAGGGCCAGCCACAGCTCCATCCGCGTGTCCGGGTCGTCCAGCGAACGCCCGAGGATCTCCTCGACCCGCCGCATCCGGTAGCGCAGCGTGTGCCGGTGCACCCCGAGGTCGGCCGCCGCCGCGTCCCACTGCCCGTGCCGCGACAGCCACGCCCGCAGCGAGGCGACGAGGTCGCCGCGGCCCCGCTCGTCGTGCTCGCGCAGCGCCCGCAGCGTGCCGTCCGCGAACGCCTGCACCGCGTCGTCCGCCAGCAGGTCCACCACCGAGCCCGCCGTCACGTCCTCGTGCTCCACCAGCACCCGCCCGCGCCGCCGCGCCACCGACAGCGCCTGCTCGGCCTGCTTGTACGCCACCGTCACCACCGCCGGACCCGCCGGCGCCGACACCCCGGCGACCAGCGGCAGCGTCCCCTGCCCCGCGCCGGAACCGCGGGCCTGCCCCACGGCGCCCGGGTGCGCGGCCTCGACCCGCCCCGCGTGCTGCGCCGCCGCCTCCGCGACCGCGCCGCCGTCCGTGGCCAGCACCACGAGACGGCCGGCGTCGGGCACGGCGAGGAACGCCTCGCCCGACCCGGCCGCCGCGGCGTCCAGCGCGTCGGCCAGCTCCCCCAGCGCCTCCGGCAGCGGCTCCGGCTCGCCCTCCCCCACCGGCGCCACCGGCGCGGCGGCCTCGGCGACGAGGAGGCGTACGGGCGCGTCCAGCAGCCCCCCGTACAGCGGCCCGGCGACGGACCGCGCGTGGTCGGGCTGGCCGGCGAGCAGCAGCCGCAGCACGGCGGTGCCGAGGCGCTGCTCGGCGGCGGAGAAGGCGCTGGAGCGCTCGGTGACGAGGGTGAGGAGGGAGACGGCGGCGTGCACGGCGTAGCGCTCGGCGGGGGCCAGCTTGCCGTCGGTCCCGACGGCGAGGACGCCGCAGCAGCGGCGGCCGGAGCCGAGGGACTGCAGCTCGACGCGGTCCTCGGCGGGTCCGCCGGCGGCCGGCGCCGGGCGGCCGGGGGCGGCGTCGGCTCGGCCGGGAGCAGCGTCGGCCGCGGCCCCTGCCGCCGCGCCTGCGGCCCCGTTCGCTGCCGCCGCGTCCGCCGGCGGCCCGCCCGCCGACGTCCCTTCCGCCGCCGGCCCGTCGGCTCCGGACCCGCCCTCGCGGGCGTCCGCCTGCCCGGCCGGCTCCGCGGCTTCCGCCTCCTCGGCCCGTACGCCCGCCACCACCGCGCTCGCCGGCGCGGGCCGCCGGCGCAGCCGCGCCACGTCGCCCTTCAGCGCCTCCGCCCGCCCCGCCGCCCTCGCCGGGGAGACCGCGAGCACCTCGCCCGCCGTGTCGTACAGCGCCGCCCAGCCGTGGACGTGCGCCGCGAGCCGGCTGACGACCGTCGCCGGGCCCTCCGCGCCGAGCGCCGCCCGGGTCAGGTCCCGCTGCGCCTCGAAGCCGCGGGTCAGCGACCGGTACTGGTCGGCGGCGATGGCCGCGGAGACCACCTTGGAGATGGCGATGAACGGCGTCGTCCTGGGCACCTCCAGCAGCGGCACACGCGCCTCCCGGGCCGCCGCGAGCAGCGCCTCCGGCACCGTCTCGACGTTCACGCCGACGCCGAAGCCCACCCCGACCACCCCGGCGTCCGCGAGCCGCCGCATGTAGCGGCGCATGGCGTCGGCGTCCTCGACGTCGAGCTTGAGCGCGGTGGTCAGGATCAGCTCGCCGCCTTCGAGATACGGCACGGGGTCTATCAACTCGCTGGTCTGCGCCCAGCGCACGGCCACGTCCAGCTCGTCGGTGCCGGTGAGGACGGAGAGCTTGAGGGTGGAATGGCGGACGAGCGAGGCGAGCGTGGGCATGGCACCTTCTGGCTGCTGCGGCGGCCGGGGCCGCCGTGCTGTTCGTGACTGTCTGCGCGACCGCCCCGGCCGGGCAGGCCGCTGCGTACGCGACCGGCCCCGACCGCCCCGTCCGGCCCCGGCGGGCCGGCAGGCCCTCCGGAGTCCGGCGATCCGCACCGTCCTCCGACCGTCGCGGAGGTCTCCGACCGCTTTCAGACTGTCGCTGTGTCTTACGCCGCTCCGTATGAACGGCTCTTGCCATTGTGCCTCAGTGGTGCAAGTCGACCAGCACCGGAGGCGTCCGCTCGCCGTCCACCGTCGTCACGGAGAGCACCGCGTGCCCGGGCGGCAGCGTGTTCGCCAGCTCCGAGGCCGACCAGCGCTCCCGCTCCACGGTGCGCACCGTCACCGAGCGGCTCATGGCTTTCGTACCCGTGAAGACCTGCCGTACCCACCTCAGCAGCTTCCGGATGAGTCCACCGGAGACATCCGGGACGTGTGTGACGTCCTCCGCCTCCACCCACTCCGCGCCCCACGCCTCCGCGAAGTGCCGGCCGTCCCAGGTGCTGACGCCGGTCAGCGCCATCCGGCAGCCGACCGCGGCCAGCAGCGGGCCGCGCACCGGCTCGGCGACGTCGTCGAGCCCGCGCAGCCCCAGCACCACGCCGGCGTGCGCGGCACGCAGCCTCCCGATGGCCCGTACGGACTCGGGGCTGGCGGTGCGGGCGGCGTCGTCGAGGACGAGGGCGGCGAAGAGGGAGCGGTCGGAGCGGGCCGGGGCGGCGGCGGTGAACTGGGCGAGGAGCAGCCGGGCCAGCACCCGGGACGCCTCGGCGTGCGTACGCTCCGGCAGCACGATCCGTACCCGCATCGGGTGCTCGAGCGCCCGCATGGAGAACTGGCGGCCGCGGCCGCGGGTGTCGAAGAACCGGGCGAAGACGGGGCGGTCGAGCACGGCGAGCCGGCCGGCGAGGAGGGCGCCGACGTCGCCGGGGCGGGAGAGCTGGCGCTCGCGGGCGTCGAGCTCGCGGAGGGCGGCGACGGCGCGGTCGGCGGCGAAGGGGTCGGCACCGTCCTCGGCGCCGCCCTCGGCGACGGCGGCGCAGTCGCGCCGCAGCGCGGCGAGGGCGGCGCGGTCGCCGTCGAGGAGGCCGCGCAGCTCGGCGACGCCGGGGAAGGTG
This sequence comes from Streptomyces sp. NPDC004134, assembly GCF_042874195.1. Classification (NCBI taxonomy): domain Bacteria; kingdom Bacillati; phylum Actinomycetota; class Actinomycetes; order Kitasatosporales; family Streptomycetaceae; genus Streptomyces; species Streptomyces sp. NPDC004134. The sequence continues at coordinate 122,948 of NZ_JBIAMS010000016.1, read as the reverse complement.
CCGTACGCCGACTGGTAGGCGCCGATGAGCTGGCCGAGGGCGGTGACGGCGGGCCGCGCGTGCGCCCAGTCGGCCTCGTCGCCGCCGAGGAGGGCCTCGGCGAGCAGGGCGGCGGCCTCGTCGGGGTCGGCGGTGCCGCCGTAGAGGTCGAGGTCGTGGGGGGAGGAGGGGTCGGCGATGCGGATGACGACGTCGTACGCGTCGTCGTCGCCGAGCGGGGCGCCGGCGGCCCCGACGACGACGACGGCTGCCCGGCCGGCGAGCGCCTGGAGGCAGAGCAGCTCGGCGACGGGTCCGGTGACGCGGTCGCTGACCACGTTGCCGGCGGGGCCGACGGCGAGTAATCCGGTGCCGAGGAGGGCGGGTTCGAGGGCGATGCCGCCGCCGCGGTAGGCGTAGGGGTTGCGCTTGTCGTCGGGGGCGGCGCCGATGCGGACCTGGCCGGTGACGAGGTCGTGGCGGTAGGCGCGGCGGCCGATGTCGCGGAGCCCTGAGGGGTGCGGGCAGGCGGCGGGGCCGTCGCGCCGTACGGAGTCGGCGAAGGCGCGCAGCCGCTCGGGCCGGGCACGTACGGACTCCCAGGCCCGCGCTATCCGCGCCAGATCGACGTCGTTCATCCCCCCGCCCCGGGCGGCCCCCCCGAGCACCTCGGCCTCCCCCACCAACCCGGCAGCCCGCAACTCGCCCCACGCCACGGGGTCTTCGTCCTCGGCGTCCTCGGCGTCGGGCCTCTCGGCTGTGTCTTCCTCAAGCGGTACGCCGCGCCACTTGGCCGTCAGCACCTCGCGCCACTTCCCGAGGCGGCTCAGGGGGTAGAGCAGGGCCGCGAGCACGATCCCGTACACGAGGTACACGAAGACGGCGCTCAGGTACTTGTTCCAGTCCTCGGACCACGACAGGGGCAGGATGCCGAAGGCCGCGCCCATGACGGGCACCGCCTCGGACAGCACGAGAAGCACCACGGCGAACCCGGCCACACCGGTCAGCGCGGCCTCCATGGCCGCGCCACGCGCCACGGCGTACCGCTGGTACAGCTCCTGCCAGCCGCCGGCCCGGCCGCAGGCATACGCGATGCCCGCGAACACCAGAGTGTCGTACAAGTCCCTGGCGACCGACGCCGCGCGCTTGTCCCGCCGGCCGCCCTCGCCCTCCCACCAACTGTCCGGCGTGAACCAGTCCAGCGGCGCGTCCAGCATCCCGAAGAGGAAGACCCCGTTGCGGTAGAAGGACCACGCGATCAGCCCGATGAGCACCGACAGCGCGGCGGCGCCGAAGAGCTGGCGGTCGGAGAGGCGGTCGGGCTCCTCGGGCGGGCGCGCCACGTGTCCGTAGCGCCAGACGCCCGGCGCGGCGTCGGGGCGGGTCTCCCGCATCCACTCCAGGAAGGGGGCGCCTGGGTCGCTCAACGCCCCGTATCCCGGCCCGGTCCCGTACCCCTGCCCCGGGGCCGCCTTCGGACGATCCGGGCGCTGCGGAGGCACGGACGGCCTCGGGGGCGGCAAGCCCGGTCGGCCTCTTCCGTCGGGCCTCGCCTGCCGCGGCCCGCGTCGGCCGTCCTCGCCCATGGTCCGCTCTTCCTTCCGCTGGTCCGGGCCCCGTTACGGGGCCGGTCCCGACCTTGCGTGCCGGCGCCCAGTCCGCCGCCGGGCGGCAACTCGGCGCCGTGCCGCCCAACTTAGCGCGTGCCGCCCACCGACCCGGTGCCCGTCCGGGGCACGCGTCAACCGCCCCCGTACGCTCACGCACACCCCCGGAGTCACATATCCGCGTCCCGCATCGTCCTGAGGGCATGAGAAACACCACCTCCGGGGCACCACGCCCGTCGATCGCCCAGGCCAGCTCGCAAGGGAGGCGGTGAGCGTGCCGCACGACGACGATCTCGCCCGGGCCTTCGAGCACGAGCGGCCCCGGCTGCTGCGGGTCGCGTACTCCACCACCGGCTCCCTCGCCGAGGCCGAGGACTGCGTGCAGGAGTCCTGGCTCCGGCTGCGCCGCGTGCCGGAGCCGGGTGCGATACGCGACCTGCGCGGCTGGCTCACCACCGTCGTCGGCCGGCTCGCGCTCGACGCGCTCGGCAGCGCCCGCTCCCGGCGCGAGCGGTACGTGGGCACCTGGCTGCCCGAGCCGCTCGTGGAGCCGGCCGGGGTCGTCCACCCGGCCGACCCGGCCGGCTCGGCCGACCCGGCGGAGCAGGTGACGCTCGACGAGTCGGTGAGCATGGCCCTGCTCGTCGTGCTGGACGAGCTGTCGCCCGCGCAGCGCACCGCCTTCCTCCTCCACGACGTCTTCGGCCTGCCCTTCACCCAGGTCGCCGAGGTCGTCGGCCGCACCCCCGCCGCGGTGCGCCAACTCGCCTCCCGCGCCCGGCGGCACGTCGAGCAGAGCCGCCCGCACGAGCCCGCGCCGCGCGCGGAGCAGTGGCGGCTGGTGCGGGCGTTCGCCGCCGCCTGCCAGGAGGGCGACCTGGAAGGGCTGGTGCGGCTGCTCGATCCGGAGGTGGCGTGGCGCGGGGACGGCGGCGGGCTGGTCTCGGCGCTGCCAGGGGTGGTGCGGGGCGCGGAGCGGGTGGCGCGCGGGCTGGTCGCGTTCGGCCGCGGGCCGCTGCCGCCCGGCACGATGCGCGTGGTCACCGTCAACGGGGCCGCGGGGCTGGTGCTGTACGGGCCGGAGGGGGAGGTGTCGGTGGCGGCGTTCACCGTGGACGGGGGCCGGATCACGGCGATCGACGTGCAGCGCAATCCGGAGAAGCTGACGTCGGTCCGCTTCCCGGAGGCGTAGGGAACGGGGCCCCTACGGGCCGCGGTGCAAGGGCGCGGGTCCGTACGCCGTACGCCGGTGCCCCCGCCCGTACGCCGTACGACCGCCCCCCACTCCGCCGTAAGCCCGCGGCCTCCCCGCCCCGCACCCCCGCGTTTCCGCAGCTCACCCGCCCCCTGTCCACCGTGGACAAAGCGACACGGCAGACCGCTCCCCCGCGTAGCATGCCCCCGCCCGGCGCCCGGCCCTAGCCTGCGAGGGAGAGCATCGTCGTCCGGACCCGGAGGAGATCCCCCATGACCAGCGCTTCCGCCACCGCAGGCGCCGCGCTCCCCCAGGAGCGGCGGCTTGTCACCCCCATCCCGGGGCCGAAGTCCCAGGAGCTGATGGCGCGCAAGAACGGCGCCGTGGCGCAGGGCGTGGGCACGGTGATGCCCGTCTTCGCCGCCCGCGCCGCCGGCGGCGTCGTCGAGGACGTCGACGGCAACCGGCTCATCGACTTCGGCGCCGGCATCGCCGTCACCTCCGTCGGCAACAGCGCCGAGGCCGTCGTCCGCCGCGCGTCCGCGCAGTTGGCCGACTTCACGCACACCTGCATGATGGTCACGCCGTACGAGGGCTACGTGGAGGTCTGCGAGCAGCTCGCGGAGCTGACCCCGGGGGACCACGCCAAGAAGTCGGCGCTCTTCAACTCCGGCGCCGAGGCCGTGGAGAACGCCGTCAAGATCGCCCGTTCGTACACCGGCCGCCAGGCAGTCGTCGTCTTCGACCACGGCTACCACGGGCGGACGAACCTCACCATGGCGCTCACCGCCAAGGACATGCCGTACAAGCACGGCTTCGGCCCCTTCGCGCCGGAGATCTACCGCGTGCCCGTCGCCTACCCCTACCGCTGGCTGACCGGCCCGGAGAACTGCGCCGAGGAGGCCGCGGCGCAGGCCGTCGACCTGATCACCAAGCAGGTCGGCGCGGAGAACGTGGCGGCGATCGTCATCGAGCCGATCCTGGGCGAGGGCGGCTTCATCGTGCCGGCGGCCGGCTTCCTCCCGCGGATCGCGCAGTTCGCGAAGGACAACGGCATCGTCTTCGTCGCGGACGAGATCCAGTCCGGCTTCTGCCGTACGGGCCAGTGGTTCGCCTCCGAGGCGGAGGGCGTCGTCCCCGACCTCATCACCACCGCCAAGGGCATCGCCGGCGGGCTGCCGCTGGCCGCGGTCACCGGCCGCGCGGAGATGATGGACGCGCCGCACGTCGGCGGCCTCGGCGGCACGTACGGCGGCAACCCGGTGGCGTGCGCCGCCGCCCTCGGCGCCATCGAGACGATGCGCGAGCTGGACCTGAACGCGAGGGCCCGGCGCATCGAGGAGATCATGAAGAGCCGGCTGATCGAGCTGCAGGGCAAGTACGACGCCATCGGCGAGGTCCGCGGACGGGGTGCGATGCTGGCCATCGAGCTGGTCAAGCCGGGGACGAAGGACCCCGACCCGCAGCTCACGGCGGCGCTGGCCAAGGCGTGCCACGCGGAGGGGCTGCTGGTGCTGACCACCGGGACGTACGGGAACGTGATGCGCTTCCTGCCGCCGCTGGTGATCGGCGAGGACCTGCTGGCCGAGGGGCTGGACATTCTGGAAGGGGCGCTCTCGCGGAACGCGTGAGGCAGGCGGTACGAGCACGGCGCACCCCGCGCCGACCGGCGGCGCGGGGTGCGGAACGGGCACAGGAGCCGGCGCGGGAGCACGAGTCGGGGCAGGCGCCGCCGCCAAGGCGGTGGGCGGTCGCGGCGTGGGCCGTCCTCGGCTGCACCGTGCTGTACGGGCTGCTTGCCTGGCAGGTCGCGGTGGACGGGCCGGTGCGCGGGCTGGACGAGCGCACCGGCCCCGCGCTGTCCCGGCACGCCCCGCCGGGCGCGGAGCTGCTGGCCGACCTGGGCGGGGTGTGGGTGGCGCTGCCGGTGCTGGCGGCGGCGATGCTGTACGCGGTGTGGCGTACGCCGGTATGCGCCGGGGCGGCGCCCGGCGGCGCGGGACGTACCGCGACCGCCCCCGCCCGCCGCGGCGCCCTTCGCCCCCTTCACTCCCTGCACCCCCTTCGTCTCCTGCACCCCCTTCTGCGCCGTGTCCCGGCCGCCGTCCGGGTCCCGCTGTTCGCCGGGGCCGCCGCCTTCGCCGTGCTGCCGGCCGTCGTCCTCCCGCTGAAGTCCGCGCAGGCCCGGCCCGGCCCCAAGGGCCCGCTCGCCGACGACTACGCCGGGTTCTTCCCCTCCGGCCATTCCACCACCGCCGCCGTCGCGTACGGCGGCGCCGTGCTGCTCCTGCTGCCGCTGCTCCGCTCCCCCACCGCCCGGCGGCTGCTGGTGGCCGCGGCGGGGGCGGTGGTGCTCGGGGTCGGGGCGGGGCTGGTGTGGCGGGAGTACCACTGGCCGCTGGACGTGCTGGCGGGGTGGTGCGTGGCGGGAGTGCTGCTCGCCGGCTGCTGGTACGGAGCCGCCCGGCTCACGGCGTACGCCGCGGCCCGCGTCATTCCCCACCGGCAGGACCACCCCCGGTGTCCGCAGGACCCGCAGCACCCGTAGGGCCGCCCGGCCCGTCCGCGAGGTGCGCCGCCGCCTCGTGCATCGCCAGCTCCAGCACCACCGGATCCGTCAGCCACCCGCTGCCGTCCGGCGGCACCAGCCACCGCACCGCGCCGGTCGACCGCCCCGGGTAGGGCACCACGATCCACGTCCCCCGCCCCGCGCTCCGCACGCCCGTACCGACCCAGCGCGCCGCCGTCCCCGGCGGCACGAAGAACCCGAGCCGCGCGTCCGTCACGTCCGCGAGCACCGGGCCGGGACGGCCGGTGATCCGGGTGACCACGTCGAGCGCCGGCCGCCCCAGCTCCCCCGGCAGGATCAGCACGTCCCAAAGCCGCCCGGCGGGCAGCAGCGACACCCCCAGCGGGTTGCGTTCCCACTCCCACCGGCAGCTCTCGGGTTCGGGCGCCGCCGAGACCAGCCACTCCACCGCGGATTTCGCCCCCGCATCAGTCATCACGCTCATTCCCTCGTCTCCCCTCGCACCGGTCCTGCTAGACCGGCTGTCAACGGGAGAGAGGGGGCAGGGCCGCAGCTCTTATGCGGCTTTACGGAAATGGCCGGGGTGGTGTGGATCACAATGCCCGGCAGGGGCGCACGCCGGAGCGCGCCGCAGGGCGTGCGTCAGGCGGGGCGCTCGTCGGTGCGGCCGTCGAGGTCCTTCCACCAGTACGCGTACTCGTACGGCCCTCCCGGCGACACCTCGAACTCGACCTCGCCCGGCCCCTCGTCGAGCACGAAGCGGTATGTGGCCACCGCGACGCGGTCGTCGGCGAGGGTCAGCGGCAGCCCGTGGCCGCTCTCCTGCTCCAGGTTCCCGCCGTCGGAGCCGATCGGGTATGCGGTGACCTCGCTGTTCGCCAGGGTCGCCAGCTCGCCGGTGCGGTTCTCGACCCGGACCCAGACGTCCAGGTAGCCGCCCGGGGTCGGCTCCGCGTGAAGGGTCACCTCCAGGCCGTCGTCGTACGCGATGGTCTCGCCGGCCTCGACCGCGCTGTCCGTCTCGGGCGAGACGGGGGCGAAGAGGTCGACCGCGAGGACGACGAGCAGGATGCTCATGCCGATCCCGACGACCGCCGCGACACCGCCGAGCCAGATGCCCGACAGCCCGGAGCCCCTGTTGCGCGCCTCGCCGCGCCGCACCCGGCGGAGGGTGACGATGCCGAAGCCGATGGCGAGGCCGCCGAGGATGACGGCGAGGGGGCTGAGGAGGAGCGTGAACGAGAGGACGGCGCCGATGACGCCGAGGATCAGCGCCGCGATTCCGGAGCCGTTGCGCGGGCCGGGGGGCGGCACCCAGGCGTAGGGGCCGGGGAGGTAGGGCTTCGGGCCGTACGGACCGGGGTCGGGGCCCGGTTGCGGCCGCTGCCAGCCGGGCGCGAGGGGCACGGGCGGACCGCCGTCGGGCGAGGGCAGCAGGTCGCTGCCGGGGCGCGCCGGGAGGTCTTTCCGCCCGCCGGCCGCGGGGTCCGCGGGACCGGTGACCGGGCCCTCGGTCACCTCCGCACCCCGGTTCGCATCCCCATCCGCATCACCGTGGTCCGCACCCGCGCCGTTCCCGGCAGAGACGTCGGCGGCCGCACCGTCCCCGCCCGCCTCCGCGCCGCCCCCGGCCTCCGCACCGGCGGGCTCCCCGGTGGGATCCTCCGCCTCCCGGTCCTCCTCCGCGCGGAGCGCACCTCGCCCCGCCGCGTCGTCCCGCCGGTCCGTTTCCATGGGCTCAACTGTACGAGCCGCCCGCACCCCCTCGGACCGGTTCACCCGGCGCCGCCCGGCCAGGGCAGCGTGCCCGACCGGTCCGTCATCACCTGCACGCGCTCCCCGTCCCGGCGGTCCGCGGGCTTCTCCTCCTCGTCGTCCCCGGAGAAGATCACGCCCGTCAGCGTCAGCACGATGACCACCGCCGCGACCGCGAACGCCACCGCGCCCGTCGCGATGCCGATGACCGCGTTGCGCCCGGCGACCGCGCCGTCGCGCCGCGCGCGGCTGCGCGCGACCAGGCCGAGCACCAGCGCCGCCGGGCCCAGCAGCACGGAGAGGACGATGCCGTAGACCGTGGGCAGCAGCGTGACGCCGACGATGCCGCAGACCATCGCCTTCGTGCCCAGACCGGCCGGTCCCTGCCGTGCCCCGGCCGCGGCCGGGGCCGGTGGACTGCTCGCCGCCATGTCCGCTCCCTCCGCTGCCCTCGCGCCCCGCGCGCACGCGCGTTCGCACATGCTACGGAGCCGGGGCGGCGCCGTCAGTCCGTTGGCCTACGATGATGCGATGGCCGATCTCGACTCCTTCATCGCCGGTCTGCCCAAGGCCGAGCTCCATGTCCACCACGTGGGCTCCGCGTCGCCCCGCATCGTCGCCGAACTCGCCGCGCGGCACCCGGACTCCGCGGTGCCTGCGGACGCCGCCGCGCTCGCCGAATTCTTCTCCTTCCGCGACTTCGCCCACTTCATCGAGATCTACCTGTCCGTCGTGGACCTCGTCCGCGACCCGGAAGACGTGCACCTGCTGACGTACGAGATCGCCCGGGACATGGCCCGGCAGCAGATCCGGTACGCGGAGCTGACCGTCACGCCGTACAGCTCCACGAGCCGCGGCATCCCCGACCGCGCCTTCCTCGACGCCCTGGAGGAGGCCCGGCGCAGGGCCGAGGCCGAGCTGGGCGTCGTGCTGCGCTGGTGCTTCGACATCCCCGGCGAGGCGGGGCTCGCGGCGGCCGAGGAGACCGCGCGGATCGCCATAGACGTCGGCTGCGAAGGGCTCGTGGCCTTCGGCCTTGGCGGCCCCGAGATCGGCGTGCCGCGCGGGCAGTTCAAGCCCTACTTCGACCGGGCCATAGCGGCCGGGCTGCGCAGCGTGCCGCACGCGGGCGAGACGACCGGGCCGCAGACGGTCTGGGACGCGGTCACCGAGCTGCGCGCCGAGCGCATCGGGCACGGCACGAGCGCGGCGCAGGACCCGGAGCTGCTGGCGCACCTCGCGGAGGCGGGGATCGCGCTGGAGGTCTGCCCGACGTCCAACGTCGCGACGAAGGCGGTGGCTTCGCTGGACGAGCACCCGCTGCGGCAGATCGTGGACGCGGGTGTGCTGGTGGCGCTGGGCAGCGACGACCCGCCGATGTTCGGTACGGACCTGAACACGGAGTACGGGGTGGCGGCCCGCCTCCTCGGCCTGGACGAGGCGGGGACGGCGGCGCTGGCGAAGAACTCGGTCACCGCGTCGTTCATGGAGCCGGCCGCGAAGACGGCGCTGACCGCGGAGATCGACGCGTACCTCGCAGCCTGGCCCGCGACCGCCGCCGGCGGCGCCCCCGGGGCCGCGACCCCGTCCGCCCCGTGACGGGGGCCGCGCCCGCCGTGCTGGCGGTCGCCCACCGCGGCGATCCGTACGTCGTACGCGAGAACACCCTCGGCTCGCTGCGCTCCGCGGTGGCCGCGGGCGCGGACGCGGTGGAGTTCGACGTCCGGCTGACGTGGGACGGTATGCCGGTGCTGCTGCACGACCGCACGCTGCAGCGGCTGTGGGGGCAGGAGGTGAACCTGGCCTCGCTGACGTACGCCGAGGTCGAGGAGCGCTCCGGGGGCGGCATCCCGACGCTGCGCGAGGCGCTGAAGGTCATGGCGGACAGCCCGGGCGTCCGGTCGTTCATCGACCTGCCGGACCCGGCTGCGGCCGAGCACGTGGTCGCCGAGGTGCTGGAGTCCGACGCGGCTGCGCGTACGTACTACTGCGGCGGCACCGCGGCCCTGCTCACCATCCGCGCCGCGGACCCCGACGCCGAGATAGCGCTGACGTGCTCCTCGCCCGTCCCGTACCGCGCGGGCCTGCTGCGGCGGCTGCGCCCGCAGTGGCTCAACTACCGCTTCGGCCTCCTGGACGAGGAGACGGTCCGCGAGGACCACGAGGCGGGCTACAAGGTGTCGTGCTGGACGGTCGACTGGCCGCGCAACTGGCGCCGGCTGACGGCCATGGGCGTCGACGCCATCACCAGCAACCGCATCGCGGGACTCCGCCGCCACCTGGGCTCCTGAGAGCGGCTCACGAACAGGCGCCGTAACGGCGGGTGCCGCGCGGCGAGGGCTCGACTCCCCCGCCACGCGGCTCTCTTCCGCTCCCGTGCGCCGGCTGTCCAGGACGGCGTACGGGCCTCAGCGGCCGGCTTCCGCCGGTACCGGGGTCTCGTCCCGCGCGGGCGGGGGCTCGGGGGCGGCTTCCGGCTCCGGCTGCGGGGCGCCCGCGGCGGGCACCCGGCGCAGCAGGGTCGCCGACAGGACGGCCGCCGCGACCGCCAGGCCCGCGGCGAGTGCCGCCGCCACGTTGAGCCCGCTCGCGAACGCCTCCTTCGCCGGCACCAGCACCGCGTCGCCCAGCGCCGCCGGCAGGTTCTCCGCCGCGCTCAGCGCGCCCGGCAGGGTGTCGCGGGCGGCGGCGTCCGCGCCGTCGGGGACGCCGGCGGGGACCGCGTCCGCCATGTCGCCGCGGTAGACGGCGGTGCCTACGCTGCCCAGCAGGGCGATGCCGAGGGCCACGCCGAGGTCGCTGGCCGTGCTGTTGACCGCGGACGCGGCGCCCGCCTTCTCCGGCGGGGCGGAGCCGATGACCAGGTTGGTGGCCAGGGCCATCACCGGCGCGATGCCCGGGTAGAGCAGGTAGAAGCCGGTGATGAGCAGCGGCAGCCCGCCCACGCTGTCGACCTGGGTGAGCACCACGTACCCGGCCGCCGACAGCAGGCTGCCCGCCGCCACGACGTACCCCGGGCGCACCCTGCGGGCGATCACCGGGGACAGCATCGAGACGATCACCAGCAGCACCGCCGCGGGCAGGATCCACAGCCCCGCCTCCAGCGGCGTCAGTCCCTCGACGAGCTGCAGGTACTGGGTGAAGAGCAGGTACACGCCGCCGAGTGCGACCGCGCTGAGGAGGAAGACGGCCAGCGAGCCGCTGAAGGTGCGGTCGCCGAACAGCCGCATGTCCAGCAGGGGGTCGGTCAGCCGGAGCTGCCGCCGTACGAACACGGTGGACAGCACGACGCCGAGGACGAGGGCGACGATCGCGGTGGCGTTCACGCCGTGCGCCGCCATCTCCTTCACCCCGTAGACGATGGGCAGGATGGTGACCACCGACAGCGCCACGCTCGGCAGGTCGAGCCGCCCCGGCTGCGGCGCCCGGTACTCGGGCACCAGGAACGGCGCGGCGAGCAGCACGAGGCCCATCACCGGCGCGCCCGCCAGCAGGGCGGCGCCCCACCAGAAGTTCTCCAGCAGCAGCCCGCCGACCAGCGGGCCGACGGCCACGCCGACGGACACGGACGCCGCCCACAGGCCGATGGCGGTGGCACGCTGCTTGGCGTCCTGGAACATGTTGCTGATCAGCGACAGCGTCGACGGCATCACCGCCGCGGCGCCCAGGCCCATCACGGCGCGCGCGCCGATCAGCGCCTCCGCGCTCGGCGCGAACGCGGCCGCCGCGGACGCCGCGCCGAACGCCACGGCGCCGAAGAGGAGGATGCGGCGGCGGCCGATGCGGTCGCCGAGGGTGCCCATGGCGACGAGCAGGCCGGCCATCATGAAGCCGTAGATGTCGTTGATCCACAGCAGTTGGCCGCTGCTGGGTTCGAGGTCGGCGGCGATGTCGGGGGTGGCGAGGAACAGCACGGTCATCGTGACGAACAGCAGGATCGTCGGCGCGAGCAGCACCGCGAGGCCGAGCCACTGCCTGGGGCCGGCGCGCAGCGCGGTGGCCTCCGGGGCGATTGCGGACATGATTCTTCTCGTTTCGGGGTTCGGGGACGGTGTCGATCAGAAGGGGTACGGGGTGCGGGCGCGGGCGGTGCGCAAGGCGTGGGCCCACCAGATGAGTTCGTCGAGCGCGTGGTCGGGGCAGTCGGTCTCGTGGACGGTCAGCGCGTGCGCCTCGGCGAGGTCGGCGCGCAGGGTTCGCAGGGCACGTGCGGTCTCCTCTCCCGCGCGTACGTGCAGCGCCACCGGCCGCGCCTTGAACGCCTCGGCGCACCACACCAGCGCGCGCTGCAACGGCCCGGCGGAGTGCTGCTCCGCGGGGTACGGCCCGCCGGGGTACGGCCGGGCCGCGGCCGGGGCCACGACGACGAACCCGTCGGCCGCGTCCAGCCACGGCCGCAGCTCCCGTACGGCGGGCGGCTCCGGTGCGTCGCCGGGCAGCACGCCGGGGCACGGCTCCGGCAGGCAGGCCGCCGCGAGGTCGATGAGGTCGACCTCCAGCCGGGCCCGCCGGCCGGCGAGGCCGGCGAGCCACCGGGCCTCGGCGCCGGCCGCCCGGCCGGGTCCGAGACCGCCGAGGACGGTCAGCCGCAGCGTGACGTCCGTACTCATCCGGGGCCTCCTCCCACTCGCCGGCGACGACGTGGACCACGGTCCGGCAGAGCGCTCCAGGTCTCCTTCCGATCCGCTTCAGATCCGCTGCGGGTACGGCCCCGGCCTGCGGCGGCGGGCGCTGTCAGTGCGCTGGGTTACCGTGAACGCATGCGCTTCGGGGTGCTCGGTCCGCTGGCGGTGTGGACGGCCGGCGGCCAGGCGGTCCGCGTACCGGAGGTGAAGGTCCGCAGCCTCCTGGCCGACCTGCTGATCCACGCCGGCCGCGCCGTGCCCGCCGACCGGCTCGTGGACGACCTGTGGGGCGGCAGCCCGCCGGCGAACCCCGCGGGGGCGCTGCAGACCCGCGTCTCCCAACTGCGCCGCGCACTGGAGGACGCCGAGCCCGGCGCCCGCGCGCTCGTCGTCTCCCGCCCGCCCGGCTATCTGCTGGACGTCGGCCCCGAGGCCACCGACACCGGCCGCTTCGCGGCTCTCACCGCCGCGGCGCGCCGCGCGGAGGGCCCCCGGGCGCGCGCGGCGCTGCTCGCGGACGCGCTCGCGCTGTGGCGGGGCGAGGTGCTGGCGGACTTCGCCGACGAGGAGTTCGCGCGCGCGGAGATCGCCCGGCTCGACGAGCTGCGGCTGACGGCACTCGAAGAGCAGGCGGAGGCCCGGCTCGAACTCGGCGAGCACGCGCTCCTCGCCGACGAGCTGGGCGACCTCGTCGCCCGCCACCCGCTGCGCGAGCGGCTGCGCGCCGCGCAGTTGCGCGCGCTGTACCGCGCGGGGCGGCAGAGCGAGGCGCTGGCGAGCTACGGCAGGCTGCGCGCGCAGCTCGCGGAGGACCTGGGCCTGGACCCGGGCCCCGAGCTGGTCGCCCTGCACCAGTCGATCCTGGAGCAGGACGCGGCGCTCGGCCCGCCGGAGCGGGAGGAGGCGGCCGTACGGGGCAACCTGCCCGCGCCGCACGGCGAGTTGATCGGCCGCGACGAGTCGGTGGCGGCGGTCCGGGCGCTGCTGGCCACGGGCCGGCTGGTGACCCTGACGGGTCCCGGCGGGGTGGGCAAGACCCGGCTGGCGCTGGAGACGGCCCGCGGGCTGCCCGGGTCGTTCCCGGACGGCGTGTGGCTGGTGGAGCTGTCGGCGCTGGCACCGCCCCGGCCGGAAGCGGCACCGGAGGACGTCGCCCCCGACGCGGACAAGGCGGCGGAGGTCGTGGCCGCAGCGCTGGGCGTACGGGACGAGACCGCCGGCGGCGGCCTGCTGACCGGCGCGGGCGGCGTGGCACCCGCGGAGCGGCTGGCCGAGGCACTGCGGACGAAGCGGACGCTGCTGGTCCTCGACAACTGCGAGCACGTCGTGGACGCGGTCGCCGCGCTCTGCGCCCGGCTGCTGGCCTCGGCACCGGGCGTGCACGTGCTGGCGACGGGCCAGGAGCCGCTGGGCGTCGGCGGCGAACACCTGTGGCCGGTGGCGCCGCTGGACGTACCGCCGCCGGCGACCGGAGCCCGCACCGCGGGCCACGCCGTCGCGGACGGCGCGGCACACCCGGGCACCGCGAGCGGCACCGCGCACCTGGCCACCGCCCCCGACCTCGCCGCGCTCCACGCCTCCGGAGCCGTGCGGCTCTTCGCCGAGCGGGCCGCCGCCGTCGCCCCCGGCTTCGCCGTCGACGCGGGCAACGCCGCCGCGGTCGCGACCGTCTGCCGCCGGCTCGACGGCATCCCCCTCGCCCTGGAGCTGGCCGCCACCCGCGTAAGGGCCCTCGGCGTGCACGAGCTGGCCGCCCGGCTGGGCGACCGGTTCCGGCTGCTGTCCGCGGGACCGCGCGACGCGCCCGCCCGGCAGCGCACCCTGCGCGCGATGCTCGACTGGAGCTGGGAGTTGCTGACCGCCCCCGAGCAGGCCGTGCTCCGCCGACTCTCCCTGCACGCCGACGGCTGCACGCTGCGCGCCGCCGAGACGGTCTGCGCGGGCGGCGGCATCGCCGAGGACGACGTGCTCGGCCTCCTCGCCCGCCTCGTCGACCGCTCCCTGATCATGACCACCCCGGGCGACGGCGTCGCCCCCGCGCGCTACCACCTGCTGGAGTCGGTCGCCGCCTACGGCCACGAACAGCTCTGCGAGGCCGGCGAGTTCACCTCCGTACGCCACCGCCACGCCGCGTACTACGCCTCCCTCGCCGCCGAGGCCGAGCCCCAGTTGCGCGGCCCCGCCCAGCGCCAGTGGCTGCTGCGCCTCGACGCCGAGTCCGCCAACATGCGCGCGGCGCTGGACGACGCGGTGCGTACCGGCGCCGCGGCCACGGCGCTCGGCCTGGCCAACGACCTGGCCTGGTACTGGGTGCTACGGGGCCGCCTCGGCGAGGGCCGCCGCTTCCTCACCACCGCCCTGGCGACGCCCCCGACGGACGACGGCGCCCACCCCGCGGCCGGCGCGGAGAAGGAACGCGCGGCCCGTACCACCGCCCTCACCTGGCGGGCCGCCATGACCCTGCGCCTCGGCGAGACCCTCGCCCCCGACGCGCTGCCCGCCGTCCGCCCGGCGCCGCCCGCCACCCTCCCCGAACTGGCCGCCGGCGCCCGCGCCGACGCCTTCCTCGGTCTCACCCGGCTCGGCCTCGGCCCGCTGCCCGGCGGCGGCGACCCGCTGGCCCGCGCCGAGGAGGTCTTCCGCGCGCTCGGCGACCAGTGGGGCACCGCCGCGGTGTCCAGCACCATCGCGCGGCAGGCGGTGCTCCGCGGCGACCTGAGGGCGCTCGCGGAGTACGGCGAGCGCAGCATGGCGCTCTTCGCCGGACTCGGCGACCGCTGGGGCCAGTTGCACGCGACGTACGCCCTCGGCACGTACGCGGAGATCACCGGCGACTACGCGCAGGCCGCCCGGCTGCACCGCGAGGGACTGCGGATGGCCGAGGACCTGGGGCTGTGGTCGGAGGTGTCGGACAAGCTGTCGATGCTGGGCCGGGTCGCGCTGCTCACGGGGGACGTCGCGCAGGCCGACGACCTGCACGGCCGGGCCGCGCGGCTGGCCGCCGAGCAGGGGTACGTGGTGGGCGAGGAGTTCGCGGGCATCGGCCTGGCGCTGGGCGCCCGCCGGCAGGGCCGACTGGCGGAGGCGGAGGCGCATCTGCGGTACTGGCTGGACTGGGACCGGAAGATCGAGTCGGACGTGGGCACGGCGCTGATCCTCGCCGAGCTGGGCTTCGTCGCGGAGCTTGCGGGCGATGCGGAGCAGGCCCGCGCCCACCACCGCGAGAGCCTGGCCTCCGCCCGCCCCACCGGCGACCCACGCGCCCTCGCCCTGGCGCTGGAGGGCCTGGCCGGCGCGGAGTCCCTGGCCGGCGACGCCACGGCAGCCGCCCGCCTCCTCGGCAGGGCCGAGGCCCTCCGCGCCGCCGCGGGCGCCCCCCTCCCCGCAGCCGAACGCTTCGACACCGACCGCATCACCACCCGCCTCCGCACGGCACTGTCCCCGGCGGACCTGGCAGCGGAGCTGGCAAAGGGCAGCACGACAGCCTGGGAAGACCTCCCGGCCGCGGAGGCATGAGCGGGCGGGGCCGCCGCGCGTACCGGGGTCACGGTCTGCGCCGTACCCCGGGTCAGCCGCCTTCGCGTAGGGACCAGGGGGAGCCGTAGGCCGTGAGGAGGTCCAGGAAGGGCTTGGGCGGCAGGGCTTCCGGGCCGAGGACGCCCGCGGCGGTCCACTGGGCGGTGGCCAGGAGTTCCAGGGCGATCACCGGGTTGATGCCCGTCTGCCAGACGACAGCCTGGACGCCGTCCAGGGCCATCGTCTCCTCGTTGTCCGCCACGTGGTAGAGGTACACCTCCCGCGGCCCGCCGTCCTTCGTGCCGCGCACCCACGTCCCCGCGCACGTCTTGCCGCGCATCCGGTCGCCGAGGGTCGCCGGGTCCGGGAGGCAGGCGGCGACCACGTCGCGCGGCGAGACCTTCGCGTCGCCGACCGCGACCGGGGCGGTGCGGTCCAGGCCCAGCTTGTGCAGGGTCTTGAGGACGTCGATGAACTCCTCCCCCAGCCCGTACTTGAAGGTGACCCGCTTCGCGTCTATCCAGCGCGGCACGAGCAGCACCTCCTCGTGCTCGACGTTGACGCACTCCACCGGACCGATGCCGGCCGGGAAGTCGAAGACCTCCGGTTCGCTGAAGGGCTCGGTGGTGTGCCAGCCGCGGCCGGCCTCCCAGATGACGGGCGGGTTGAGGCACTCCTCGATAGTCGTCCAGATGGAGAACGACGGCGCGAAGTCGTAGCCGTCCACGGTGAGGTTCGCGCCGTCGCGTACGCCGATCTCCTCGACGGTGTCGAAGAGCTCGTCCGCGGCGTAGCGCGCGAAGACGTCGGAGAGGCCGGGTTCCACGCCCATGCCGACGAGGGCGAGGCGGCCCGAGGTGGCCCACCGGTCGGCGGCGGCGAACTGCTCGTCGCCGAGCTTCACGCCGCACTCCTCGTACGGGCGGGAGGGGTGCGGGCGGGACAGGGACATCGCCATGTCGACGTAGGTGGCGGCGGTGTCGTACGCGGCCTCGAAGAGCGGCATGACGAAGCGGGGGTCGGTGGCGTTGAGGAGCGCGTCGCAGCGGTGCGTACGCAGCAGGTCGGCCACCGCCGTGCGGTCCGCGGCGTCCACGCGGGCCGCCGTGAACCGGGCGCCGGAAGCCCCCGGGTGGGCGGCCCGGACATGGGCGACCGCGGCTTCCGCGCGGCCGGGGTCGTAGTCCGCGACGACCATCGCCTCGAAGAAGTCGCGGCGCGCCGCGATCCGGGTGATCGCCGTACCGACGCCGCCCGCGCCCACCAGCAAGATGCGCATCTGCCCACTCCCTGCGTCCGTCAACTGTCGAAGCCCATGCCCATGCGGTCCAGCGCCCGGAGCCACAGGTTCCGCCGCCCGCCGCCCGCGTCCGCCCGCGCCAGCGACCACCGCGTCAGCCCGATGCCCGCCCACGCCAGCGGCTCCGGCGGGAACGGCAGCGGCTTGCTGCGCACCATCCGCAGCTCCGTGCGCTCCGTGCGCTCGCCCGCGAGCAGGTCGAGCATCACCTCGGCGCCGAAGCGGCTGGCGCCGACGCCGAGTCCGGTGTATCCGGCGGCGTACGCGACGCGGCCGGCGTGGGCCGTGCCGAAGAAGGCGGCGAAGCGGGAGCAGGTGTCGATGGCGCCGCCCCAGCGGTGCGTGAAGCGGACGTCCGCGAGCTGCGGGAAGCAGCGGTGGAAGTTGCGGGCGAGCTTCAGATGGGTCTCGGGGCGCTGGTCGTACTCGGCGCGCACCGCACCGCCGAAGTGGTGCACGGCGTCGTAGCCGCCCCACAGGATGCGGTGGTCGGCGGTGATGCGGAAGTAGTGGAACTGGTTGGCGCTGTCGGCGAGTCCCTGGCGGCGCTGCCAGCGCACGGCGTCGCGCTGCGCGGCGGACAGCGGCTCGGTCATCAGCGCGTAGTCGTAGACGGGGGTGAGGTAGGGGCGGACCCGGCGGACCAGGTTCGGGAAGGCGTTGGTGCCGAGTGCGACGTGCGGCGCGCGCACCCGCCCGTACGGGGTGCGCACCTCCATAGCGCCGCCGCCGCGCCCCCGCACGCCCGGGACCCCCGCGGAGCGGAACGCCCCGCCCCCGCCGCCTCCTCCGCCGGCGGGGGCGAGGGCGAGTCCCGGGGTGTGCTCGTAGATCCGTACGCCCGCCTCCAGGCACGCCCGCTTGAGGCCCCAGGCCAGCCGCGCCGGGTGCACCATGGCCACGCCGTCGCGGTCCCAGAGCCCGCCGAGGAACGTCGGCGAGTCGACCTCGGCGCGGACCGCGTCCCGGTCCATGAGCAGCAGCCCCTCGCCAAGCCCGCGGCGCGTCGCCTCCTCGGCGAACTCGCTCAGCTCGTCGAGCTGGTACGGCTCGGTGGCCACCGTGATCTCGCCGGTGCGCCGGTAGTCGCAGTCGATGCCGTACCGGTCGACGGCCGCGCCGATCGCGTCCAGGTTCTCCGCGCCCAGCCGCTCCAGCGTGCCGATCTCCTCGGGCCAGCGCTCCAGGCCGTTGCCGAGGCCGTGGGTGAGCGACGCGGCGCAGAAGCCGCCGTTGCGGCCGGAGGCGGCCCAGCCGCACTCGGCGGCCTCGATGAGGACGACGTCGCGGCCCGGCCCGCGCTCCTTGGCGAGCAGCGCCGTCCACAGACCGCTGTAGCCGCCGCCGACGACGAGCAGGTCGGCCTCCTCCGCGCCGGTGAGCGCGGGCAGCGCCGCGGGCCGGCCGGGGTCGTCGAGCCAGTACGGCCGCGGGGCGGCGGACGCGAGGGAGCGTGCGGGGTCCGTCATGCCCGTGACCTCCGCCGCGCCCCGACGACCTGCCCGGCGACCACCAGCGCCAGCGCGGCCACGAACATCGCCGTGCCGATGACGTTCACCTGCACCGGGATGCCGCGCTGCGACGCGCCCCAGACGTACATGGGGAACGTGACAGTGGAGGGGCCCGCGTTGAACTGCGTGATGATGAAGTCGTCCAGCGAGATCGCGAAGCTCAGCATCGCCCCGGCCGCGATCCCCGGCGCCGCCAGCGGCAGCGTGACCCGCAGGAACGTCTGCAGCGGGCCCGCGTACAGGTCCCGGGCGGCCTCCTCCAGCTTCGGGTCCATGCTCGCCACCCGCGCCTTGACCGCGACGACGACGAAGCTGAGGCAGAACATGATGTGCGCGATGAGGATCGTCGTCACGCCGAACTCGACCCGCATGTTGAGGAACAGGGTGCCCAGCGAGGCGGCCATGACGACCTCGGGCATCGCCATCGGCAGGAAGATCAGCGAGTTGCCCGCGGCCCGGCCGCGGAAGCGGTGCCGGGCGAGCGCGAACGCCGCGAGGGTGCCGATGACGGTGGCGGCGACGGTCGCGGCGAGCGCGATCTGCAGGCTGAGGCCGACGGAGTCGCACATGCCGGCGACGCCGCAGGGGTCGGTCCAGGCGTCGGTGGAGAAGGACTGCCAGGTGTAGTTGTAGCGGCCCGCGGGGTCGTTGAAGGAGAAGACCAGCACGACGACGTTGGGCAGCAGCAGGTAGACCAGCGCGAGGGTGCCGGCGATGACGACGAGGTGGCGGCGGATCCAGCGCATCAGACCAGCTCCTCGGTGCCGGCCCGGCGGATGTAGACGGTCACCATGATCAGGATGGCGGCCATCAGCAGGAAGGACATGGCCGCGGCGGTCGGGTAGTCGAGCACGTTGAGGAACTGCTTCTGGATGGCGTTGCCGACCATCTGCTCCTTCGGCGAGCCGAGGAGCTGGGCGTTGATGTAGTCGCCGGAGGCGGGGATGAACGTCAGCAGCGTGCCGGCGACGACGCCGGGCATCGACAGCGGGAAGGTCACCCGGCGGAAGACGGTCAGCGGGCGGGCGTAGAGGTCCTGCGCGGCCTCGTGCAGGCCCGGGTCGACGCGCTCCAGCGAGGTGTACAGCGGCAGGATCATGAACGGCAGGAAGTTGTACGTCAGTCCGCACACCACCGCCAGCGGGGTGGCGAGCAGCCGGTCGTCGGTGGTCAGGCCGAGGGTCGCGGTGACGTCCAGGATGTGCAGGGTGTCCAGGGCGCCGACGAGCGGGCCGTTGTCGGACAGGATCGTCTTCCACGCCAGCGTCCGGATGAGGAAGCTGGTGAAGAAGGGGGCGATGACGAGGACGAGGAGCACGCCCCGCCAGCGCCCGGCGCGGAAGGCGATCATGTACGCGAGCGGGTAGCCGATGGCGAGGCAGAGGACCGTGGCCACGGCGGCGTAGCCGAAGGAGCGGGCGAAGTGCTCGGCGTACTGGTCGAGCGCGTCGGTGTAGTTGGCCCACCGCCAGGTGACCTCGAAGCCCTCCTCGAAGGAGCCGGACTGCACGGAGGTCGACGCCTGGTAGACCAGCGGTGCGGCGAAGAAGACCAGCAGCCACAGCGCCGCGGGCAGCAGCAGCCAGTACGGGGTGAGCCGGCGGCGCGGGGGCGGGGGTTCCGGCGCCTCGGGCTTCGCCTCCGGCGGGGCGGCGAGCGTGGTCACAGGGCCTCCTCGCCCGTACCCGCGTCGATGTCCTGGTCGCCGTCGAGCCCGAACGTATGGGCCGGGTTCCAGTGCAGGACGACCTCCGCGCCCGGTACGAGCCCGGGGTCGCGGTCGACGTTCTGCACGAACACCGACAGCTCGGGGCAGACGGGGCTGGCGACGACGTACTGGGTGGCGGCGCCGGTGAAGGAGGCGTCGACGACGGTGCCGGGTATCCGGTTGCGGCCGTCGGGGACGGCGTCCACGGCCGCGTCGCGGTGGGTGAGGGAGATCTTCTCCGGCCGCATCCCGGCGAGCACCCGCGTGCCGACGGCGGTGGACCGGGCGCGGCACCGGGCGGCGGGCAGCGCGAGCTTGACGTCGCCGGCGGCGGACAGCAGCAGGTCCGCGCCGGCGGTGCCGGCTATCTCGGCGGCGATCAGGTTGGACTGGCCGAGGAAGTTGGCGACGAAGGAGCTGGCGGGGTCCTCGTACAGCTCGACGGGCGCGCCGAGCTGCTCGACCCGGCCCGCGTTCATCACGGCGATGGTGTCGGCCATGGTCATGGCCTCCTCCTGGTCGTGCGTGACGTGCACGAACGTGATGCCGACCTCCGTCTGGATGCGCTTGAGCTCCAACTGCATCTGCCGGCGCAGCTTCAGGTCGAGCGCGCCCAGCGGCTCGTCGAGCAGCAGCACCTCGGGCCGGTTGACGACCGCGCGGGCCAGCGCCACGCGCTGCTGCTGGCCGCCGGAGAGCTGGTGCGGCTTGCGGCGCGCGAGGTGCCCCAGCTCGACCAGCTCCAGCGTCTCCCGCACGTCCTTCGCCACCGACCGGATGCCGCGGCGGCGCAGCCCGAACGCGACGTTGTCGCGGACGTCGAGGTGGGGGAAGAGGGCGTAGCTCTGGAAGACGGTGTTGACCTTGCGCCGGTGCGGCGGCAGGGCGGTCACGTCCTCGTCCCCGAGGCGTACGGTGCCGGTGGTGGGCCGCTCCAGGCCGGCGATCATCCGCAGCGTGGTGGTCTTGCCGCAGCCCGAGGCGCCGAGCAGGGCGAAGAACGAGCCCCGGGGGACGGTGAGGTCCAGGGGGTGCACGGCGGTGACGTCGCCGAACTTCTTGCTGATCCCGGTGAGCGTGACGCCCGCCCGCTGCTCCGTCACCGCGTTCACGCCCCGATCACCTTGGACCACTTGTCCTGGTACGCGGTCTCCTTGTCGTCGTTCATCGACATGAAGACCTGGCCTTTGTCGATCATCTGCCGGTCGGGGAAGATCAGCGGGTAGTCGGCGAGCGACGCGTCGATCTTCTTCATCTCGGCGCGGGCGCCGACGACGGGGCAGATGTAGTTGACCCAGGCCGCCAGCTCGGCGGCGACGCCGGGCCGGTAGTAGTAGTCGATCAGCTTCTCCGCGTTGGTCTTGTGCCGGGCCCTCGCGGGGACGAGCAGGTCGTCGGTGGCGTAGAGGTAGCCCTTCTCCGGGATCACGAACTCGATGTCGTCGGTGTCCAACTGGAGCTGCACGATGTCGCCCGCCCACGCCAGGCAGGCGGCGATGTCGCCCTTGACCAGTTCCTCGGTGTAGTCGTTGCCGGTGAAGCGGCGGAGCTGGTCGCCGTCCACGGCCTTCTGCACCCGGGCGAGGGCGGCGTCGAAGTCGTCGTCGGTGAACTTCGTCGGCGACTTGCCCATGTCGATGAGCGTCATGCCGATGGTGTCCTGCATCTCGGTGAGCAGCGACACCTTGCCCTTGAGGCTGTCGTCCTCCAGCAACTGCGCGACAGAGGAGACCTCGCGGCCCCCGGTGGCCTTCTTGTTGTACGCCACGACCGTGGCCAGCCCCGCCCACGGCATGGTGAACTGCCGCCCCGGGTCGTGCGCGGCGTTGCGGAAGCGCGGTTCGAGGTTGACGTTGGCGTGGGGGAGGTTGCGCGGGTCCAGGCGCTGCGCCCAGCCGTGCCGGATGAGCCGGCCGGCCATGAAGTCCGACAGGCACACCAGGTCGCGGCCGGTGTCCTGGCCGGCGGCGAGCTGCGGCTTGATGCGGCCGAAGAACTCGACGTTGTCGTTGACGTCCTCGGTGTACTTCACGCGGATACCGCTGCGCTCCTGGAAGCGCTCCAGGGTGGGGCGGACGTTCTCGTTCTCGTCGTCGACGTCGATGTAGAGCGGCCAGTTGGAGAAGGCGAGCTCCTTCTCCTGCTTCGAGTAGTCCTTGGCGGCGGCGGCTTCGCCGTCCGGGCCGCCGCTGTCGGCGGCCGGGATACCGCACGCGCCGAGCGCGGGCAGCGCCGCGGCCCCGGCCAGCGCGCCGCCCGCGGCGAGCAGCCGGCGCCGGGACATGGCAGCGCGGCCGCTGGTCAGGCTGCGCTCCCAGGCCCTCGCTATGGGTTCGGGGAGTGAGGCGAACGGATCCATGGGGGTCGGCCTTCCTCGGGGACGGGCCAGTGGGCTGCGGGGCGCGTGGGCAGGGGGTGCGTTGCCGGGCCGGGCGAGCGGTGCGCGGCGGGCGTACGCGGGCGCCGGGCGGCTCAGGGGGTGAACACGGTGCGGTGCCACTCCTTGCGCGCGGTCCCGGTGATGTCCTGCATCACGTGCTTGATCTGGGTGTACTCCTCGAAGGAGTACACGGACATGTCCTTGCCGAACCCGGAGCCCTTGTAACCCCCGTGCGGCATCTCGCTGATGATCGGGATGTGGTCGTTGAGCCACACGCAGCCGGCCCGGATCTCCCGGGCGGCGCGCGCGGTGCGGTAGACGTCGCGGCTCCAGGCGGAGGCCGCGAGTCCGTAGGGGGTGTCGTTGGCGAGCGCGATGCCCTCGTCGTCGGCGTCGAAGGGCAGCACGGTGAGCACGGGCCCGAAGACCTCGCTCTGCACGATCTCGCTGTCCTGCGCGGCGCCGGTGACGAGGGTGGGTGCGTAGTACGCGCCCTTGAGGTCCGGCGCCCGGCCGCCGGTGACGACGCGGGCGCCGGCGGCGCGGGCCCGGTCGACGAAGGCGGCGACGCGGTCGCGCTGGGCGTACGAGACGAGGGGGCCGAGGTCGGTCGCGGGGTCGAAGGGGTCACCGAGCCGGACCCGGGCCATGAGCGCGGCGACGCCGTCGGTGAAGGCGTCGTACAGCGGGCGCTGGACGTACGCGCGGGTGGCGGCGGTGCAGTCCTGGCCGGTGTTGATGAGCGCCCCGGCGACGGCGCCGTGCACGGCGGCCTCGAGGTCGGCGTCGTCGAAGACGACGAACGGCGCCTTGCCGCCCAGCTCCAGATGGAGCCGCTTGACGCCGGCCCCCGCCGCGGCGGCGAGGGCCGCGACGCGGCGGCCGACGGCGGTGGAGCCGGTGAACGAGGTCATCGCCACGTCCGGGTGCCCCACGAGGTGTTCGCCGGCGTCGGACCCGGCGCCGCAGACGACGTTGACGACCCCGGCGGGGATCCCGGCGTCGGCGGCGGCCTCGGCGAACATCAGCGAGGTCAGCGGCGTCAGCTCGCTGGGCTTGAGCACGATGGCGTTCCCGGCGGCGACGGCCGGCAGCACCTTCCAGGCGGCCATCTGGAGCGGGTAGTTCCATGGCGCGATGGAGCCGACGACGCCGACGGGCTCGCGGCGGACCGCCGAGGTGTGGTCGGCGCTGTACTCCCCGGCGGCCCTGCCCTCCGGCAGCCGGGCGGCGCCGGCGAAGAACGCGGCGTTGTCGACGGTGCCGGGGACGTCGAACTCCGTGCTGAGCCGGATCGGCTTGCCGCACTGCAGGCTCTCGGCGTACGCGAACTCCTCCGCCCGCTCCGCCAGCAGCCCCGCGAGCCGGTGCAGGGCGTCGGAGCGCTCGCCGGGGGTCGCGGCGCCCCAGCCGGGCTGCGCCTCCACCGCGGCGGCCACGGCGGCGTCGACGTCCGCGGGCCCGGCGAGTTCGTACCGCAGGACCTCCGCGCCGGTGGCCGGGTCCGTGACGGTCTGCGTGCGTCCGGACGTGCCGGGGACCAGGCGGCCGGCGACGAGCTGCGCGCCGGGGGCGAAGCGTGCCGCCGCTTCGAGGCGAGGGGCCATCGAACCACTCCGGATGTCGTTTCGGCAGGATGTCGTTCCGGCAGGAGGTGATGGCTGATCATGACAGCAGGTGCTATATCCGGCAAGGGATTCCGTCGTCTTCATTTGGAGAAGCGACGGAATCAGTCTTCCCAGGTGTTCTCGGTCACCATCGTCCAGTCCAGACAGCGGCGCTGGAAGTCCGCCTCCTCGCCGAGCCGTACGAGCTGATCCATCCCGTACGCGCGCACCGGCCGCGCCATCCGCACCGGACGCTCCCCCGCCCCGACCCCCGAGCCGGCCGCCGCCCGGCCGCCGCCCGCCCGTTCCCGTACGGCGAGGACGCCCTGGCGCTGGAGCGCGCGGAAGACGGCGGACAGCGCGTCCGGGGGCAGTCGCTCGTCGGCGCAGACCTCGGTGGCGTCCGGGAGACGAAACGTTCCTGGAAAGACGCTGCAGCGCGCCCACAGCAACTGCTCGGCGGGGGTGAGCAGGCGGTGCGTCCAGCGCAGCGAGGCCCGCAGCGAGCGCTGCCTGGCGGGCCAGCGGGGCTCCTCGACGGCCAGGTCGAGGCAGCCCGCGGGGCGGGAGATGCGCTCCAGCAGCCGGTCGGGGCAGTGCCGGGCGAGCTGGGAGGCGGCGATCCTTGCCGCCAGCGGCAGGCCCTCCAGCAGGGCGCAGGTGGCGCGCAGGGCCTCGCGGTCGGCGTCGTCGTCGAGCATGGCGTGCGGCGCCAGGCTCTCCAGCAGCGCCACGGAGTCGGCGGGCGCCAGCGGCTCCAGGCGCAGGGTCGCGCCGCGCGGCCAGGGACGCCGCCGCGCTCCGCCGCCGGCGGCTCCCGCTCCGGCGGCCGGGGGGCCCGCGGCTCCGGCGCGGGCCGGGGGCGCCGTACCCGGGCCGCCGCCCAGCGGCACCCGGCTCGTGACCACCACGCGCAGCCCCGTCCGCTGCCGCAGCAGGGCCTCCAGTCCTTCGGCCACCGCCCCGGCGACGTGCTCGCAGGTGTCCACGAGCAGCACCGCCGCCCGCCGCCCGCTGTCCGGCAGCCGCTTCGCCGCCTCGGCCAGCCGCCGGTGCACCGCGGCCGGCTCGCGCACCGGCGCCATGTCGACGCGCAGCACCTCCGGCGCGGAACGCCCGCGGCCGAGACGGCCGATCGCCTCGGCCGCGAGCGCGCTCTTGCCGACCCCGCCGGGGCCGGTCACCGTCACCAGCCGCGTGTCACGTAAGAGTTCCCCGAGGCGTGCGGTGTCCGCCCGGCGCCCGATCAGCGTCATGTGGCCGTGCCCATCGTCGTCCAGGCTGGTCTGCTGCGTTGCTCGTCGAAGTCCGCGGAGTCCTCGTCGTCCCCGCGGAGATCAGCCTGCCCCGCGCGACGGCCGCGGACATCGGTAGCCCGCGCGGATCGGTATACGTATCCGCGCGGGCCGGGCCCGCCGCCTACCTAGGTAGGTGTGCGGGAGCCGCGCTCAGAGCGCGGTCATCACGTGCTTGACGCGGGTGTAGTCGTCGAAGCCGTACGACGAGAGGTCCTTGCCGTAGCCGGACTTCTTGAAGCCGCCGTGCGGCATCTCCGCGACCAGCGGGATGTGGGTGTTGATCCACACGCAGCCGAAGTCCAGCGCCTTCGACAGCCGCATGGCGCGGCCGTGGTCCTTGGTCCACACCGAGGAGGCCAGCGCGTACTGCACGCCGTTGGCGTAGGCCAGGGCCTGGTCCTCGTCGGTGAAGGACTGCACGGTGATGACGGGGCCGAAGACCTCGTTCTGGATGATCTCGTCGTCCTGCCTGAGCCCGGAGACGACGGTCGCGGCGTAGTAGTAGCCCTTGTCGCCGATCCGCCGGCCGCCGGCCTCGACGCGCGCGTGCGCAGGGAGCCGGTCGACGAAGCCGGCGACGCGCTCCAGTTGCGCGGCGTTGTTCAGCGGGCCGTAGAGCGCGTCCGCCTCGCCGGGGCCGGTCTTCGTCTCGGCGGCGGCCTTGGCGAGGGCGGAGACGAACTCGTCGTGGACGGACTCGTGGACGAGCACGCGGGTGGCGGCGGTGCAGTCCTGGCCGGCGTTGAAGTAGCCGGCCACGGCGATGTCCTCGACGGCCTTGGGGAGGTCGGCGTCGTCGAAGACGATGACCGGCGCCTTACCGCCCAGTTCCAGGTGCACCCGCTTGAGGTCCTTGGCCGCGCTGCCCGCGACCTCCATGCCCGCCCGGACCGAGCCGGTGATGGAGGCCATCGCGGGAACGGGGTGCTCGACCATCAGCCGGCCGGTGTCGCGGTCGCCGCAGACGACGTTGAAGACGCCCTTGGGCAGGACGCCGCCCATGATCTCGGCGAGCAGCGCGGTGGCGGCGGGGGTGGTGTCGGAGGGCTTGAGGACCACCGTGTTGCCCGCGGCGAGCGCGGGGGCGAACTTCCAGATCGCCATCATCACGGGGTAGTTCCAGGGGGTGACCTGGGCGCAGACGCCGATCGGCTCACGGCGTACGTACGAGGTGAGGCCGTCCATGTACTCGCCGGCCGACTTGCCCTCCAGCATCCGGGCCGCGCCGGCGAAGAACCGGATCTGGTCCAGCATCATCGGCAGCTCTTCCTCGCGGGTGAGCTCCAGGGGCTTGCCGGTGTCCTTGCACTCGGTCTCCAGCAGCTCGTCCGCCCGCGCCTCCAGCGCGTCGGCGATCTTCAGCAGCGCCAGTTGCCTGGCCCCCGGGGTGGTGTCCCGCCAGCCGGGGAAGGCCGCCGCCGCGGCCTGCATGGCGGCGTCGACGTCGGCGGCGCCGGACAGGGGCGCGGTCGCGTAGACCTCCTCGGTGGCCGGGTCGACGACGTCCATGGTCCGGCCATCGGCGGCGTCCCGGAATTCTCCGTTGATGTAGTTGCGCAGACGGCGCGGTTCGCTGGTCACTGCGACCCTCCAGTAGTCGGTCCGCTGATGCGCCCACCCTAACGGCGGGAGATTTGCCCGTCACGAGGCGCCTGAACAGGAAGACTTCCGTCGCCGCCCGCGGCCTCGCCGACGCGGCCACTTCCCCGCCCTCGTACGAGATTGACAGCTCAAGCATCTCGTAACAAGCGAATCCATCGCTTGTACGCCATTCATCCACGGATTCAGTTCCCGGACCCTTGCGGCGGGCTCCGGCGCTCGGGCAGAGTGACAGCGTGGCCACACATGACAAGAAGCAGACGGGCTCGGCACTGGACGAGGTCTCACTGAAGATCGTCGAGCAGTTGCAGCAGGACGGCCGCCGCTCGTAC
This sequence comes from Streptomyces sp. NPDC004134, assembly GCF_042874195.1. Classification (NCBI taxonomy): domain Bacteria; kingdom Bacillati; phylum Actinomycetota; class Actinomycetes; order Kitasatosporales; family Streptomycetaceae; genus Streptomyces; species Streptomyces sp. NPDC004134. The sequence continues at coordinate 96,006 of NZ_JBIAMS010000016.1, read as the reverse complement.
GCCGCGATAGGCAAGGCCGTCGGCCTGTCCGAGGCGGCCGTGCGCCAGCGGGTGCAGAAGCTGCTGGAGCAGGGCGTCATGCAGATCGTCGCCGTCACCGACCCGCTGACGGTCGGCTTCATGAGACAGGCGATGATCGGCATCACCGTCGACGGCGACGTCGAGCCGGTCGCGGACGCGCTGGCCGGCCTCGACGAGGTCGACTACGTGGTGGTGACCGCCGGCTCCTTCGACCTGCTCGCCGAAGTCGTCTGCCACGACGACGCCCACCTGCTGGAGCTCATCAACAAGCGGATCCGGGCGCTGCCCGGCGTCCGCGCCACGGAGAGCTTCGTGTACCTGAAGCTGCGCAAGCAGACCTACTCGTGGGGAACCTGATAACCGTGAGCAAGGACAGCACCGCCGCATCCGGCGCCACCCCCTCGGCCACCTCGAAGGCCGCGTACGACCACCTGTGGATGCACTTCACCAGGATGTCGTCGTACGAGAACGCCCCCGTGCCCACCATCGTCCGCGGCGACGGCGCGTACATCTACGACGAGACGGGCAAGCGCTACCTCGACGGCCTCGCCGGCCTCTTCGTGGTGCAGGCCGGACACGGCCGCACCGAGCTGGCCGAGGCCGCCGCCAAGCAGGCCGCGGAGCTGGCCTACTTCCCGATCTGGTCCTACGCCCACCCCAAGGCCGTCGAGCTCGCCGAGCGGCTCGCGGCCGGCGCCCCCGGCGACCTGAACAAGGTGTTCTTCTCCACCGGCGGCGGCGAGGCGGTCGAGACCGCCTGGAAGCTGGCCAAGCAGTACTTCAAGCTCACCGGCCGGCCCGGCAAGTACAAGGTGATCTCCCGCGCCGTCGCCTACCACGGCACCCCGCAGGGCGCCCTGTCCATCACCGGCCTGCCCGGGCTCAAGGCCCCCTTCGAGCCGCTGGTCCCCGGCGCGCACAAGGTCGCGAACACCAACATCTACCGCGCGCCCCTGCACGGCGACGACCCGGAGGCGTTCGGCCGCTGGGCCGCCGACCAGATCGAGCAGCAGATCCTCTTCGAGGGCCCGGAGACGGTCGCCGCGGTGTTCCTGGAGCCGGTGCAGAACGCCGGCGGCTGCTTCCCGCCGCCGCCCGGGTACTTCGCGCGGGTGCGGGAGATCTGCGACACGTACGACGTGCTGCTCGTCTCCGACGAGGTCATCTGCGCCTTCGGCCGGCTGGGCCACATGTTCGGCTGCGACCGGTACGGCTACGTGCCCGACCTCATCACCTGCGCCAAGGGCATGACCTCCGGCTACTCGCCGCTCGCCGCCTGCCTGGTCTCCGACCGCGTCGCGGAGCCCTTCTACGCCGGCGGCAACACCTTCCCGCACGGCTACACCTTCGGCGGCCACCCCGTCTCCTGCGCGGTCGCCCTCGCCAACCTCGACATCTTCGAGCGCGAGGACCTCAACGGCCACGTACGCGCCAACGAGGAGGCGTTCCACGCCACCCTGCGCCGGCTGCTCGACCTGCCGATCGTCGGCGACGTGCGCGGCAGCGGCTACTTCTACGGCATCGAGCTGGTGAAGGACAAGGCCACCAAGGAGACGTTCACGGCCGAGGAGACCGAGCGGGTCCTCTACGGCTTCCTCTCCAAGGGGCTCTTCGAGAACGGCCTGTACTGCCGCGCCGACGACCGCGGCGACCCGGTGGTGCAGCTCGCCCCGCCGCTCGTCGCCGACCAGGCGGTCTTCGACGAGGCGGAGCAGATCCTGCGGGGCGTCCTCACCGACGCCTGGGCGCAGCTCTGACGCTGCCCGTTCCGGTACGCGCGCCGGGGGTCCGTCCGTACGAGCGGACCCCCCGGCGCGCCGCCCGCCGCCTCACCTGCGGTTCCGCCGCCCCTTCCTAGGGTGCGAGTGACCGGAGCCCCGCCGTCCTCGTTCCACCACCGTGGGGACGCAAGGGGACCCAGGGAAAGAGGTGTGCGATGACCGCGGCGACCACTCGGACCGCCCCACCCGACAACGACGTGCTGTGGGCCCGCTCCCTGCACTACGCCCACGGCGGCACCCCGGCGCTGTCCGGGGTCTCCCTGGGCGTCGCGCAGGGCGAGATCCTCGCCGTCACCGGGCCGCGCGGCAGCGGCAAGACGACGCTGCTGAAGTGCCTGTCCGGGCAACTGCTCCCGCAGCAGGGCGAGGTGTGGTTCAACAGCGGCCCCGTGCACACCCTGTCCGGCGGCGCCCGCGAGCGGCTGCGCCGGGACCGCTTCGGCTGGATCGGCACCCGCCCCGAGCTGGTCCCCGAGCTGACCGCCTGGGAGAACGCGGCGCTGCCGCTGCTGCTGGCAGGCGAGCCGCACCGCGCGGCGCGGCGCGTGGCGATGGAGTGGCTGGAGCGCCTCGACGCGGGCGACATCGCGCGCTGCCGGCCCGCGGTGCTGCCGCAGGAGCAGCGCCAGCGCATCGCCATCGCCCGCGCGCTGGTCGCCGGTCCCGACGTGGTCTTCGCCGACGAGCCGACCGCGCCGCTGCGGCGGGCGGAGGGGGCACAGGCGCTGCGTACGCTCGTCGCGGCGGCGCGCTCGCACGGGATCACCGTCGTGCTCACCGGGTCCGACGGCGACGCGGCCGTCACGGCGGCGGCGGACCGGACGTTCCCGCTGGTCGACGGGCGCCGGGCGAGCGGGGCGCGGACGGCCGCGGCGGAGGTCGCGGGGTACGGGGACGGGGTGGCACCCGCGGGGGCTTCGGGTCCCGCGGGGGCGACGGAGAACTCGGAGGACTCGTGCTCAGTCTCCGCCTAGCCCGCGGCTCCCACCCGCTGGTCCTGCTGCGCCGGCTGCTCGTCGCGTGCGCCTCGGCCGGCGTCGGCTTCCTGCTGCTGACCGCCCTGGGGCACGCCTCGCCCGAGCAACTGCTGTGGTGCGTGGCGCCGCTGGCGGCCACCGTCCAGTTCGCGGTGGCCGTGGCCCGTACCGACCCGCACGCCAGGCCGTCGCAGGCGCTTTCGTCCGCGGGCTTCGGCCCGGCCACGGCGCCGGTGGTCGCCGCGGTGACGACGGCGGTGTCGTGCCTGCTGGGCAGCGCGCTGGCGCTGCTGTTCTTCCTGCATCTGCGCGGCGAGCTGTCGGGGCTCCCGTTCGACGGCGCCGCCGCCGCGCTCCTGGGCGCGGGCGGCCCGCTGCCCGTCGTCGGCGCGCTCACGCTGCTCGCCTGCGTACCGGCGCTGGCCGCGGCGGCGAGCGCGGCGAGCCTGCGCCCGCGGCGTACGGCGGCGCAGGGCTCCGCCGCGGCGGCGGCCCGGCTGCGGGCCCGGCGCGAGGCGGCGGACGCGACCGGGGTGGCGGCGGCTGCGGCGCGGCCGGGCGGCGACGACCCGCCGGTCCCCGCCGACCTGCCCTGGGGCACCGCGCTGGCGACGACGGGCCTGGCCCTCGGCGCGTACGCGGGCAGCTTCGCGAGCGCCGGCGACGACGCGGCGCTGAAGCTGCCGCTGCCCGGCGGCTCCGGCGACGCGGCGCCCGCGGTCGTCGCGAGCTGGGCGCTGATCACGGCGGGTCTGATCCTCGCGGGCCCCGGCATCGTCCACCTGTGCGGCCGGCTGCTGTGCGCGCTGCGCCCGGGTGCCCTGCGGCTGCTCGCCGGACGGGTGCTCCAGCAGGAGGCCCGCCGGGTGGGCCGCCCGCTGGGCGCGCTGTGCGCGGTGGCCGCGGGCGGGGTGCTGTGCACGGTGGTGTGGCCGGACGGCGACGACGCCCGGTCGCTGGGCCCGCTGACGGTGCTGGGCGCGGCCCTGGTGGTGGGCTGCGCGGTGGCGACGGCGGGCATGGCGGCGCTGGAGTCGAAACGCGCCCGTACGCACGCCACCACGGCCCTGCTCCGCCTAGGCGCCTCCCCCCGCCTGCTGCGCCGTGCGGCGCTGCTCCGCACGACGCTCCTCCTGGCGGTCTTCGCCCCCCTCGCCCTGGCCCTGGGCGAACTGGCGTCCCTGCCGCTGCGGTAGGCGCACGGGCCCGCTGCGGCCCCCGCGTGAGCCGACCGGGTCCGCGGCCGCCGGACCGGGCCCGCCCGGCCCGGGCTCCCGGGCGCCGGCATCGGCGCGACAGTGGCCGCTCCCCCCGCTCCGCTCCGCCGGCCCGCCGCGAAGCGGCCGGGCCCGGCAACCGCGCCGCGCGCCGGGCCGCTCCCTCTTCGGCCCTTTCCTCCCCCGCGCGGGGGATTCCCCCGTCCCCCGCGGGAGCGCCCGCGGTTCGCTCGGGTGCGTGACGACCTGGGAGGTGCCCGCTGCCTAGCCTCCCCGCATGACGACGTACGGAGACATCCCCGCCCGGCGCCTCCTCGCCGCCCTGCTCGGGCTGGTGCTGCTGGCCGCGTGCGGGGCGGACCGCGACCGGGACCGGGACGTGCGGGACGACGGCGCCGCCGGGATACGCGCGCAGGGCCGCGCCGGCGACCCCGCCACCGGCGCCGTGGAGAAGTACCTCGACGAGGTGTGGCCGGCAGACGCCCCCGGCACCGTCGTCGCCGCCCGCGGCGGCACCGCGGTGACCTGCTCAGGACGCGGGCCCGCCGACCCCGGGACCGGTGCCCGCGCGGGCTGCGGCACCGTGTACGACATCGCGTCGATGACCAAGCAGTTCACCGCCGCCGCGATCGTCAAGCTCCAGACCGAGGGGAAGCTGCGGGTCACCGACCCGCTCTCCCGCCACCTCGGCGGCGTGCCCGCGGACAAGCGCGGCATCACCCTGCACCACCTCCTCACCCACACCGCGGGACTGCCGGAGTCCCTCGGCGACGACTACGACCCGCTCTCCCGCGCCGAGCTGGTCTCCGGCGCCCTCGCCGTCCCGCTCCGGTCGCCGCCAGGCGAGCGCTACGCGTACTCCAACACCGGCTACAGCCTCCTGGCCGCCGTCGTGGAGGAGGCGTCCGGCACCGGCTACGAGACGTACCTCGCCGGGCACCTCTTCCGCCCCGCGGGCATGACCGCCACCGGCTACGTCCTCCCCGACTGGGACCGGGACCGTATCGCCGTCGAGTACGACCGCAAGGGCCGCCCGCAGGGCCGGCCGACGGACCACCCCTGGGCGGACGACGGCCCGTACTGGAACCTCCGCGGCAACGGCGGCATGCTCTCCACCGCCCGCGACATGCTCCGCTGGCACCGCGCCCTCCTCGGCGACCGCGTGCTGCCGGAGAAGGCGCGGAAGCTGCTGTTCAAGCGGTACGTCCCGGAAGGCGGCGGCGCCGGGTCCTTCTACGGCTACGGCTGGAGCCTGCTCGACCTCGGCGGCGCCCCGGTCGCCACCCACGACGGCGGCAACGACTGGTCCTCGGGGCGCGTCGCCCGCTTCCTGGACGACGGCACGCTGGTCTTCTGGATCAGCAACGCCGCGACCCGCGCGGGCGCCTGGGATCTCCCGGCCCTGGACCGGGAGTTGACGACGGGAATCGCCGAACGGGTGCGCGACGCCGCCTAGTGTGGGCGCATGCCGCACTCCCCTTTCGAGATCGAGTCCCTGGCCGAGTTCGACGAGGCCGTCGCCTCCGGTTCCATCAGCGGGTTCCGCGTGCAGTCCGTCGATCTGACGGACCGCACGCGGCTGCTGCTCACCGCCGACGTGCACGGCGCGGTGTTCCTCGGCTGCCCGATGGCCGAGGAGGCGGCGCACCGCGTGCAGCGCGACGGCGCGCTGGTCTTCCCCGTCGTGCCGGATCTGCCGTTCGATCCGTACCGGGGCGCGCTCTACACCCCGGACGAGCTGTTCGCCGGCCTGGCAGGGGGGTACGAGCAGACGCCGGACGCCCGCTCGTACGCCTGGTTCCAGCGCACCCGCGCCGAGCACGACATATTCGCCGCCGTCATACGCGGCATGCACGACGAGTCGATGTCCAACGCGCTGGACGAGCGGCTGCGCGCCTGCCGTCCCGTCGTCGGCGTCATGGGCGGGCACGCGCTGGAGCGCGGCGGCGAGGACTACGCGGGCGCGGCCAAGCTGGGCCGGGCGCTGGTGCGCGCCGGGTTCGACGTGGCCACGGGCGGCGGTCCCGGCGCGATGGAGGCGGCCAACCTGGGTGCGTACGCGGCGGAGTTCGACGACGCGACGCTGGCCGAGGCGGTGCGGATGCTGGGCAAGGCGCCCTCGTTCACGCCGTCGGTGGCGCAATGGGCCGAGGCGGCGTTCGCGGTACGGGAGCGGTGGCCGGGCGGCGGCGACTCGATCGGCATCCCCACCTGGTTCTACGGCCACGAGCCGCCGAACGCCTTCGCGGGGCACATCGCGAAGTACTTCGCGAACGCACTGCGCGAGGACGGGCTGCTGGCCCGCAGCACCGCGGGCGTGGTGTTCCTGCCGGGCGCGGCGGGCACGGTGCAGGAGATCTTCGACGCGGCGACGCCCAACTACTACGAGTCGCGTGGCGAGCCGCGGCCGATGGTGCTGGTGGGCCGCGCCCACTGGTCGGCGCGGCTGCCGGCGTGGCAGTTGCTGTCGGCGCTGGCGGACGGCCGGTCGATGGCGCCGCGGATCGCGCTGGTCGACGCGGTGGACGAGGCGCCGGAGGCGCTGCTGCGGCTGGGGGCCGCGGGCTAGGACGCGGGTCGGGACGCGGACTGTGCGCGCTGCCCGGAGTCCTGTCCGGAGTCCTGTCCGGCGTGCCCTCCGTCGTCCGGGTCCGGCGGCAGCGTGACCGTCACCGTGAGCCCGCCTCCGTCGCGGGGGCGGGCGTCCGCGTCCCCGCCGTGGGCGCGCGCGACGGCCCGTACGATCGACAGCCCCAGCCCGGCGCCGCCGCCGGTGACCAGCCGGTCGGCGCCCAGGCGGCGGAACGGCTCGAAGAGGGCGGGGATCTCGTACGGGGGCACAGTGGGCCCGGTGTTGGCCACCCGGAGCTCGGCCCGTCCGCCTGCCCCGGTGCCGCAGGTGACGCGGACGTGCCCGCCCGCGCCTGAGTTGTGGCGGACACCGTTCTCGACCAGGTTGTGCACCAGCCGCTCCAGCAGCAGCGCGTCGCCCGCGGTCCACGCCTCCGCGGTCTCCGCGGTCAGCTCGATTCCGGCCTTCGCCGCCGCGGAGACGGCCTGGGCGACGACGTGGGTCACGATGTCGGCGAGGTCGACGGGGTGCCGTTCGGTGATCTCGTTCTCGGAGGAGGCCAGGAGCAGCAGCCCGCTGATGAGCCGCTCGTGGCGGGAGTTGATCAGCAGCAGGTCCTCGCCCAGGCGCCGGATGTCCGCGGAGGCGGCGGGCCGGTGCATGGCGGTCTCGACGAGGGCGCGGCCGAGGGTCAGCGGGGTGCGCAGCTCGTGGGAGGCGTTGGCGACGAAGCGGCGCTGGCCGTCGAAGGAGCGGTCGAGCCGTTCGACCATGGTGTCGAAGGTGTCGGCGAGTTCCTTGACCTCGTCGTCGGGTCCCGCGAGCGCGATGCGTTCGTGCAGTCCGCGGCCGGCGGCGGGGGCGTCGGCGATCCGGCGGGCGGTGTCGGTGACGCGGTGCAGCGGGGCGAGGACCCGGCCGGCGACGAGCCAGCCGGAGCCGGCCGCGGCGGCGCCGACGACCAGGAGGGCGATGCCGCCCTGGGTGAGGAGGGACGTGCCCGCGGCGTCGCGCAGGACGTCTTCGCGGCTCTCCGTGAACCGCTCGTGGGCGGGCCCCGGTCCGGGCTCGGGGTCGGGCGCGCGGGCGGGGGTGCCCGTCGGCGCCGCGGAGGGTTCGGCGGAGCTGCTGCTGAAGGTGCCGCCGGCGCCGAGGCGGGCGTTGAACAGCACGTAGGTGAGGCCGAGGAGCACGGCGCCCGCGGCCAGGAACATGGCGCCGTAGACGAGCGTCAGCCGGGCGCGCAGGGTGAAGCGCCGCGGCCGGAGCGGGGTGCGCGGGCCGCTCATGGGATGCGGTATCCGACGCCGGTGACGGTCTCGACGACGGGCGGCTCGCCGAGCTTGCGGCGCAGCTTGAGCACCGCGAGGCGGACGGCGCCGGTGAAGGGGTCGGCGTGCTCGTCCCACGCCTTCTCCAGCAGGAGTTCCGCGGAGACCGGGGCGCCTTCCGCGCGGAGGAGTTCGGCGAGGACGGCGAACTCCTTGCGGGACAGGGGCACATAGCGCCCGTCGCGTACGACCTCGTGCCTGGCCGGGTCCAGGGCGATCCCGGCGCGGCGCAGCACGGGCGGCGCGGCGGGCCGGGCACGGCGGCCGAGGGCGTGGACGCGGGCGGCGAGTTCGGGGAAGGCGAACGGCTTGGTGAGGTAGTCGTCGGCGCCGAGGCCGAGTCCCGCGACGCGGTCGGCGACGTCGGCGGAGGCGGTGAGCATCAGCACGCGCGCGGCCGAGCCGGAGCGGACGAGGCGGCGGCAGACGTCGTCGCCGTGGACGGCGGGCAGGTCGCGGTCGAGGACGACGACGTCGTAGTCGTGGACGGCGGCGCGCTCCAGCGCGGCGGCGCCGTCGTACGCGACGTCGACGGCGTGCGCCTCGGCGCGCAGCCACTCGCGGACCGCGGCGGCGAGCACCGGCTCGTCTTCGGCGACCAGCACCCTCATCGTCGGCCTCCCGTAGCTGGGTTCGAAATCTCATGGTGGCGAACGACGCGTTTCCTCGCCGTGAGGAGACGGCGTACGGAGTCGTGCGGCGAGGCGGCCCGTACGGCGGAAACGGCGGGGAAACGCGCCGCCGCGTTGCATCGGGCCGTACGGCGCGGCCGGCTCGGGCCCGCGCCCCTGAAGGAGCGGAGACGACGATGCGACGACGTGCGCGCACCGCGCTCGCGGCCCTGCCGCTGGCGCTCACCCTGGCCCTCGCGGGCTGCGGCTCCGGCGGCGGCGGCGACGGGACGGTGGCGACGGCGGGCGGCGACGAGAAGAAGGACGGCGGGAAGGACCGGGTAGCGGACGACATGGACGAGCAGATGCTGCAGTTCGCGCGGTGCCTGCGGGACAACGGCGTGGACGTCCCGGACCCGGAGCCCGGGCAGGGCGTGAACCTGAACATGGACGGCGTCGGCAAGGCGAAGGCGGAGCGCGCCATGGAGGCGTGCCGGGAGTACGACCCGGCGACCACCTCGAAGAACGACCCGATCAGCAAGGAGCTGGAGGAGAAGCTGCGCGCGTACTCGCGCTGCATGCGGGGCAACGGCGTGGCGGACTTCCCGGATCCGGTGCCGGGCGGCGGGCTGCAGATGGACGGCGCGATCGAGCGGGACCCGGACTACGACGGGGCGGCGAAGGCGTGCGAGAAGCTGCTGCCGGCGGGCGAGGGCGAGAGTTCCACGAACGAGGTGGAGGGCGAGTGACCGCGCGGCCCGCCACCGCCCGGCAGGAGCCGGGCCCCGCGGACCCGCCCGCGGGAGACCCGCCCGCCGCGGATCCACCGGCGGCGGACCCGCCTTCGTCGCGCCGCGGCCGGCACCGCCGCAGGCGGCGTCGGATCGCCGCCGGTGCGGTGTTCCTCGCCGCGACCGGGGGCGCCGCGGCGGCCGGACTCGGCCTCGGCACCACCGGCGGCCCGGCCGGTGCCGCGGACGGCGAACTGCCCCCGGCCACCGCCGAGGTGACCCGCGACACGCTGGTCGACACCCGCAGCGCCGACGCGGAGCTGGGCCACGGCCCGGCCACCGGCGCCGCCGCCCGCACCGACGGCACGCTGACGCGACTGCCGCGCTCGGGCGCGCGGGTGGCCCGCGGCGAGGCGCTGTACGAGCTGGACGACGAGCCGGTGGCCCTGCTGTACGGGGACCTGCCCGCGTACCGCGCGCTGGCACCCGGCACCGAGGGCACGGACGTCGCCCAACTGGAGCGCAACCTGGACGCCCTCGGCTACACCGGCTTCACCGTGGACGACGCCTACTCCGGCGCCACGGCCGCCGCGGTCCGCGACTGGCAGGACGACCTGGGCGCCGGGGCGACGGGCCGGGTGGAGCCGGGGCAGGTGGTGTTCGCACCGGGCCCGGTCGTCGTGGCGAGCGTCGACGCCCAGCGCGGCGACCTCGTCGCACCGGGCGCCGACGTCCTCACGTACACCGGCACCGCCGTGGCCGTCACCGCCGAACTGGACGTCGCCGACCGGCGGCTCGCGCGGCGGGGCGCTGAGGTGGGCGTGGAGCTGCCGGACGGGCGGACGGTGCGCGGCACGGTCGGCGAGGTGGCCGTACGGACCCGGCCGGCGGAAGGCGAGGAGGCGGCGCAGACCGTGGTGGAGGTCGTCGTGAGGCTGAAAGGCGCGGAGGCGCGGAAGGCGGCGTCCGCGTACGACGAGGCGGGCGTGCACGTCGACTTCACCGCGGGACGCCGCGAGAACGTGCTGACGGTGCCGGTCGCCGCGCTGCTGGCGCTGGCGGAGGGCGGCTTCGGCGTGGAGGTGGTGGCGGACGGCACGACGCGGTACGTACCGGTGGAGACGGGCCTGTTCGCCGGCGGCCGGGTCGAGGTCTCGGGCCCGGGCCTGACGGCGGGCACGAAGGTGGGCGTGCCGCGGTGATCGAGCTGACGAACGTGACGAAGACCTACCCGGGCGGCGTCACCGCGCTGGCCGGGGTCTCCCTGCGCGTGGCCGCGGGCGAACTCGTCGCCGTCACCGGCCCTTCGGGGTCGGGGAAGTCGACGATGCTGCACGTCCTGGGCACCCTGGACCGCCCCACGTCGGGCGGGGTGCGGATCGCCGGGTACGACGTGGGCGCGCTGTCCGACGCCGGCCTGTCCGCGCTGCGCGCCCACCGGATCGGCTTCGTCTTCCAGCAGTTCCACCTCGCGGGCGGCACGTCGGCCCTCGACAACGTCGCCGACGGCCTCCTCTACACCGGCCTGCGCCCGGCGGAGCGCCGCCGCCGTGCGGAGCGGGTGCTGCACCGGGTGGGCCTGGGCCAGCGCATGGAGCACCGGCCGCACGAGCTGTCCGGCGGCGAGCGGCAGCGCGTCGCGGTGGCCCGCGCGGTGGCGGGCGACCCGCCGCTGCTGCTGGCGGACGAGCCGACGGGGGCGCTGGACACGGCGTCGGGCGCGGGGGTGGTGGAGCTGCTGCGGGAGCTGAACGGGGCGGGGACGACGGTGGTGGTGATCACGCACGAACGGGAGCTGGCGGCGGCGCTGCCGCGGCAGGTGCGGTTGCGGGACGGCAGGCTGGAGCAGGAGGGGGCGGCGGGGACATGACGGAGCGAACGACCGAGGAGATGCCACCCGCGGGCCTGCGCCCGGGGGATGTGGTGCGCGGCGGGGCGGTGGGGCTGCGGACGCGGCCGCTGCGGGCGGTGCTGTCGGCGCTGGGGATCGCGATCGGGATCGCGGCGATGGTGGCGGTGGTGGGGATCTCGTCGAGCTCGCGGGCGGATCTGGACCGTACGCTCGCCTCGCTCGGCACGAACCTGCTGACGGTCTCGCCGGGCCGGACGATGAGCGGCGGGGAGGCGAAGCTGCCGGCGCGGGCGGAGTCCATGGTGGCCAGGATCGGCCCGGTGGCGTCGGTGTCGGCGATCGGCCGGGTCCCGGACGCGCACGTCTACCGCACGGACCGGATCCCGGAGGCGGAGACGGGCGGCCTGGCCGCGTACGCGGTACGCACCGGCCTCCCGGCGGCGACGGGCGCGCGGCTGCGTACCGGCACGTGGCTGAACGCGGCGACGGCGCGCTATCCGGCGGTGGTGCTGGGCGCGACGTCGGCGGAGCGGCTGGGCGTGGGCCGGGCGGCACCGGAGGTGCGGGTGCTGGTGGGCGGGGAGTGGTTCACGGTGGTGGGGATCCTGGAGCCGGCGCCGCTGGCACCGGAGCTGGACACCGGGGCGCTGGTGGGGTGGCAGGCGGCGCGGGACCGGCTGGGCTTCGACGGCCGTGCGACGACGGTCTACACGAGGTCGGCGGACGCGGCGGTGGAGGAGGTCCAGTCGGTGCTGGGCGCGACCGCGAACCCGGCGGCGCCGAACGAGGTGGAGGTCTCGCGCCCGTCGGACGCGCTGGCGGCGAAGCGGGCGGCGGGCGAGGCGTTCACGCGGCTGCTGCTGGGGGTGGGCGCGGTGGCGCTGCTGGTGGGCGGCGTGGGGGTGGCGAACACGATGGTCATCTCGGTGCTGGAACGCCGCGCGGAGATCGGCCTGCGCCGCGCCCTGGGCGCCACCCGGGGCCACATCCGCACGCAGTTCCTGGCGGAGTCGCTGCTGCTGTCGGCGCTGGGCGGCGCGGCGGGCGCGCTCCTGGGGGCGGGGGTGACGGCGTCGTACGCGGCGTCGCAGTCGTGGCCGCCGGTGATCCCGCCCTGGACCCTGGCGGGCGGCCTGGCGGCCACCCTGACGGTAGGCGCCCTGGCGGGCCTCTACCCGGCCCTCCACGCGAGCCGCCTGTCCCCGACCACGGCACTGGCCACGCCGTAGCGCCCCGCGGGGGGTGGTGGTGCGGGGATCCTCACCCTCCGAGCACCACCACCTCCGACGGGTCGAACTCCACCCCCACCCGGTCCCCCACCTCCGGCGCACCCCGCAGCGCCACCGACGACTCCAGCTCCGGTCCCGCGTCCGGCCGCAGCGTCAGCAGCACGTGGTCCCCCCGGAACGTCCGCCCCACCACCGCGCAGGACAGCCCCGTATCCGCGGGGCCCACCCGCACCCCCGCCGGGCGTACCAGCAGCGGCCGCTCCCCGGACACCCCGGAGTCAGCCAGCCCCACCCGCCCCCACGGCGTCTCCGCCGCCGGGCCGCGCACCGTCCCCCGTACGACGTTGGCAAACCCCAGGAACCGCGCCACGAACTCGTCCGCCGGCCGCTCCCACACCTCCACCGGCGTGCCGGTCTGCGCCACGCGGCCCTCCCGCATCACCACCACCCGGTCGGAGAGCGCGAACGCCTCCCCCTGGTCGTGCGTGACCGCCAGCACCGTCGTGCCCAGCCGTCCGAAGAGCTCGCGCAGCTCGACCACCAGCCGTTCGCGCAGCGAGCGGTCCAACTGCCCCAGCGGCTCGTCCAGCATCAGCAGGTGCGGCGACGGCGCCAGCGCCCGCGCCAGCGCCACCCGCTGCTGCTCCCCGCCCGACAGGGCCCCCACCGCCCGCCGCTGTGCCCCCGGCAGCCCGACGAGCGACAGCAGTTCCGCCACCCGCTCCCGGGCCGCCGCCCGCGAGGCCCCGTGCATGCGCAGCCCGAAGGACACGTTCCCGCCCACGTCCCGGTGCGGGAACAACTGCTGGTCCTGGAACATCAGCCCGACGCCGCGCCGGTGCGCCGGCACCCCGGCCAGGTCCCGCCCGCCGAGCAGCACCCGCCCGCCGGCGACGGGCTGCAGCCCGGCCACCGCCCGCAGCAGCGTGGACTTGCCGCTGCCGCTGGGCCCGAGGACGCTGACGATCTCGTGGTCCGAGACGTCGAGGGCGATTCTGTCGACCGCCGCGCGGGCGCCGTAGCGCACGGTGACGTCGTCGAGTACGAGCATCAGAACTCTCCCGCCTGGTTCTTGCGGACCCGTTCCAGCAGCAGCAGCGACACCGCGCACACCGCCATGAGGATGGTGCTCAGCGCCATCGCCTGCCCGTAGTTGGTCTCCCCGGCCCGGCCGAGGAGCCGCGCGACGGCGACGGGCAGCGTCGGCCGGTCGGGCCCGGCGATGAAGACGGTCGCCCCGAACTCGCCGAGGGAGACCGCGAACGCGAAGCCGGCCGCGACGAGCACCGCCCGCCGCACCAGCGGCAGATCGACCTCCCGCCAGGCCCGCAGCGGCGACGCGCCGAGCACGGCGGCGGCCTCCCGCAGCCGGTCGTCGACGGCGCGCAGCACGGGCAGCATGGTCCGTACGACGAAGGGGACGCCGACCAGCGCCTGCGCGAGCGGCACGAGCATCCAGGAGGACCTGAGGTCGAGCGGCGGGCTGTCGAGGGCGATGAGGAACCCGAAACCGACGGTGACGGCGGAGGTGCCCAGCGGCAGCATCAGCAGCGCGTCGAAGCCGCGGACGAGGGGACCGGCGCGGCGGGTGACGGCGGCCGCGGCGAGGCCGCCGACGACGACGGCGATGACGGTGGCGACGGCGGCGTAGGCGAGGGAGTTGCCGACGGCTTCCAGCGGCGGGACGGCGAACGTGCCGTCGCTCTCCTGGAGCGCGCGGTAGAAGCCGAACCCGTGGCCCCCGGGGGTGGCGAAGGAGCGTTCGACGAGGACGGCGAGCGGCGCGAGGAGCAGCACGGCGACGAGGGCGACGACGCCGCCGAGGAGGGCGCGTTCGCCGGCGCCGCGGGGGCGGCGGGCGGTGGTCTCGGGGGCGACGAGGCGCAGCGCGGTCTCGCGGCGGCGCACGGTCCAGGCGTGCACGGCGAGGACGGCGGCGACGGCGGCGAGTTGGAGGAGGGAGAGGACGGCCGCGGTGGGCAGGTCGAGGAAGTCGGCGGTCTGGCGGTAGATCTCGACTTCGAGGGTGGCGTACGCGGGGCCGCCGAGGATCTGGATGACGCCGAAGGAGGTGAAGGTGAAGAGGAAGACCATGAGGGCCGCGGCGGCGACGGCGGGCCCGAGCGCGGGCAGGGTGACGTGCCGCCAGGCCGCGAGGCGGCCGGCGCCGAGGACGCGGGCGGCTTCCTCCTGGCGCGGGTCGAGCTGGGCCCACAGGCCGCCGACGGTCCGTACGACGACCGCGAAGTTGAAGAAGACGTGGGCGAGGAGGATGGCCCACACGGTGGTGTCCAGCCGTACGCCCCACCAGCCGTCGAGGACGCCGCCGCGGCCGGTGAGCGCGAGGAAGGCGGAGCCGACGACGACGGTGGGCATCACGAACGGCACGGTGACCAGGGCGCGCAGCAGGTGCTTGCCGGGGAAGTCGAAGCGGGCGAAGACGTACGCGGCGGGCAGCGCGAGGACGAGCGTGAGCCCGGTGGAGGCGGCGGCCTGCCAGAGCGTGAACCACAGGACGCCGAGGATGTCGGGGTCGCCGAGGACGCCGGGGATGCGGCCGAACTGCCAGCGGCCGCCCTCGCGCAGGCCGCGGGCGACGATGGCGCCGACGGGGTAGGCGAAGAAGACGCCGAGGAACGCGGCGGGGACGGCCATGAGCGCGAGTCGGCCGGCCGCCCCGCGTATCCGGCGGCGGCCCGCGCCCGTTGCCGGTCCCGGTCGCGTGTCTTCCTTGCCGCGGACCGCGGCCCGGATCACTTCACGACCAGCGAGGTCCACGTCTTGATCCACTGCTCCCGGTTGCCGTCGACGGTCGCCGGGTCGAGGGTGTGGGGGTCGGCGATCTCCTCGCCGTAGCGGGTGAACACCTCGGGCAGCGCGGTGTCCTCGCGCACGGGGTGGACGAACATGTTCAGCGGCATGTCCTGCTGGAACCGCTCGCCGATCAGGAAGTCGATGAGGGCCTTGCCGCCTTCGGCGTTGCCGGCGTTGGCGAGCAGCCCGGCGAACTCGATCTGGCGGAAGCAGGTGCCGGTGGACACGCCGGTGGTGGCTTCCTTCGGCTGGGACTCCATGTCGAGCACGGGCGGGCTGGAAGCGTACGAGACGACGAGCGGCTTGTCGCCCTTGCCGGCGCCGGAGAAGCGCTCGTAGTACGCCTGCTCCCAGCCGTCGACGACCTCGACGCCGTTGTCGCGCAGCTTGCCCCAGTAGTCCTCCCAGCCCTCTTCGCCGTACGCGTCCGCGGTGGCGAGGAGGAAGGCCAGGCCCGGGGAGGAGGTGGCGGCGTTCTCGGTGACGAGGAGGTCCTTGTAGCGGGGGTCGGCGAGGTCGTCGAAGGTCTGCGGCGGGTCGAGGTTCTTCTCCTCGAAGTACGCGCGGTCGTAGTTGACGCACACGTCGCCGTAGTCGACGGGGGTGACGCGGTGCTCGTCCGCGTCGAGCTGGAGTTCCCCGGGTATGCGGTCGAGCCCCTTCGCCTCGTACGGCGTGAAGATGCCGTTGTCGAGGCCGCGGGAGAGGAGGGTGTTGTCGATGCCGAAGAAGACGTCGCCCTGGGGGTTGTCCTTGGACAGGACCGCCTGGTTGACGGCGGAGCCGGCGTCCTTGCCCTTGAGGATGTCGACCGTGTACCCGGACTGCTTCTCGAACGCCTTCAGTACGTCGTCGGAGACGGCGAAGGAGTCGTGCGTGACGAGGGTGACGCTCTTGTCGCCCGAGCCGGACCCGGATCCGTCGCCGGAGTCCGAGCCGCAGGCGGCCAGGCCCAGGGCGAGGGACGCGGCCAGGGCGGTGGTGACGATGCGCTTCATCGGGCTGCTTTCGTGGCGGCGGGCAGCCCGGGCAGCAGCAGAGTCTCGACCGAACTTCCTACCCAGAATGACCTGGGCGAGGTTCGAGGGTCTGCGGCCTTGACGGTGCCGCACTCTCAGCGCTGCGAGCGCTCCCCTGTCGGTGTGTACGTATGAACGGTATCAGGCGGTGGTGTCGGCCGCGGAGGCGGCGAGCTGCCCGCAGGCGCCCTCGATCTCCTGGCCCCGGGTGTCCCGTACGGTCACGGGCACGCCGTGGGCCTCCAGGGCGGCGACGAACGCCCGCTCGTCCTCGGGCCGGGAGGCGGTCCACTTGGATCCCGGGGTGGGGTTGAGCGGGATGAGGTTGACGTGCGCGCGGCGGCCCTTGAGGAGGCGGCCGAGGAGGTCGGCGCGCCATGCCTGGTCGTTGATGTCCTTGATCAGCGCGTACTCGATGGAGACGCGGCGGCCGGAGCGCGCGGCGTACTCCCAGGCGGCGTCGAGGACCTCGCGGACCTGCCAGCGGGTGTTGACGGGCACGAGGGTGTCGCGCAGCTCGTCGTCGGGCGCGTGCAGGGAGACGGCGAGCCGGCACTTCAGGCCCTCGTCGGCGAAGCGGAGCATGGCCGGCACGAGGCCGACGGTGGAGACGGTGATGCCGCGCTGGGAGAGCCCGAGGCCGTCGGGCTCGGGGTCGGTGAGGCGGCGGACGGCCGACAGCACGCGGTTGTAGTTCGCCAGCGGCTCGCCCATGCCCATGAAGACGATGTTCGACAGCCGCGCCGGGCCCCCGGGAACCTCGCCGTCGCGCAGGGCGCGCATGCCGTCGACGATCTGGTGGACGATCTCGGCGGTGGACAGGTTGCGGGTGAGCCCGGCCTGGCCGGTGGCGCAGAACGGGCAGTTCATGCCGCAGCCGGCCTGCGAGGAGATGCACATGGTGACGCGGTCGGGGTAGCGCATGAGCACCGACTCGACCAGCGTGCCGTCGAAGAGCCGCCACAGGGTCTTGCGGGTGGTGTCGCCGTCGCAGCTCAGATGCCGTACGACGGTCATCAGCTCGGGCAGCAGCCCCTCGGCGAGCTTCGCCCGGGACCCGGCCGGCACGTCGGTCCAGCCGGCCGGGTCGGTCGCGTAGCGCGCGAAGTAGTGGCGCGAGAGCTGCGTGGCACGGAACGGCTTCTCCCCCAGCTCGGCGACGGCGTCGCGGCGCTCGACGGGGGTGAGGTCGGCTAGGTGCCGCGGCGGCTTCTTGGCACCACGGGGGACGGCGAAGGTGAGCTCTCCTGGCTTCGGCATAGCCGTACCAGTGTCGCAGACGGATTCACCCTCGCCCGCCTCATCCCCAAATGCCCTGATTCGTCGACAAGAGCCCCCTGGTCGGCGCCCCGTGGCCGTCGGCCAGCGGTGCCACACCGGCACCCGGTGCCCCGTGGTCGTCGCCCGTGGGGGCGAGACCGCCCGTGGGCGACCCGTGGCTGTCGCCCTTCGGCGCGGCACCGCCACCCGGCGACCCGGCGTTGTCGCCCAGGGGCGCGACGCCCCAGTCGTGTTCGGCGGCCAGGGCCATGTCGTCGCTCCGCCGGTCCTGGGGCGCCACGCCCGCGCCCGGTGCGCCGGAGCCGTCGCCCGCCGGTGCGGTGCCGACGGCCACCGCCACGGCACCGGCCGCCAGCATGGCCACCGCCGCGGCGCGGGCCGTCATACGTGTGATCGTCATCGAACTCCCCCTTGGGTCGCGGACATCCCCACCACCGTGCCCGCCCGGCCGATGCCGCCCACAGGTGTTTCGACCCTCGCCGAAAACGTCCGGGAGTCCAGGGGAACGGGGCGGCCGGTCAGCCCGCGCCGACGAAGATCACCATCAGCAGCCACACCACCGGCGCCGTCGGCAGCAGCGAGTCCAGCCGGTCCATGATCCCGCCGTGGCCGGGGAGCAGCGTGCCCATGTCCTTGATGCCGAGGTCCCGTTTGATCATCGACTCGGCGAGGTCGCCGAGCGTCGCCGAGGCGGCTGCGGCCGCGCCCAGCAGGAGGCCCTGCCACCAGCGGCCGTCGTCGATGAGCAGTTCCATGCACACCGCGCCCGCCGCCATCGCGAAGGCCAGCGCGCCGCCCAGGCCCTCGCGGGTCTTGCCGGGGCTGATGCGCGGGGCGAGCTTGTTGCGGCCGAACTTGTAGCCCACGGCGTACGCGCCGGTGTCGCTGATCACCGTGAGGATCAGGAACGTCAGCACCCGCTGCGGCCCGTCGTCGTCCGCGGCGAGCATCAGTGCGACGAAGGCGGCGAGGAACGGCACGTAGAACGCGGCGAAGACGCCGGCGGTGACGTCGCGGAGGTAGTCCTGCGCGGGGCCCGTCAGCCGCCAGACGGGGACGGCGAGGGCGGTGAGCGCGAGGGCTGCCCCGGCGCCCTCGGCGCCGCGCACGTACCCCGCGATGACCATGGCGATGCCGCCGGCCACCAGCGGCACCAGCGGCGTGCGGATGCCGCGGCACTCCGCCAGCCGCGACGTCAGCTCCCACAGCCCGACCGCCACCGCGATGACGATGACGCCGAGGAAGAGCACTTTCACGACGAACAGCGTGGCCAGCACGATGGCGCCGAGGCCGAGCCCGACGCCTATGGCGGCGCCGAGGTCCCGGCCGCCGCGGCGCCGCTTGGGGGCGGGCGGCGGTGGGGTGGGAGGACCGTCCGGGGCGCCGGATCCCCCGGAGGGACCTGGGGAGGGTTCGTCGGCAGGGGCGTCGCCGGACACGATGGGCATGCGCGGAGTCTGCGCCCTTTCACCCCCGCCGTACACGGGACCCGCCGGGGCCCCCCTGGAGGAGTCGTTCATCAGACCTCGAGCAGCTCTGCTTCCTTGTGCTTGAGCAGCTCGTCGACCTGGGCCACGTACTTGTGGGTGGTGTCGTCGAGCTCCTTCTCGCCGCGGCGGCCCTCGTCCTCACCGATCTCGCCGTCCTTGACGGCCTTGTCGATGGTCTCCTTGGCCTTGCGGCGTACGGAGCGGATGGCGATCCGCGCGTCCTCGCCCTTGGCCCTGGCGACCTTGATGAACTCCTTGCGGCGCTCCTCGGTGAGCTGCGGGAAGACCACCCGGATGATGTTGCCGTCGTTGGAGGGGTTGACGCCGAGGTCGGAGTCGCGGATCGCCTGCTCGATGTTGCGCAGGGCGCTCTTGTCGAACGGGGTCACCACCGCCATCCGCGGCTCCGGCACCGAGAACGACGCCAGTTGGTTGATGGGGGTCTGGGCCCCGTAGTAATCCGCCGTGATCTTGTTGAACATCGCCGGATGCGCCCGCCCGGTGCGGATCGCGGCGAGGTCCTCCTTGGCGACCACGACGGCCTTCTCCATCTTCTCCTCGGCTTCGAGGAGGGTCTCTTCGATCACCACTGGCTCCTGGTCTCATCCGTGAGCGGAACGGGAGAGCCCCTGTCCGCCCGTACCATGCCTGCACGGTGTCCGACCGGCAGGCCGTTGTCCATCCCTCAGACCCGGCTGCCGTGCGCGCTCACGAGCGTACCGATCTTCTCACCCCGCACCGCCCGGGCGATGTTGCCCTCCTTCAGCAGCTCGAAGACGAGGATGGGCAGTTCGTTGTCGCGGCACAGGGTGACGGCCGTGGCGTCGGCGACCTTGAGGTCACGGGTGATGACCTCGCCGTATCCGAGCGCGTCGAACTTCACCGCGTCCGGGTTCTTCTTGGGGTCGGCGTCGTAGACCCCGTCGACGCCGTTCTTGCCCATGAGCAGGGCCTCGGCGTGGATCTCCAGGGCGCGCTGCGCGGCGGTGGTGTCCGTGGAGAAGTACGGCATGCCCATGCCGGCGCCGAAGATGACGACGCGGCCCTTCTGCATGTGCCGGATGGCGCGCAGCGGGATGTACGGCTCGGCGACCTGGCCCATCGTGATCGCCGTCTGCACCCGGGAGTCGATGCCTTCCTTCTCCAGGAAGTCCTGCAGGGCAAGGCAGTTCATCACGGTGCCGAGCATGCCCATGTAGTCGGAGCGGGCCCGGTCCATGCCGCGCTGCTGCAGTTCGGCGCCGCGGAAGAAGTTTCCGCCGCCGATCACCACCGCGATCTCGTACCCGTCGCGGACGACGGCCGCGACCTCGCGGGCGATGGCGTGCACGACGTCCGGGTCCACGCCGAGGTCCCCGCCGCCGGAGAAAGCCTCGCCGGACAGCTTCAGCAGGAAGCGCGAGCTGTCCCTCTTCGTATGGTGGTCGTGGTCCGCCTTGCCGTGCCGGCCGTGGTCCGCGTCGGCGTCCTCGTTCATGAAGTCTCCTCGTGCGCATACGAAGGAGGCCATCGCCGTGGGGTTCTGTATCGACCCATTCCCGGCAATGGCCTCCTCGTCACTTCCGCGGCCCGGCGGCGGTCCCCCGCACCGGCCCGCAACAACTCAACCCGACCCTAGCGGGGCCGGTGGCCGTCCGCCGTACACCGTGCGCACCGAACTCCGCGGCGGCCCGCCCCGCGGCGGGCCGGATCGCGGCGCGCGCCGTCCGGTCGCGCTCGCGCGCGCCGGGCGGCACGGTGCACGCCGGTGGCGCCGGTGCTCAGGCGCCGACGCGGATGCGCGCGAAGTGGATCACCTGCACGCCCGCCTCGGCCAGCAGCTTCTGCACCGACTTCTTCGGGTCCTTGGCGAACGGCTGGTCCAGCAGCACGTTCTCCTTGAAGAAGCCGTTCACGCGGCCCTCGACGATCTTCGGCAGGGCGGCCTCCGGCTTGCCCTCCTCGCGGGAGGTGGCCTCGGCGACGCGGCGCTCGTTCTCCACCGTGTCGGCCGGGACCTCCTCGCGGGTCAGCCAGCGCGGGCTGAAGGCGGCGATGTGCTGAGCCACCTCCTTGGCCGTCTGCGGGTCGGCCTTGTCCAGCTCGACGAGCACGCCGACCTGCGGCGGCAGGTCCGGCATGGTGCGGTGCATGTACGTGCCCACGTAGGCGCCCTCGAAGCGCGCGAAGCGGTCGAGGACGATCTTCTCGCCGAGGGTGGCGTTGGCCTCGTCCACGTACGCCTGGACGGTCTTGCCGTCGATCTCGGAGGCGAGCAGCGCCTCCAGATCGGCCGGCTTGGAGGCCGCGACGTGCTCGGCGAGGGCGTTGGCGACGGCGATGAACTTGTCGCCCTTGGCGACGAAGTCCGTCTCGCACTTCAGCTCCAGCAGGACGCCGGAGGAGTTGTCGTCGGCGATCACGGAGACGACGGCGCCGTTCTCGGCGGAACGGCCCTCACGCTTGGCGACGCCCTTCTGGCCCTTGACGCGGAGCAGCTCCACGGCCTTGTCGACGTCGCCCTCGGCCTCTTCCAGCGCCTTCTTGCAGTCCATCATGCCGGCGCCGGTGAGCTCCCGGAGCTTCTTGACGTCGGCGGCGGTGAAGTTCGCCATGATTCGGTGGTTTTCTCTTCTCGACGGGTGACTGGGATCGGCGGATCAGACCTGCGGGGCGTCGCCGGCGGGCTGCGCGCCCTCGGCGGCCTCGGCGGACTCTGCAGCCTCGACGGCCTGCTCGGCGGCCGGGGCGGGGGTCTCGTCGGCCTGCTCGGCGTCGGCGACCTTGGCGGTCTCGGCGGAGGTCTGCACCTCGGCCTCGGCGGCCACCTCGTCCGTCTTCTCGGCCGGGGTGGCCGGCTCGGCGGGGGCGGCCGGGGCGGTCTTGCCGTCCTTCTCGCCGGCGAGAAGGTCGCGCTCCCACTCGGCGAGCGGCTCGGCGTCGGCCTTGACGGCCTTCTCGTCACCGGTGGCGGCACCGGAGCGGGCGATCAGACCCTCGGCGACGGCGTCGGCGATGACGCGGGTCAGCAGCGTGACGGAGCGGATCGCGTCGTCGTTGCCCGGGATCTTGTAGTCGACCTCGTCGGGGTCGCAGTTGGTGTCGAGGATCGCGACGACCGGGATGCGCAGCTTGCGCGCCTCGCCGACGGCGATGTGCTCCTTCTTCGTGTCCACGATCCAGACGGCGCTCGGCACCTTCTGCATGTCGCGGATGCCGCCGAGGGTCTTCTCCAGCTTGGCCTTCTCGCGGGAGAGGACGAGCAGTTCCTTCTTGGTGAGGCCGGAGGCGGCCACGTCCTCGAAGTCGATGGCCTCGAGCTCCTTGAGGCGCTGCAGCCGCTTGTGCACGGTGGAGAAGTTGGTGAGCATGCCGCCCAGCCAGCGCTGGTTCACGTACGGCATGCCGACCCGGGTGGCCTGCTCGGCGATGGCTTCCTGGGCCTGCTTCTTCGTGCCCACGAACATGATGGTGCCGCCGTGAGCGACGGTCTCCTTCACGAACTCGTAGGCGCGGTCGATGTACGACAGCGACTGCAGGAGGTCGATGATGTAGATGCCGTTGCGCTCGGTGAAGATGAAGCGCTTCATCTTCGGGTTCCAACGGCGGGTCTGGTGCCCGAAGTGGACGCCGCTTTCCAGCAGCTCCCGCATCGTGACGACGGCCATGGCCGTACTCCTCGTGTGTCTCGGTTGTGCGCGGCAGCCGGTCGGCCACCGCTCCTGACGCCCCTGCGCGTCGTGCCTCCGGCGGGAGCCGGGGGACCGAGTGACGCGGCCACCTTCAGGCAGGTGGCGGGGCGTGCGAAGTCGACCCGGACAGCCGGGTCGCCACCAGAAGTGTACGGGACGGCATCACCCGCCTGCGCCACGGAGCCCGGTCCCCGGGCGGGTCTCCGGGCGTCCCCCGGCCCCGGGTTGTCCACAACCGGCCGGTTATCCACAGAATCCGTCCATGATCCCCAAGCGCCCCGCCCCTCGGCCAGACTCCCCCCATGAACGGACGACGCGAACGCCGCGCGGCCGGCGAACGGATCGGGGCGGCTGCCGTCACGGGGCGGAAGGCGGACGGGAGGGGAGGCGCGGCCGGGCGGCCGGGGCGCGGGGAGGGACGGCCGACAGCCGCGGCGGGACGGCCGGCGTGCGCGGCGGGGCGGCCGGCACCCGCGGCGGCCTGCGCCTCGGGGCGGCCCGCCGGCGCCCCCGAGCGCCGGCGGGGGCGCCTGCCGCGGTGGCCACTCGCCGTCGGGCTCGCCGTGGCCCTGTCCACGGGCACCTGGCCCGCGCCCCCGTTCACGACGACCGACACGGTGGAGGAGGCGGGTGGGGAGGGGGCGGGGCGGGGGGAACGGGGGATACGGGATGCGACAGCGCCCGGCGGACAGCCCCCTGGCCCGGGGCGAGCAGTGCCGTCGGCGGCGCCCGCTGAGCCGACGGCTCCCGGGGTGGACGCGGTGTGGCCGGTTGACGGGGGGTCGCGGGGGCGGCCGGTGGTGGAGCGGGGGTTCGAGGCGCCGCGTTCGCCGTACGGCCCGGGTCATCGCGGTGTCGATCTGCGGGCCGCGCCGGGGCAGCCGGTGCGGGCCGCGGCGGCGGGCCGGGTGTCGTTCGCGGGGCGGGTGGCGGGCCGCGGGGTGCTGGCCGTCGACCATCCGGGTACGGGCCGCCCACCGCTGCGCACGACGTACGAGCCGGTGGTGCCCGCCGTGCGCAAGGGCGAGCGGGTCCGGAAAGGGCAGGTCATCGGGCATCTGCAGGGCGGCGGCCACCACTGCGCGGCGGCCTGCCTGCACTGGGGGCTGCGCCGCGGTCCGGTCTATCTCGATCCGCTGTCGCTGCTGCCGCCCCGGCTGCTGACGGCGGGCCATGCCCGGCTGCTGCCGGTGTTCGGCGTCCCGCCGCCGTCCGGCGGCGACTGACGCCGGGTCGCCGGCGGCGAAGTCAGCGTGCGGCGCCGTGGAGGGCTACGGCGACGGCCGTGTCGGCGACGGTCTTCGGGGCGTCGGTGCCGAGTTCGGTGCGGCGGACGGCCGCGTCGACGACCCCCTGGAGCAGGGTGGCGGCGAGGCGCGGTTCGTCGTGGCCGAGGTCCGCCAGGGCCGCGACGACCATGGTGACGAGCCCGCCGTGCGCGGCGCGGATCTTCTCCCGGGCGCCGGCGTCGAGTTCGCCCGCGGAGATGGCGACGACGGCCCGGTGGCGGCGGTCGCCGACCAGCGCGAGCTGGGTGCGTACGTACGCCTCGACCTTCGCCTCCGGGGTGTCGGCGCGCTCCATCGCCGCCTCCACCTCGGCCGCCCAGCGCGGGAAGTCGACGGCGCACAGTTCCTCGACCACGGCGGCCCGGCTGCGGAAGTACTCGTACACGGACGAGCGTGCGAGGCCGGTGCGCTCGGCGAGCGCGGCGAAGTTCAGCGCTTCGGTGCCGCCTTCGCCGAGGAGTTCGCGTGCGGCGTCGAGCAGCGCGTCGTGCTGCATGGTCCGGTGCTCGGCCACGGAGGCCGCTCGAATCTTCGGCACGGTCCAACTTTAGACCGCGGAGCCGGTTCAGCCGCTTGAGTCGGCCAGCTTGGCGCGCAACTGCAGGACGGACTTGGTGTGGATCTGGCTGACCCTGCTCTCGGTGACGCCGAGCACCTGGCCGATCTCGGCGAGCGTGAGGCCCTCGTAGTAGTAGAGGGTGACGACGGTCTTCTCCCGGTCGGGCAGGGTGTTCACGGCGCGCGCGAGCAGCCGGCGCAGCTCGCGGTCCTCCGCGATCTCGACGGGGTTGTCGGCGGCGGTGTCCTCCAGGGTGTCCATGAGGCTGAGCCGGTCGCCGTTGTCGGAGCTGACGTGCAGCAGTTCTTCGAGGGCGACGACGTTGGCGAGGGAAAGCTGGCTGAAAACCCCGTGCAGTTCTTCGAGCTGGATGCCCATCTCGGCGGCGACCTCGGCTTCCGAGGGGGTGCGGCGGAGGGCGGCTTCGAGGGTGGCGTAGGCGCGTTCGACGGCGCGGGCCTTCTGCCGTACGGAGCGGGGGATCCAGTCCAGCGCCCGGAGTTCGTCGATCATCGCGCCGCGGATGCGGGTGATGGCGTACGTCTCGAACTTGATGGCGCGCTCGGGGTCGAACTTCTCGATGGCGTCGATGAGCCCGAAGACTCCGGAGGAGACGAAGTCGGCCTGTTCCACGTTGGACGGCAGTCCGACGCTGACGCGTCCCGCGACGTACTTCACCAGGGGCGAGTAGTGCAGGATGAGCTGCTCGCGCAGCCGGCCGTCACGCGTCTCCTTGTACGACCGCCACAACTCGTCGACCGACGAGGGTGCTGTGCGTGATGCGGCACGGTCGGACCCGGAGATGTGCTGGGGCATGCGTCGTCGCCTTGAACCGTTCTGGTGGGGGACTGGGTTCGGTGGGGGCTGCGGGGGAGCGAGCGGGTGTGGGGAGGGAGCGGAGCGGGGAGGGTGACGCGGTGGGGGATGCGGGAACGTTCCGCGAGCGTAGCGTGACCGTACGGTCGCATTCTGCGACTGACGGCTCTTCATGAGTACGCAGATTCGTTCCGCGCACCGTACCTGCGGGTTATCAGGAGGTCACAGCGGGGGGACGGCCGCTGCGGCACCGGGTGGGGGTCGGTTTGCATCTCCCCCACCCTTTCACCCGAACGTCCCAGGTCAAGGAACGGCTCGTCACCTTTTGGGGTGCTCACTGGAGCGCGGGGCGAGCCGCCAGCCGGTGCCGTCGCGGCGGACGAATCCGAGTGACTGCAGCTCATGAAGCCTGCCCAAGGCTTCGTCGCGCTCCGTGCCCGCTTCTTGTGCGATCTGTTCCAGCCGCGCCGTACCCCGACCGGGGAGTGCTTCGAGCACTCGTGCGGTGGCGGGCGGGAGCAGATCGCGTGGTACGACGGGGCCGCGGCGGACCGGGGCGAGGTCGGCGCCGATGCGGCCGACCAGCTCGACGACTTCGGCGGCCTCGGTGACAAGCTGCGCCTCGCCGCGCAGCAGCTCGTGCACCCCGGAGGAGAGCCCGGAGGTCACCGGGCCGGGTACGCCCATCGTCGGGCGGCCGAGGCGCTGCGCCCAGCGGGCGGTGACGAGGGAGCCGCTGCGGCGTTCGGCTTCGACGACGACGGTGCCGCGGGTGAGTGCCGCCATGACGCGGTTGCGCAGGAGGAATCGCGACCGGGTGGGATGGTCGCCGGGGGCGAGCTCGGCGACGATGAGGCCCTGTTCTGCGACGCGGCCGAGGAGCTCGCTGTGGCCGGGCGGGTAGACCCGGTCGACGCCGCA
Source organism: Streptomyces sp. NPDC004134 (assembly GCF_042874195.1). Taxonomy (NCBI): domain Bacteria; kingdom Bacillati; phylum Actinomycetota; class Actinomycetes; order Kitasatosporales; family Streptomycetaceae; genus Streptomyces; species Streptomyces sp. NPDC004134. The sequence continues at coordinate 69,824 of NZ_JBIAMS010000016.1, read as the reverse complement.
GGCCAGGACGCCGACGGTGGCTCCGGTGGCGGCGAGCGCGCCGCGGTGGGCGGCGGCGTCGATGCCGTAGGCGGAGCCGGAGACGACGGTCCAGCCGGCGTGGGCGAGGGCGGCGGCGAGCGTCGCGGCGACGTGGGCGCCGTACTCGGTGCAGGCGCGGGCGCCGACGACGGCGACGGACTTCAGCGCCCACAGCCGCAGGTCGGCGCGGCCGCGGACCCAGAGGCCGACGGGCCGGGCGGCGGCGAGGTCGTCGAGCTGCCGGGGCCATTCGGGGTCGCCGGGGCAGACGAACCGCGCCCCGACCGCTTCGGCGGCGGCGAGGTCCTGCCGGGCGTCCGGTCCGCCGAGCCGCCGCCGGTAGCGGACGAGCCGGGTCTCGGCCTCCGGCGAGGGCGGCGGGGCGTCGCCGGTGACCCAGCACATGAGCGCCACGGCTCCGTGCGTGCGCAGCCACCTTCCGGCGACCTCGTCTCCGGGCTCGACGAGCCGCGTCAGCGCCACCCGCGCCAGCCGCTCCGCGTCGTGGTCGGTGACCTCGGCGGGAGCCGCCTCGGTCTCGGGCTCCTTCCCCTCACGGCTACGGGCCGCCGGCCGGGCGCCGGAGTCACTGCCGCCCCGGGGCCAGGCAGCCGGGGTGCGCATGGCGCCCGGTACCGGACCCGCGACCGGGCCGGACGGCCTGTCCGGCGGGCTCTGCCCCTCGGCCGGGTGCTCCGCCGCAGCGGGCGGCGGGCGTCCCCCGCCCCGCACCGGAACGGTCACCGGCCCCGCGCATGGCCCGCCCGGCGGCCCGCCCCGCGGGCCGGCCTGCGGCGCGCTCGCCGCCCCGCTCCGTGCCCCGCTCTGCCGCCCGCCTGGCAGGCCACTCGGCAGGCCGCTGCGCGGCTTCCAGGCGGGCTTCTCGGTCGTGTTCATTCGACGGGCTCCATTGCTGCCTGGGTACGGGCGCCTCGGGGCACCCCCGTGCGGAGTTCCAGGGCCGCCGCGACGTCCTCGGGCCCCGGGCGGTCGTGGCCCGCGAGGTCGGCGATGGTCCAGGCGACGCGGAGGACGCGGTCGAGGCCGCGGGCGGTGAGCAGGCCCCGTTCGAGGTCGCGTTCCGCCGGGGCGAGGACGCCGGGGGCGGGGTGCCAGCGGCGGCGCAGCTCGTGGCCGGGGACTTCGCCGTTGGTTCGCCAGGGGGTGCCGGCGTAGCGCGCGGCGGCGCGGTCGCGGGCGGCACGGACCCGGGCGGCGGCGTCGGCGGTGGGCTCGGCGGACTCGCCGGTGGCCGACAGCTCGGCGCGGCCGACGGCATCGACGGCGACCCGGAGGTCGACGCGGTCGAGGAGCGGGCCGGTGAGCCGGCCCTGGTAGCGCCGGATGGCCATGGGCGGGCATTCGCAGCCGCCTTCCTGGCGGGCGAAGCGGCCGCAGGGGCAGGGGTTGGCGGCGAGGACCATCAGGAAGCGGGCGGGGAACTGGACGACGCCCGCGGACCGGGCCACGACGACGTGCCCGGACTCCAGCGGCTGTCTGAGGGCGTCGAGGATCCGGCCGCTGAATTCGGGCGCTTCGTCTAGAAAGAGCACTCCTCTGTGGGCCAGGGAGACCGCTCCCGGCTTGGGCAGTGCGTTGCCGCCGCCGATGAGGGCGGGCAGGGTCGCGGAGTGGTGCGGGGCGGCGTAGGGGGCCTCGCCGACGAGGGGCTGGCCCGCGGGCAGGGTGCCGGCCACCGAGTGGATGGCGGTCACTTCGAGCGCTTCGGTCTCGGTCAGCGGCGGCAGCAGCCCGGGCAGCCGTTCGGCGAGCATCGTCTTGCCCGCTCCCGGGGGGCCTTTCAGGTACAGGTGGTGGCCGCCCGCGGCGGCGACTTCGAGGGCGAAACGGGCCCGGTGCTGCCCTGCGACGTCGGCGAGGTCGGGGCGGTACGCGCCGGGGCCGAGGGCCGCCGGGGTGCACCAGCCGGCTCCGGGCACCGCGAGCCGGGCGGACGGGACGGCCGGGGCGCTGTCGGGGTCCGCGGGTTCGTCGGGAGGCGGCTCGTCGTTGAGGATGGCGATGAGCTGGCGCAGGCTGCGCACGCCGAGGACCGAGACGTCGGGGACGAGGGTGGCCTCGCCCGCGGCGGCTTCGGGGACGACGACCTGGCGGCAGCCGGCCTCCGCGGCGGCGAGCACGGCGGGCAGCACGCCGGGGACGGGCCGGACGCGGCCGTCGAGGCTCAGCTCGCCGACCATGACGAGCCCGGTGAGGGCGTCGGGCGCGATGCGCCCGGCGGCGCCGAGGGTGGCGCACGCGATGCCGAGGTCGAATCCGCTGCCGGATTTGGGTACGGCGGCGGGGCTGAGGCCGACGGTGAGCTTCTTCTGCGGCCAGTCGACGCCGGAGTTGACGACGGCGGCCCGGACCCGGTCGCGGCTTTCCGTGAGGCTCTTGTCGGGCAGTCCGACGAGCGTGAACGTGGCGACGCCGGGCTCCAGGTCGGCCTGGATCTCGACGACGACGCCTTCGACGCCGACGAGGGCGACCGAGCAGGTACGGGCGAAGGCCATCAGGCGGCCCCCCGTACGTGCTCGACGACGGGGGCGCCGCGGTCCGGCAGCACCACGCCGACGACGTCGATCCGCATGCCGCCCGGCGGGGCGCCGCCGTGCCGCAGGGCCCAGGCTTCCGCGAGCCGCCGCAGCCGGTCCGCCTTGGCCGGCGGGACGCCGGCCATCGGATGCTCCCAGCCGCCTTCCCGTCTGGTCTTGACCTCGCAGACGACGAGGGCCTCGCCGTCGAGCGCGACGATGTCGATCTCGCCGTCGCTGCATCTCCAGTTCCGCGCCAGGACGGTCATTCCCGCCTGGACGAGCTGCCGCTCCGCGATCCGTTCCCCGTACTGTCCGAGCGCCTGCCGCTGCTTCGGCATCGGGCACCACCTCCCGCGTCCGACTGTGTCGTGCCGCGGGAAAAGTTGTTGATCTTGGTGGATAACCGACGGGTTGTGGACAACTCCCTCACCCATGAGGGTGACGGAGGAGGGGAACTCAGCCGAGGTCGTCGGAGGGCATCTCCAGGTCGGACTTGCTCAGCTCCTCGATGTTCACATCCTTGAACGTGAGCACCCGCACCTGCTTGACGAAGCGCGCCGGCCGGTACATGTCCCAGACCCAGGCATCCGCCATGGACACCTCGAAGAACACCTCGCCCTGGACCGAGTGGACCTGCATCTCGTAGTCGTTGGTGAGGTAGAAACGCCGCTCGGTCTCGATCACGTATTTGAACAGACCGACGACGTCGCGGTACTCCCGGTAGAGCTTCAGCTCCATCTCGGTCTCGTACTTCTCGAGGTCCTCGGCGCTCATGGCACGTTCCCCTTCCGCCTGTGCGTGACCCCATTGTGCGTCGCCCGGGCGCGACGGGCCCGGGCATAGCCGGAAACCGGCCCGTAGGCGGCACCGCCCATGATCAGCGCCGCGCCGGCGAGGACCGCGAGCAGCAGCGGCCGCAGCGGCCCGGGCTCGGAGATCCCGCCGGGCAGCGCCGCGAAGCCGTCCGGGCGCTTCAGCATGCCCGCGCTGCCCAGCGGCCACACCGTGGCGTCGACCCGGCTCCTGACGGCGTCCCGGGGTATGGCTCCGCCGCCCGATTCGGCCAGATGGCTGCGGGAGTCGACGGAGTCGCCGCGGTGGTCGCCGAGCAGGAAGATCATTCCCTCCGGCACGGTCGTCGCGGGAAAGCTCTCCTGAGCGGCCCGCTCACTCTCCGTGACGTACGGCTCCGCCACCGGCTCGTCGCCGACGGTCAGCCGCCCCTGTGCGTCGCAGCAGCGGACCGTGTCCCCACCGACCGCGACGACGCGCTTGACCATCGGCAGGTCGCCCCACGCCTCGTCCTCGAAGACCACGACGTCGCCGCGGCGCACCTCGTCGCCCGAGATCCGCTCGGCCAGCACCCGGTCGCCGGAGGCGACGGTGGGCGCCATGGAGGACGACGGCACGGTGTACGGCACGTACACCGCGGCGGCCCAGGCGAAGCCGCCGAGGAACAGCACGCACCCGACCGCCACTGCCACGCCCGACAGCATGTTCCCCCTGCGACCGGCTCCGCTGCTGTTCATGGCCGCACACTACCCAGAGGCCCGGCAGGCAGTCTGCCCGCTCGGTGAACCACCGTGATCAGCGACGCCCGGTCCCGCCACGACACCGGCCGAGGCCCGTAAAGCAGCAGGTCAGGCAGGCCGCGTAGGCCAGGGAAGCCACTGCCACCCGGCGATCACTTCACCCGGACGGCCCTGCGCCCCCGCACACCGCAGGCAAGCAGGGCCCGCGCCCGGCCCGCCTCAGTCGTTCAGGTCCGCCTTGCGGATCAGCCGGCGCCGCCGCCACAGCACCAGCGGCACCGCCCCGGCCAGCCCCAGCACCGCCGGCGCGGTCCCCGCGGCGGCGTTCAGCCCCGGCTGGTCGAAGGTGCCCGGCACCGGCAGCGTGCCCCAGCGGTCGATCGGCCAGGCCCGCGCGATGGCCCGCCCGACGACGAGGTCCTCGTCGACGAAGCCCTTGTCGGGCGACTTCTCGTGGTAGCGGGAGTCCAGCGAGTCCTGCCGGTGGTCGCCCATCACCCACAGCTTGCCGTCCGGCACCTTCAGCGGCCCGAAGTCGTTGTCCTCGCAGGGGGTGTCGCCGGGGAAGATGTACGAAGTCTCGTCCAGCGCCTTGCCGTTGACCTTCACCGGGCCGACGCCCTTGCACTCCACGGTGTCGCCGCCGACCGCGATGACGCGCTTGATGAGGTCCTGCTCCTCCGCCGAGGGCATGAGGCCGATGAAGCTCAGCCCCTTCTGGATGCCTTCGAGTACGGGCCCGGAGTCCGACGACGGCGCCTCGTTCAGCCAGCCGCCCGGGTCGTGGAAGACGACGACCTCGCCGCGCTCAGGCTCCGCGCCGAACCACGGCGTGAGCTTGTCCACCAGCACGCGGTCGCCGACCTGCAGCGTGTTCTGCATGGAGTTGGAGGGGATGGAGAACGCCTGGACCAGGAAGGTCTTGATGATCAGCGCGAGCACCAGCGCGACGAGGATGAGGATCGGCAGTTCCTTCCAGAAGGAACGCTGCTTCTTCACGCCCGTGTCGGCCTCGCGGCTGCCGTCCGCGTCGTCCCCCCCGCTGCCGCTGCCGCCACTGCCGTCCCCGCCGTCGCTCATCGCTCCCGCTTCCGTCGCCGCAGGGCCGCCGGGAGCGTCGGGCGCGGCGTTCTGCGGAACACCGTCCTTGGCGAGGGAGGGTCGGGGGGCGCCGTCCCGGGAGGTGTCCGCCGGACCGTCGGCCGCCTGCTCCGGAGGACCGCCAGGAGGGCCGGCAGCCGGCTGCTGCGCGCGGCCCTGACCGGGCCGGTCTTCCGGACCCTCGTGACCGGACCGGGCGCTGACTGCCACGTCCCCCACATCCACTCCTCACCTTGCCGCTGCCTGCCCCTGGTCAGGTGCAGGCCCACCACTCCCATAACGAGCGAGAGTTCCGCAGGAGTCGGGAGGGGCTCCATTCGGCCCACTTCTTTCGAGGACACCTTATTCGCCCGCGCGTCCGACTCCGGAACCGAGGCATAGGTGTCCGGTGAGTCGAATTTGTCCCAGTGGCCGAGCGGCCAGGCGATGGCCATGGCCCTGCCGACGACGTCCTCTTCCGCGATCGTTCCCTGGTACGGACCATCCAGGTGGTAGCGCGAGTCGGCGGAGTTGGAGCGGTGGTCGCCCATGACGAAGATCCGGCCGTCCGGCACGGTCACGTCGAAGGTCCGCTGCGACGGCTTGTCCCCGGGGTGCAGGTACGACTCCACCAGCGCGGTGCCGTTGACCGTGACCCGCCCGCCGTCGTCGCAGCAGACCACCCGGTCGCCGCCGGTCGCCACGACCCGCTTGATCAGGTCCTGCTCGTGCTCCGAGGGCAGCAGCCCGATGAACGTCAGCACGTCCTTGACCTGCGCGACGCCCACCGGGTCGTCGAGCCGGTCCTCCTCCCGGTTGCTGAGCCAGCCGCCGGGGTCCTTGAAGACGACGATGTCGCCGCGCTCAGGCTTCGCGCCGAACCAGGGCGTGAGCTTGTCGACGACGACCCGGTCGCCGATCCGGATCGTCTGCTCCATGGATCCGGAGGGGATGACGAACGCCTGCAGCAGGAAGGTCTTGACGCCCAGCGCGATCAGCATGGCCGCGCCGATGATGAGCGGGATCTCCTTTATCCGCGAGCGGGTCCTGCGCCGCCGCGCCCGCTGGGCCGCCTTGCGGCGCTCCGCGCGCCCGCCGAGCCGCGGCCCCGTCTCGCCGCCGCGCCTGCGTTCGCCGCTCTCCGGCTCGTACGGATCGTCGCCGCCCGAGCCGGAAGGGCCGTCGCTCTGCCCGCCGTCCCGTCCGTACGGGCCCTCGCGGTGCCCGCCGCCCGAGCCGTACGGGCTCTCGCCGTACCCGCCGCCCTGGCCGTACGGATCCCCGGCGGGCCCGCGCCCGTACGGATCCCCGCCCCCGTACCCGCCACCGCCGCCCCCCGCGCCGCGCCGGTCCTCCTGACCGCCGCCGCCCGCGTGACGCGCGTGGCTACCCCCCATATCCCGGCCGCCCCAGCGAGCCGGCCCGGTCCGGCGGCCACCCCCGCCAGTCCGCCCTGCCGATCACCTTGTCCACCGAGATCGTGCCGCCCCCGGGCGACCCGAGGTGGTCGCGGGAGTCGCGGGAGTCGCTGCGGTGGTCGCCCATGACCCACAGCCGGCCGGGCGGCACGATGACGTCGAACTCGACCAGGGACGGGGCGTCGCCCGGATACAGGTACTCCCGCTCGTCGAGCGGCTTTCCGTTCACCGTCAGCCTCCCCCGTGCGTCGCAGCAGATCACCCGGTCACCGCCGACACCGATGACGCGCTTGACGTAGTCGGTGCCTTCGGGCTCCGCAAGCCCGGTGGCCGCGCCGGCCTTGCGCAGCAGGCCCGGCACCGCGCCCCCGCCGTCACCGGCGGCGGCGAAGGTCCCGGAGCCGTCGAAGACGACAACGTCTCCGCGCTCCGGTTCGTCCCCGAACGCGTAAGCGAGCTTGTTGACCAATACCCGGTCGCCGGGCTGGAGAACCGGCTCCATGGAACTGCTCGGCACCAGGAACGGCTGCACGACGAAGGCGCTGACGAGCAGCCCGAGGACGGTGAAGGTGGCGGCGAGCGCGACGGCCCAGCGCACCAGACGGACGAAAGAGGAGCGCGAGGACCCCTCCCGCCCGGACTCCGGGGAGGAGGAGTCGTCGCGCTCCTCGGGCCGCAGCTCAGTGTCCATCGCAGCGAAGCCTAATATGGCCGTTCGCCCACGTGGACCGGCCGCGTCAGCTCTCGCGCTTCTCCTTGATCTTCGCGGCCTTGCCGCGGAGGTCGCGCAGGTAGTACAGCTTGGCGCGGCGGACCTGGCCGCGGGTCACCAGCTCGATCTTCTCGACGACCGGGGTGTGCACGGGGAAGGTGCGCTCGACGCCGACGCCGAAGCTGACCTTGCGGACCGTGAAGGACTCGCGGACCCCGGAGCCCTGCCGGCGGATGACGACACCCTTGAACTGCTGGACACGGGAGCGGTTGCCCTCGATGACGCGCACGTGCACGTTGACCGTGTCACCGGGCCGGAAGGGCGGGATGTCGTCGCGCAGGGAGGCTGCGTCGACGCTTTCGAGAAGGTTCATGACCGTCTGCTTTCTTCGCCGATGCCACAGGTCATCGACAAGAGTCCGAAGTGGGACAGAGGATGCTGCAGCGTCGTACGGGCGTCGTGTCCCCCCGTGGCAGGGGCGCCGCGTCGGACGGCAGGCAGCAGCGGCCTATTCTTCCACGTCGGCGCCCGTACGCCAAAATCGTCCGTCGGGCCCCTCGGCCCAGCCGAGTTCGGCGAGCAGCGCCCTGTCGTGCTTGTCGTACGCACCGGGCGCGGCCCGCGCGATCAGGTCGGGGCGGACCTCGGCGGTGCGGCGCAGTGCCTGGTCACGGCGCCAGCGGGCGATGCGGCCGTGGTCGCCGCTGAGCAGCACGTCGGGTACGGTCCTGCCGCGCCAGTCGGGCGGCTTGGTGTAGGCGGGGCCTTCGAGGAGGTCGGCCATGGCGCCGGGGGCGAAGGAGTCGTCCTGGTGGGAGGCGGCGTTGCCGAGGACACCGGGCAGGAGGCGGACGACGGCTTCCGCGATGACGAGGACGGGTGCCTCGCCGCCGGCGAGGACGTAGTCGCCGATGGACACCTCGTGCAGCCGGTAGCGGCCGGCGTACTCCTCGATCAGGCGGCGGTCGATGCCCTCGTAGCGCGCGGGGGCGAAGACCAGCCAGGGCTCGGCGGCCAGTTCCACGGCCAGTTCCTGGGTGAAGGGCCGGCCGCTGGGGGTGGGGACGACGAGCACGGGGTCGCCGGACCCGGAGCCGGTGACGGCGTCGAGGGCCGCGCCCCACGGCTCGGGCTTCATGACCATGCCGGGGCCGCCGCCGTAGGGGGTGTCGTCGACGGTGTTGTGCCGGTCGAACGCCCACTCCCGCAGGTCGTGGACGCGGACGTCGAGCACGCCGCGCTCGATGGCCTTCCCGAGGAGCGAGAGCCGCAGCGGCTCCAGATAGGCAGGGAAGATCGAGACGACGTCGATCCTCACGCCGGGCCCTCTCCCCCGCGCCCGCCGTCGGGCCCGCCGTCCCGATCGCCGCTGACGGCCACGTCCAGCAGCCCCGGCGGCGGCTCCACGACGACGCGCTGCGCGTCGAGGTCGATCTCGGGCACGATCTCGCTGACGAACGGGATCAGCGCCTCGCCGCCGTCCGGGCGCGCGACGACCAGCAGGTCCTGGTACGGCAGGTGCGCGACCTCCGCGACCCGCCCCACGGGGGTGCCGTCGCGCAGGACGACGTCGAGGTCGGCGAGCTGGTGGTCGTAGTACTCCTCGGGGTCCTCCGGCGTCGCCTCGGGGTCGATGTCGGCGACGAGGAGGGTGTTGCGCAGCGCCTCGGCTGCGGTGCGGTCGGTGACTCCCTCGAAGCGCAGCAGCAGCCGGCCGCTGTGCACCCGCCCGGTGGCGATGGTCAGCGGGCCTGCGGCGGCCGGGTCGGTGGTCAGGACGGCGCCGGGGGCGAGCCGCCGCTCGGGCTCGTCGGTGCGTACCTCGACGGTGACCTCGCCCTTGATCCCGTGGGCGCGGCCGATCCGCGCGACTACGAGTTGCACGGGTGCCTTCCTCTTCGTACGTCGTCGGCCGTCACCCGGTGCGCGCCGGGCCCTCGCGGGCGTACGGGGCGGACCGCCGCCCGCGTACGGCGACGGGCCGGGGCGCCTGCCGGCCTCCCCGGCCCGTGCCGGTGACGACTGCTCCGTCCGTCCGCGCGGCGGTCGGTCAGCGGACCTGGTCCACGTCGACGAGGTCGACGCGGATGCCGCGGCCGCCGAGCGCGCCGACGACGGTGCGCAGCGAGCGGGCCGTACGGCCGTTGCGGCCGATGACCTTGCCGAGGTCCTCGGGGTGCACCCGGACCTCCAGCACCCGCCCGCGGCGCAGGTTGCGCGAACTGACCTCGACCTCGTCGGGGTTGTCGACGATGCCCTTCACCAGGTGCTCAAGGGCTTCTTCGAGCATCGTCAGGCCCCGGCGGCCTCGGCCGCGGCCTCGCCGGACTCGGCGTCGGCCTTCTTCTCGGCCTTGTCACTCTTCTCGGCCTTGTCGGCCTTCTCAGCCTTGTCGGCCTTCTTCGCCTTGGGGGTCACCGCGTCACCCTTGGGCTCGTCGGCGGCGTCCTTGGCGGCGGCCTCGAAGAGGGCGCGCTTGTCGGCCTTCGGCTCGGGGACCTTCATCGGCTCGGGCGCCGGCAGGCCCTTGAACTTCTGCCAGTCGCCGGTGACCTTGAGGATGGCGAGGACGGGCTCGGTCGGCTGCGCGCCGACACCCAGCCAGTACTGCGCCCGCTCGGAGTCGACCTCGATGCGCGAGGGGTTCTGGACCGGGTGGTACAGCCCGATCTCCTCGATGGCCCGGCCGTCACGGCGGGTGCGCGAGTCGGCGACGACGATGCGGTAGTGCGGCGACCGGATCTTGCCCAGGCGCTTCAGCTTGATCTTGACTGCCACGGGAGTGGTGTCTCCTGGAGTTGACGTGATTGGGCCGGCCGTGGTGCTGCGTGGGGTTGCAGTGCCCTGGCGCCCGATGGACGCGTCAGCCGGAGGAGAGAGGGTTCCTGTGCGGCTGTCGAGTTCAGCTCACCATTGTGCCACACGGTCGCGACGCCCCTGCCCGCCCCCACCGGCACGGTCGCACGCCTGGTACCGCCCGCCGGTGCCCGCGAGGGCGTGCCGGTCGGGCGGCTGGGCGACGTACCCGTATGAGGCGGCTCACGCCGCGTCAGGCGGCCGCCTCCGCGATCCGGCCGGGGGTCCGGCGGTCGGCCGGTGCACGGGCGGGATCGGGGGGCGGGTCTCCGGCGGCGGGGGTCAGGCCGCGGCGGCGGGCTCCGGGATGCGGAACGGCTTGCCGCAGCCGCCGCAGACGATCGGGGCCTGGGCCAGGACCGAGGGCACGACGCGGACGTTCCGCCCGCAGTCGCACACGGCCTTCACCCGCACGCCGCCGCCCGAAGAACCGTGCCGGGCCGCGGGACCGCGGAAGCTGCGCGGGCTGTCGGCGGCGGTGGCCGCGTCATGAGCCCGCAGCGCCTTGCGCAGCCGCTCGCCGGCCGCGCGATAGCGCTTCTTGGCCGCCGGGGTGAGGGCGACCAGGGAGAACCCGCTGCTGGGGTGCGGCTCGTCGGGGTGGTCGAGGCCCAGCTCCTCGGCGATCGCAAGGAAACGTCTGTTGTGGTAGCGGCCGGCCCGGGATGTGTCCCGCACCCCGCGGGCCGCGGCAATGCCGTGAACGGCTTCGTGCAGGAGTCGCTCGAAGGACAGCTCCGCCCCGCAGGCGGACGAGGACTCCCCGATCAGTGATTCCGGCGCGGCGAGGTCCGGCAACTCCGGGTGGTGCCGCTGAATCTCGGCCCACGCGGCTGCCAGCTCCGCGGCAAGTACAAGTGGTGTCGTGCTCACGTCGGGACTAACGAGCGGAGGGCCTTCGGTGTTCCGATTCCCGGCATCCCAAATAATTTGCATCTACCCGTCAGTTCGCGATGATGCGGTTGGGACGGGGCGCCTGTGCTGATCTGTGGAGGTCTGCCGCTTAAATGATCGGGTCACAACAAAGCCGTACGTGACCGCTTGTGCACCGTCATGCGCCCTTCGCACCGTGCGTCCCCGCCGCGTCCCGCCGGAAGCCGCCGCTCCCGACGATCAGTACGCCCGGGCGACGACGGCGAGCGTACCGGGCTCGTCGTCCGCTCCCGGCACCGACCCGTCCGCCGCGATCAGGCAGCGCACGGACACGGCCTGCTCCGCCAGCCGGGCCTCGCCCGCGGGGCCGAGGTCCGCCCACGGGATACGGGCCCAGCCGCCGGCCGCCGCCGCCTCGGCCGCCTCCGCGACCGTCCGTACGTCCGTCGTCCGCTCCTCACGCATTCGACGTGACTCGGCCAGCAACCGTTCCTGATCGTCTTCGAGAATCTTCGGCAGCATCCCGGCCCGGTCGTCCAGCAGCGCGTCGAGCGCCACCGGCTCCTTGGTGCCGGGTACGCGCCGGACGAGCGTCGCGGTGCCGGCGGCCAGGTCGCGCGGGCCGATCTCGACCCGTACGGGCACCCCCTTCAGCTCCCAGTCCACGGCCCGGCGCCCGAAGGGGACGTCGACGCGGTCGTCGACCCCGACCCGTACCCCGGCGGCGGCCAGCCGGTCACCGGCCTCGCGCACCTTGGCAAGCACCGCCTCGTCGCCCTTCACGGCCAGCACCACGGCCTGCACGGAGGCGAGCCGCGGCGGGACGCGCAGCCCGTCGTCGTCGCCGTGCACCATGATCATGCCGCCGACCATGCGGGTCGTGGAGCCCCAGGAGGTCTGCCACACGTGCTCGCGGGTGCCGTCCGCGGTCAGGTACCGCGTGCCGAACGCCTTCGCGAAGTTCTGGCCCAGCTCGTGACTGGTGCCCATCTGCAGCGCTTTGCCATCGCGCATCATCGCTTCGAGCGTCAGGGTGTTGAGGGCGCCGGCGAACCGCTCGGCGGCGGTCTTGCGGCCCGGGAGCACGTCGATGGCGAGCACGTTCACCATGAAGTCGGCGTAGACGTCGCGCTGGATACGGGCCGCGTACTCCCGCGCCTCCTCGTACGTGGCGTGCGCGGTGTGCCCCTCCTGCCACAGGAACTCCGTCGTCCGCAGGAACATCCGCGGCCGCAGCTCCCAGCGCACCACGTTGGCCCACTGGTTGATGAGCAGCGGCAGATCGCGGTAGCTCTGCACCCACTTGGCGAAGTAGTCGTTGACGATCGTCTCGGAGGTGGGCCGGACGACGACCGGCTCCTCCAGCTCCTTGCCGCCGCCGTGGGTGACGACGGCCAGTTCGGGCGCGAAGCCCTCGACGTGGTCGGCCTCCCTGGCCAGGTAGGACTCCGGGATGAAAAGCGGGAAGTACGCGTTCTGCGCGCCCGCGGCCTTGATCCGGTCGTCCATCTCCCGCTGCGTACGCTCCCACAGCCCGTACCCGTACGGTCGGATGACCATCGTGCCGCGCACCGGGCCGTTGTCGGCCAGTTCGGCCTTGGTGATGACGTCCTGGTACCAGCGCGGGAAGTCGTCCGCCTGGGGGGTGAGCACGGGTGCCTTTGCCATGGCGGAGATCGTAGGGGCGGACCGCGGGCCGCGGATACTCGTTTACGAGGACGCCGGCGGCCCGCCGGCCGACGCCGTCACAGCAGCTTCTTGAACTCCTCCGGCAGCTCGAAGTCCTGCGGCGGCTGGTCCGCGGCGCCGCCGAACGGGCCGCCCGCGGCGGCCCGGCGCTCGGCCGCGGCCTGCTCGTCGGCCTTGCGCTTCATCGGATTGCCGCTGCGCTGGCGCCCCTTGGCCTTCTTCTGCTGCTTGCCCTTGCGCTTGCCGGCACCCGCGCCCGGCATCCCGGGCATGCCAGGCATCCCCGGCATGCCGCCGCCCTGGGCCATCTTCGACATCATCTTGCGGGCCTCGAAGAACCGCTCCACCAGGTTCTTCACGGCGCTGACCTCGACGCCGGAGCCGCGCGCGATCCGGGCCCTGCGGGAGCCGTTGATGATCAGGGGGTCGTGGCGCTCCCCCGGCGTCATCGACTTGATGATCGCCGCGGTGCGGTCCACGTCCCGCTCGTCGAGGTTGTTGATCTGCTCCTTCATCTGGCCCATGCCCGGCATCATGCCGAGCAGCTTGGAGATGGAGCCCATCTTGCGGACCTGCTCCATCTGCGCCAGGAAGTCGTCGAGCGTGAACTCCTTCGGCCCCTTCGCCAGCTTGGCCGCCATCTTCTCGGCCTCTTGCTGGCTGAAGGTCTGCTCCGCCTTCTCGATCAGCGACAGCATGTCGCCCATGCCGAGGATGCGGGACGCCATGCGGTCCGGGTGGAACGCGTCGAAGTCGTCCAGCTTCTCGCCGTTGGAGGCGAACATGATCTGCTTGCCGGTGACCTGCGCGATCGACAGCGCGGCACCGCCGCGGGCGTCGCCGTCGAGCTTGGAGAGCACCACGCCGTCGAAGCCGACGCCGTCGCGGAACGACTCGGCCGTGCCGACGGCGTCCTGGCCGATCATCGCGTCGACGACGAAGAGGATCTCGTCGGGGCCGACCGCGTCCCGGATGTCGGCGGCCTGCTGCATCATCTCGGCGTCGACGCCGAGGCGGCCGGCGGTGTCGACGATCACCACGTCGTACTGCTTGTCATGGGCGTGGGTGATCGAGTCCTTGGCGACCCGAACCGGGTCGCCGACGCCGTTGCCAGGCTCGGGGGCGAAGACGGCGACCGACGCGCGCTCGCCGACGACCTGCAACTGGTTGACGGCGTTGGGGCGCTGGAGGTCGGCGGCGACGAGCAGGGGCGTGTGCCCCTGGCCCGCCAGCCACTTGCCGAGCTTGCCCGCGAGGGTCGTCTTGCCCGCGCCCTGGAGGCCCGCGAGCATGATCACGGTCGGCGGGGTCTTGGCGAACCGGAGCCTGCGGGTCTCACCGCCGAGGATGCCGACGAGCTCCTCGTTGACGATCTTGATGACCTGCTGGGCGGGGTTGAGCGCCTGGGAGACCTCCGCGCCGAGCGCGCGCTCCTTGACCTGCTTGATGAAGGCCCGTACGACGGGCAGCGCGACATCCGCCTCCAGGAGGGCGACGCGGATCTCCCGCGCGGTGGCGTCGATGTCCGCCTCGGACAGCCGGCCTTTCCCCCGGAGGGTCTTGAAGGTCGCTGCTAGGCGGTCGGAGAGCGTATCGAACACGGCGTTCGCGATTCCTTGGCTCGGGTGGTCAGGCGGGTGTCGGCTCTCCAGGGTATCCGCCCGGCGGCGCGCGCGGACCGGCGGTGCGCGGCGGACCGGATCAGACCAGCGCCGCCTGGAGCCTCCCGGCCAGTTCGTCGGCGGCGCGGTCGGCGAGGGGGCGGCCGGCGGGGTCGGTGACGTAGAAGGCGTCGACGGCGTTGGCGCCGAGGGTGCTGACGTACGCGCCGCGCACCCGCACCCCGGCCGCCTCCAGCGCGCGGCCGATGCGGTGCAGCAGGCCGGGGGCGTCCTGGGCGCGGACCTCGATGACGGTCGCGTGCTGGGAGCTGCCGGGGGCGACGGTCACGCGGGGCGGCGGGCCGGGGGTGCCGCGGCGGCGGGGGCGGTACGCCTTCTCCCGCTCGGCGAGGCGGGCGGGCACGTCGAGAGTGCCGTCGAGGACGCGCAGGAGGTCGGCGCGGAGGCGGTCGGCGGCGGGGAGGGAGCCGAACTCGGCGGCGACGCGCCAGTTGAGGAGCAGGACGTGGGGGGTGGCGGGGTCTCCGGGGGTACCCGCGGGTTCGGGCCCGGTTGCGCCGGTGGCCCGGGTCCTTTCCGGCGCCGGGGCGGACCCCGGGTCGCCGGCCACGCCCGGGGGCAGCCGCAGGGGGCGCAGCTCCGCGGTGCGTACGGTCAGCCGGTGCAGCGCCAGGACGCCCGCGAGCGCGGCCAGGGCATCGGGGCGGTCGGGGAGGGCCACGAGCAGCTCCACGCCCAGCGGCAGGGCGCCGCTCCGCTCCGTACCCGCCGCGCCTTCCAGCTCCGCCTCCGCCGGCGGCGGCTCCTCGGTCCTGGCGCGCAGCGTCAGCGCCGGTGCACGTGTTCGCCACGCCTCCACCGCGAGCCGCTCCTCCGCCGCCCCGGGCGCCCGCCCGGCCCGCTCCTCCGCCGCCCCGGCGGGCTCGCCGGCCAGCGCGGCGCCGACCCGCCCGGCCAGGTCGGCGACGAGCGAGGCCCGCCAGGCGCTCCACGCCGCGGGTCCGGTGGCCAGCGCGTCGGCCTCGGTGAGCGCGTGCAGCAGCTCCAGCGTGCCGCGCCCGCCGACCGCGTCGGCCACGAGGCGTACGGTCGCGGGGTCGTCCAGGTCCCGCCGGGTGGCGGTCTCGACGAGCAGAAGATGGTGGCGTACGAGCGCGGCCACGACGGCGACGTCGGCGGGCGGGAAGCCGATGCGCCGGGCCATGTCGCGGGCGATGGTCTCGCCGGTGGCGCTGTGCCCGCCCGGGCCGTCGGGCCAGCCCTTGCCGATGTCGTGCAGCAGCGCGGCGACCAGCAGCAGGTCGGGGCGGCCGACGCGGCGGGTGAGCGCGGCGGCCCGTACCGCGGTCTCCACCAGGTGGCGGTCGACGGTCCAGCGGTGCACGGCGTTGCGCTGGGGGCGGCAGCGTACGCGCTCCCAGTCGGGCAGCAGCCGGGTGAGGAACCCCTCCGCCTCCAGGCTCTCCCACACCTGCACGGTGGCCTCGCCGGCGCCGAGCAGCGTCACCAGTTGCTCGCGCGCCTCGTCCGGCCACGGCACGGGCAGCGGCGGCGCCTGCGCGGCCAGCAGCCGTACGGCGTGCAGTGACAGCGGCAGCCCCGCCTGCGCGGCGGCGGCAGCGGCGCGCAGCGGCAGCACGGGGTCGCGGGCGGGGCGGGCGGTACGGGCGAGGACGACCTCGCCGTCCTGCTCGACTACGCCGTCGGCGAGGGGGGTGCGCTCGGCGGGGCCGCGCTGGCCGGAGCCGATGAGGTTCCGCAGCCTGGCGGCGCCGCGCCGGCCGCCGCGGGCGCGCAGGACGCGGTCGACCTCGCGCCAGGTGACGTCGGTGGCGTACGCGAGGGTGCGGGCGGCCTCGTAGACCTCGCGCAGCAGGGTGTCGGCGTCGAGCAGGCCGAGGGCCGCCGCGACCTGGTCCTGCTCCTGGAGCGCGAGCCGGTCGGTGGCGCGGCCCGTGGTCAGGTGCAGCGCGTCGCGGGTGTCGAGGAGGCGCGCGCGGGCGCGGTCCAGTCCTTCGCGGGGCGCGTCGGCGAGCCAGGAGGCGGCGACGGCGCGCAGGGCGGTGGCGTCGCGGAGGCCGCCGCGGGCCTCCTTGAGGTCGGGCTCCAGGAGGAACTGCAGCTCCCCGTGGCGCTCGGCCCGCTCCCGGCCCAGCTCGCGCAGCTCGGGGAGGCGGCGGGCGGCGCGGTTGCGCCAGTCGGCGAAGACGGCGGTGCGCAGCGCGGAGGTGAGCGCGGCGTCGCCGGCGACGTGGCGGGCGTCGAGCAGGCCGAGGGTGACCTTGAGGTCGTCGGCCGCGGTCTTGAGCGCTTCCGCGGGGGTGCGTACGGAGTGGTCGAGGGCCAGGCCCATGTCCCAGACGGGGTACCAGATCCGGTCGGCGAGGGCGGCGAGTCCGGCGGGCCGCAGGGAGCCGTCGTGGAGGAGGAGCAGATCGAGGTCGCTGCGGGGTGACAGCTCCCCGCGCCCGTAGCCCCCGACGGCGACGAGGGAGACGCCGCGGAGCCCGCGGGGCAAGCGGTCGCCGGAGGTGCCGCGGACGTCGCCGCGGTGCCCGTGACGCCCGTCGTGTGCGCGGGCGGCGCCTGGGCTCTGCGCCCCTTGGTCGCCGCCGCCGCCGGATCCGGGTTCGGCGCCGCCGGTCGCCCCGTGGAGCAGGCCGGCCAGCCACCGGTCGGTGGCCCGCGCCAGCGCGGCCCGCCGCGGCGCGCCGCCCTCGGCGTCGAGCAGCCGCACGCGGGCCGCGGCGTACGCCTCCTCGGCGAGCGGGGCGTCGGATTCACCGGATGCCGGTACGAAGTCCGCCGCGCCCCGCGCCGGTTGCGGGTCCTTCTCCCCGGCCGGCGGGCTGGTCACGACCGGTGACGCGGGGGCGCCGCCGGAGTGCGCCCGCTCCCCCGGCGCGCCGGGCGCGGGCCCGGCCGGGGAGGCCACCAGGCCGCCGCCGCCCGGCGGAGTCCCCCGCGAGGGCCCCCCGGCCCCCGGGGCCCCGGCCTCTCCCGGCTCCCCGCCCGTGTATCCCCCCGGCTGCTGCCGTCCGGTCTCCGTCACCCACGTACTCCCGCCAGTTGGTCCGCCCACGGCGGGCCCGCACCGTCGCGGGCCCGCCATGGGCGGGGGTCGCCGACCGCCAGGTCAGAGCGCGTCGGGGCCGCGCTCGCCGGTGCGGACCCGTACCGCCGTGTCCACCGGCACGCTCCACACCTTGCCGTCGCCGATCTTGCCCGTCCGTGCCGCCTTCACCACGACCTCCACCAACTGCTCGGCGTCGTCGTCCTCCACCAGTACCTCGATCCGCACCTTCGGCACGAGGTCCACCGTGTACTCCGCGCCCCGGTACACCTCGGTGTGGCCGCGCTGCCTGCCGTAGCCGCTGGCCTCGGTGACCGTCAGCCCCTGCACGCCGAACGCCTGGAGGGCCTCCTTCACCTCGTCCAGCCGGTGCGGCTTGATCACTGCCGTGATGAGCTTCACGCGTCCACCTTCTTGTCCGCGGCCGCGGCCGCCGTCGCCCTGTCCGTGCCCGGCGCCTGACCGCCCACGGACGCCGCCGCCGGCGCCGCGGCCACCGCCGCCGAGCCCACGCCGCTGAAGTCGTACGCGCTCTCCGCGTGCTGCGTCCGGTCCACGCCCGCGAGTTCCTCGTCCTCGCCGACCCGGAAGCCCACCAGCCGGTCGATGCCCTTGGCAAGCAGCCAGGTGACGGCGAACGTGTACACGAGCACCACGCCCGCGCCCGCCGCCTGCCGGCCGAGCTGCTCAAGACCGCCGCCGTAGAAGAGGCCGATGTCGTCGATGGCGAAGAAGCCGATCGCGAGGGTGCCGACGATCCCGCCGACCAGGTGGACGCCGACGACGTCGAGCGAGTCGTCGTAGCCCAGCTTGTACTTCAGGCCCACGGCCCAGGCGCAGACGGCCCCGGCGATGATGCCCACCGCCAGCGCGCCCACGGCGTTCACGGACGCGCCGGACGGGGTGATCGCCACCAGTCCCGCGATGGCGCCGGACGCGGCGCCGAGCATCGTGACCGAGCCGTGCCGCCACTTCTCGTAGACCAGCCAGCCGACGACGGCGGCGCCGGTGGCGACCTGGGTGTTGAGGAGCATCGTCGCGGCGACGCCGTCGGCGGCCAGTTCGGATCCGGCGTTGAAGCCGAACCAGCCGAACCACAGCAGCGCGGCGCCCAGCAGCACGAAGGGGAGGTTGTGCGGCCGCATCGGGTCCTTCTTGAAGCCGATGCGCTTCCCTACGACGAGCACGGCGGCCAGCGCCGCGATGCCGGCGTTGATGTGCACGGCGGTGCCGCCCGCGAAGTCGATGGCCTTGATGTCGCCGTTCAGGCCGATGAAGCCGTCCGGCCCCCAGACCCAGTGCGCGACGGGGAAGTAGACGACCGTGACCCACAGGGCGATGAACAGCGCCCAGGCGGTGAACTTCACCCGGTCCGCGAGGGCACCGCTGATGAGTGCGGGGGTGATGATGGCGAACATCAGTTGGAAGGCGGCGAACGCCAGCACCGGGATGCCCTCGTCGCCCCCCGTCAGCGTCTCGGGGGTGATCCCGGCCATGCCGACGTGGTCGAGGTCGCCGAGGACGCCGCCGCCGATGTCGTCGCCGAAGGTGAGGCTGTAGCCGTAGAGCACCCACAGAATGCTGACGATCCCGAGCGAGATGAAGCTCATCATCAGCATGTTCAAGGTGCTTTTGACCCGCACCATGCCCCCGTAGAAGAAGGCAAGACCGGGCGTCATCAACATGACCAGCGCCGCGCTGATCAGTACGAATGCGGTATCGGCGCCATTCAACGTCGCGTCTCCTCCTCGTGCGGCCCGTGCGGGCAGAAGTGGTGCGGGCCGGAATGCGCACGAGGCTGGCGCAGCGGGGTTTCCGCCACCGCCCCCCGGTGTTTCGGGAGCGTGACGAAGGCCACGGAGGTGTTACGGGGTGATGAACTTCCCGCGGGCGCGAGCGGGCGGGGTTACTCTCGCACGCACCACGGGGGCGGCCCGTCCGGGGGACGGGCCAGGGTGGCCGGGTGCCGGGGAGCCGCGGGTTCGAATCAGCCGGCGGCTTCCACGGTCTCGGGCAGCTCGCGCGCGAGCCGGTCGGCGAGGTCGGCGACCTCGCCGACGGCGCCGTACCGGCGCACGGCGCTGTCGACCGTCTTGCGCAGACGGGTGTTGACCCGCTCGGAGCGCACCTGGCGGGCGATCGTCAGCGCCTCGCCCGCGCACAGGGCGCACTGCCGGGGATCCTCCTCCAGCAGGTGGACGGTGGCGAGGCCGACGAGGTTCAGCGCGTACGAGCGGCGCCGCTCGGCGTCGGCGGCGAACAGCTCGACGGCGCGCGCCATGACGGGCCGGGCGAGGGCGGCGTAGGTGGGGCTGCGGCCCGCGACGTAGGCGAGGTCGCGGTAGGAGTGGGCGTTCTCGCTGTTGAGTTCGGCCTCGGAGAAGAAGCGGATCCAGTCGGGATCCGGGCGGCCGGGGTCGATCTCCTCGAAGCAGTCCTCGGCCATGCGGACGGCCCGGTGGCAGCGGTCCGGGCGGCCGAGGTTGGCGTACGCGCGCGCCTCCATCGCATACAGCATCGACTGCGTACGGGACGTGGCGCTGTCCCGGCTGCCGTACTGGGCGAGGTGGATCAGCTCCAGGGCGTCGTCGGCGCGGCCCAGGTGGATCATCTGGCGGGCCATGCTGGACAGCACGTACGCGCCGAGCGGCCGGTCACCGGCCTCCTTGGCGGCGTGCAGGGCGAGGACGAAGTACTTCTGGGCGGTGGGCTGGAGGCCCACGTCGTAGCTCATCCAGCCGGCGAGCTGGGAGAGTTCGGCGGTGATACGGAACAGCCGCTCGGCGACCGCGGGCGGATGCGGCTCCTGGAGCAGGTCGGTGATCTCGTGCAACTGCCCGACGACGGCCTTGCGGCGCAGCCCGCCGCCGCACTGGGCGTCCCACTGGCGGAACTTGGCGGTGGTCGTCTCCAGCAGCGCCAGCTCGGGCCCGGAGAGGGCGTAGGACGGGGCGGCGGGGGCGGCGGAGGCGGCGGCCGGGGCGGGCACCGGGGCCGGGGGCCCGCCGGGGGCGGGCGGCTGCGCCAGCCAGCGCTGCATGGGCTCCACCAGGACGGGGCCCGCGGCGATGTTCAGCGAGGCGCCGAGGAAGCCGCGGCGGGCGAGCATGAGGTCGCTGCGCGAGAACTCGCTGATGTGCTCGACGGTTTCGGCGGCGTTCCACGGCAGGTCGACGCCGGAGACGGCGGGGCGGGGGCGGGCGGCGTGCAGTCCGAGCTGGTCGACGCCGACGACGCAGCCGAAGCGCTCGGAGAACAGGTCGGAGAGGATCCGCGGGATCGGCTCGCGCGGCTGCTCGCCGTCGAGCCAGCGGCGCACGCGGGAGGTGTCGGTGCTGATGTGGTGCGCGCCGAGCTGGCGGGCCCGGCGGTTGACCTGCCTGGCCAGCTCGCCCTTGGACCACCCGCTGCGCAGGAACCACGAAGTGAGTTCCGTGTTGGGGCCCTTGCCCGCGCCGGTGGCACCGGTCCGGCTGCCGCCCGTGCCGTCCAACTCCAACGCCCCCATCCCGCCTCGGCCGTCGTGGTACGCCCCGGATTATCCCCGGAACCGAAGCCCCCGAAGCCCGGTGGGAATTCCTGCCGTTGGCATATCCACCTGTCGCATGCCGCCGCCGCTGGCACCGAAAGTAATCCTACGATCACCGTTTCGCGAGCGCGATCCCGGAAACGCCACCATTCGCCACCCCTACGAGTGAACACGGCGCCGCTCACACGCGGTTGACTTGACGAGGGACGGCACCGCAGCGGGCGAGGTGACGCCCGGCAGGGCGCGCGCCGCGGGCCACGCTACCCCCTGGCGCGCCATCACACCCCGGATACACCTCCCCGACAACACAGTGTTACCAGCAAACTGCTGTGAGTGAGGCGTGCGGAGTGACCGACCGCACCGGCGAGCAGTTGGAGGGGGCATGGGTTTCCCGATCGGCGGCATCCGCGGCCGACGCGACATCGGATCCGTCCGGCGCGCCCGTACGTCCGCCGGACACACGGCGACGGCGGTGGCGGAGTACACCGGGCTGTGGGGCTGGGACGTGCTGCCCGGCGCGCCGCTGGAGCGCGGCCCCGGGGGCGGGCGCGTCTGCTCGTGCGCGCGGGGCGCCGGCTGCCCCGCCCCAGGCGAGCACCCGCTGCCGGACGCCCGCGCCGTCCCGGCGGGCACCCCGCTGGACGAGGTGACGGACGCCTGGGCGGGCACGCCGGGCGCGGCGGTGCTGCTGCCCGTGGGCCTGTCGTTCGACGCCCTGGAGGTCAGCGCCGTCGCCGGGCGGCGGGCGCTGCCCCGGCTGGAGCGTTTGGGGCTGCCGCTCGGCCCGGTCTGCGCGACCCCGGACGGGCGGGCGCACTTCTTCGTCGCCCCCGGCGCCGCCGCCGAGCTGCCCCGGCTGCTGTACCGGATGGGCTGGGACGGCGCCCGGCTCGACCTGCGCTGCCTCGGCCGGGGCGACCATCTGCTCGCCCCGCCCTGCGATCTGCGCGGCCTCGGCCCGGTGCGCTGGCTGCGCCCGCCGACGCTGGACACGGCGGGCGGCCCGCCGCCGGCCAGGCTGCTGCTGGGCACGCTGGCGTACGCGCAGAGCGCCTGGCTGCGCGCGGGCTGACACCGGCGCGCACGGAGGACGGACGCGCCCGCGCACGGGCGGACGCCGGTGGCGTACGGCCGATCGGCCGCTCCGATCAGCCGACCCGGCCGGCCGGGTCGGCTGATCCGGCTCAGTCGCCGATCAGCGCGTCCACGAACGCCTCGGGCTCGAACGGCGCCAGGTCGTCCGCGCCCTCGCCCAGGCCCACCAGCTTGACCGGCACGCCCAGCTCCCGCTGCACGGCGATCACGATGCCGCCCTTGGCCGTGCCGTCCAGCTTCGTCAGCACCAGCCCGGTGATGTCCACGACCTCCGCGAAGACCCGCGCCTGCACCAGCCCGTTCTGCCCGGTCGTGGCGTCCAGCACGAGCAGCACCTCGCCGACCGGCCCGTGCTTCTCCACCACCCGCTTGACCTTGCCCAGCTCGTCCATGAGCCCGGTCTTGGTGTGCAGCCGCCCGGCGGTGTCGATGAGCGCCACGTCGGCGCCCTCGTCGATGGCCTCCTTCACCGCGTCGAAGGCGACGGACGCCGGATCGCCGCCCTCGGGACCGCGTACGGTACGGGCGCCGACCCGCTCGCCCCACGTCTGGAGCTGGTCCGCGGCGGCGGCCCTGAAGGTGTCCGCGGCGCCCAGCACCACGGACTTGCCGTCGGCGACCAGCACCCGGGCGAGCTTGCCGGTGGTCGTGGTCTTGCCGGTGCCGTTCACGCCGACGACCAGCACGACGCCCGGCACCTCGCCGCCCTCGGGGCCGACGGACTCGGCGGTGTTCAGCGACCGGTCGGCCTCCGTGCCGACGAGTGCCAGCAGCTCCTCGCGCAGCAGCGCGCGCAGCTCGTCGGGCGTGCGCGTACCGAGGACCCGGACTCGCTCGCGCAGCCGCTCCACCAGCTCCTGCGTCGGCTGCACGCCGACGTCGGCGGTCAGCAGCGTGTCCTCGATCTCCTCCCAGGTGTCCTCGTCGAGGTGTTCGCGGGAGAGGAGGCCGAGGAGGCCCTTGCCGAGGGAGTTCTGCGAGCGGGCCAGCCGGGCGCGCAGCCGGACGAGGCGGCCCGCCGACGGCGCGGGGACCTCCAGCTCCGGCGCGGGAGCCGGCGGCTCGGCGACGACGGTGCCGGTGCCTCCGCCGGGCAGGTCCACCTCCTCGATGGTCCTGCGCTGCTCCTCGCCGGGCTCCCCCGCCTCCTCGCCGACCTGCGGCTCGGCGGGGGTCCTGGCACCGGGCGACGGCGGCTGCGGGGGTACCTGCTTCCGGCGGCGGGAGCCGACGACCAGGCCGCCCGCGACGAGGACTGCGACGACGGCGATGGCGATGACGATGAGGATGATGTCCATAACGCCCACCAGTATCGCCCGCCCGGGAGGTGTGCGCGGCACCCCGCCCACTTCCGTCCCGCGGGGCGCACGGGCGGGCGGCTCAGTTGAGCCGCTGGCTGATCACCTTGGAGACGCCGTCCCCCTGCATCGAGACGCCGTAGAGCACGTCGGCGACCTCCATCGTGCGCTTCTGGTGCGTGATCACGATGAGCTGCGAGGTGCGCTGCAGCTCCTGCATCAGCCGCACCAGCCGCTGCAGGTTGGTGTCGTCCAGGGCGGCCTCGACCTCGTCCATCACGTAGAACGGGCTCGGCCTGGCCATGAAGATCGCGACCAGCATCGCCACCGCCGTCAGCGACCGCTCGCCGCCGGACAGCAGCGAGAGCCGCTTGACCTTCTTGCCCGGCGGCCGCGCCTCCACCTCGACGCCGGTGTTCAGCATGTCGTCCGGGTCGGTGAGGATCAGCCGGCCCTCGCCGCCGGGGAAGAGGCGGGAGAAGACGCCCTCGAACTCGCGGGCGGTGTCGTGGAAGGCGTCGGTGAAGACCTGCTCGACCCGCTCGTCGACCTCCTTGACCACCTGGAGCAGGTCGGCGCGGGTGCGCTTGAGGTCGTCGAGCTGCTCGGTGAGGAACTTGTGCCGCTCCTCCAGCGCCGCGAACTCCTCCAGCGCCAGCGGGTTGACCTTGCCGAGCCTGGTGTACGCGCGCTCCGCGGCCTTCAGCCGCTTCTCCTGCTCGGCGCGCACGTACGGCCGGGGCCGGTTGCGCGGGTGCTCCGGATCCTCGGGCAGTTCCTCACCCTCGGCGGGCAGCGACGGCGGTACGAGCTGGTCGGGGCCGTACTCCGCCACCAGATCGGCGGGCTCGACGCCCAGCTCCTCCAGCGCCCGGCCCTCCAACTGCTCGATGCGCAGCCGCTTCTCCGCGCCCAGCACCTCGCCGCGGTGGACGGAGTCCGTCAGCTTGTCCAGCTCGCCGGCCAGCTCGCGGGAGAGCCGGCGCTGCCGGCCCAGCTCCTGCTCGCGCTCCGCGCGGGCCCGCTCCGCGGCGGCGCGCTCCTCCTCGGCGCGGGCGAGGGAGACCTCGACGTGCGCGAGGAGCTGCCGGGCACCCGCGGCGACCGCGGTGGCGACGGCCGCCTCGTGCCGCAGCCGGGCGCGGCGGCGCTCGGCGCGGGTGCGCGCCTCGCGCTCGGCGCGGGCGGCGCGGTCGAGCCCGTCGGCGCGGCCCGCGAGCCCCTTGACCCGCTCCTCGTGGGTACGGACCTGGAGCCTGGCCTCCATCTCGGTCTGCCGGGCGTTGGCGCCGTCGGCGGCGAGCCGGTCGCGTACGGAGGTGTCGGAGCCGTCGTCGCCGTCCTCGGCGGCGCCGGCCTCCTCCTCCGCGGTCTCCAACTGGGCCGCCAGCTCCTCCGCCTCCGCTCCCGCGCGGGCCAGCGCCTCTTCCGCGCGGGAGGCCGCGGCGGCGCTGCGCTCGGCCTCCCCGGCGGCGGCGCGGGCCTGACCACCGAGCCGGCCCAACTCGCCGGCGACGCGGGACCGCTCCCGGTCCGCGGCGCTGCGCCGGCCGCCCAGCTCCTCGACGAGCGCGGCGCACTCGGCCCGCCGGGCGACGGCGGCCTCCTGCCGGTCGTGGAGCAGCAGGCAGCGGGCGTCCAGCTCGGTCAGCTCGGCCGCCGCCTCGTCGACGGACGCCTGCACCTCCAGCAGGCTGGGGGCGCCGGCGGAGCCGCCGTGGGCGAAGTGGCCGCCGAAGACGTCGCCTTCCGCGGTGACGGCGGTCAGCTCGGGCCGGACGGAGACGAGGTCTTCCGCGTCCTCCAGCGTGGCGACGCAGACGGTACGGGCCAGCAGCCGGCGCACGGCGGGCAGCAGTTGGTCGGGGCCCGCGACCAGCGCGGCGAGGTGGCGGGCGCCGGGCGGGAGTTCGCCGTCGGGGTGCGGCTCGTACGGGGCGTCGCCCAGGAGCAGCGCGGCGCGCCCGGCGTCGTGCTTGCGCAGCAGCCGCAGCGCGTCGGCCGCGGCGGCGGGTCCCGAGACGGCGAGGGCGTCGGCGGCGGCGCCGAGCGCGGCGGCGACGGGGACCTCGTACCCGGGGGCGACGGTGAGCAGTTCGGCGGCGGGGCCGAGCACGCCGGTCAGCTTGTCGCGGGCCTGGAGCAGGGTGCCGGTGCCGTCCTTGCGGCGCAGGCCGAGGGCGAGCGCGTCGCGGCGGGCGGTGGTGGCGGCGCGGGCCCGCTCGGCCTCGGCGGTCTCGTCGCGGGCGGCGGTCAGCTCGGCCTCGGCGGCCTGGAGGGCGGCCTTCGCCGCCTCCTGCTCCGCGGCCAGCTCGCCGTCGTCCCCGGCCAGCCCGTCGACCTCGGCCTTCAGCGTCTCGTACGCCTCCTGCGCGGCGGCGGCGCGCTCCTGTGCCTCGTCGCGCGCGGTGGCCAGCCGGTCGATCTCGGCCTGCGCGGAGGCGGCGCGGCCGCGGGCGGCGGTGACCTTGCCGCTGAGCCGGGCGAGCCGTTCGCGGCGGTCGGCGACGGCGCGGGCGGCGTCCTTCAGCCGCCGCTCCTCGGCGGCGAGTTCACGCTCCAGCTCGGCGCGGTGGGCGACGGTGTCCTCCAGCGCCCGCTCGGCGGCGTCCAGGGCGGCTTCCAGCTCGGCCTCCTGCTGGCGGATGCGCTGCGCCTCGCGCTCCAGGTCCTCCGGGTCACGGCCGCGGCGCTCCTCCTCGGGGGCGGCGGTGGCGTGCTTGGCGCGGGCGTCGGCGAGGCTGACGGTGCCGCGGACCCGCTCGGCGAGCTGGCCGAGTTCGTGCCAGGCGCCCTGCGCCTCGGTGAGCCGCGGGGTGAGGGCCCGTACCTGCTCCTCCAGGGCCGATTCCCGCGCGCGGGCGGCGGTCAGCTCGGCCTCGGTGGCTTCCTTGCGCTCCTTCAGCGCCGCTTCGTCGGCGATCTCGGCGGAGAGGGCCGCGCGCAGGGTGACGAGGTCGTCGGCGAGCAGCCGGAGCCGCGCGTCGCGCAGGTCGGCCTGGATGACGGCGGCGCGGCGGGCGACGGCGGCCTGCCGGCCGAGCGGCTTGAGCTGGCGGCGCAGTTCGTCGCTGAGGTCCTGGACGCGGGCGAGGTTGGCCTGCATCGCGTCCAGCTTGCGCAGCGCCTTCTCCTTGCGCTTGCGGTGCTTGAGGACGCCGGCGGCCTCCTCGATGAAGGCGCGGCGGCCCGAGGGGTCGGCGTGCAGGACGGAGTCGAGCTGGCCCTGGCCGACGATGACGTGCATTTCGCGGCCGATGCCGGAGTCGGAGAGCAGTTCCTGGATGTCGAGAAGGCGGCAGGTGTCGCCGTTGAGCTGGTATTCGCTGCCGCCGCTGCGGAACATCGTCCGGGTGATGGTCACTTCGGAGTAGTCGATGGGCAGTGCGCCGTCGGAGTTGTCGATCGTCAGCGAGACCTCGGCGCGGCCGAGGGGCGGCCGGCCGGTGGTCCCGGCAAAGATGACGTCCTCCATCTTGCCGCCCCTGAGGGACTTCGCCCCCTGCTCCCCCATCACCCAGGACAGCGCGTCCACCACGTTGGACTTTCCCGAACCGTTCGGGCCGACGACACAGGTGATACCCGGCCCGAAACGGAGGGTGGTGGCGGAGGCGAAGGACTTGAACCCCCGGAGCGTGAGGCCCTTCAAGTGCACTGGCGAGCTCTCCTCCGGCGACGAAACATGTGCCGGAGACTCTATCGCGCAAGCCGGTTTCACTGGGTAACCGCCGGGGCACATCAATTACGGAGCATCACCCCCCGGGGTGCCGGCTCCGGGGCGGGTTCCCTGCCGGGGGATCCGTAAGAGAGCGGAGAAACGACGAAGGGACGCGGTTAAGCGTCCCTTGACAGTTATCTCAAGCGGTTGGGTGCAGACCTGACGGTTCTCGCATGATTGTCAGGTAAGCGCAGGCTCCGCCTGGGATACGTCGAGCAGTGACTCGCTGTTGTGAGCAGCGGCGGCGGCGAGCATGTCGTTCTCGGCCTGGACGCGGACGAGCTCCGACTCCAGGTCCTGGACACGCTGCTGCAGCCGTCGCATCTCGGCGAGGAGTCGCGGGTCTGTACCGCCGACGTAACCGAGAAGCGCCTTTGCCATGATTGCAGGTCCTCCACACTGAGTGACCGACCGAGCGGTGTGGGTCGTGAGGGATTCGCACCCGCGATGTCTGCCCATGGCACAAACAGCAAGGGTGCGCGGGGCTTCAAGCGTCTCACCAAATAGTTTGACGGTCAACACGATCACACCCCGTATCGGGCGCGGCACGTGCAATTGCAGGCCGCGGGGGGTGGCAGGACCCGTCTGGTGTGAGAGCTTTGCACGCGCGGCAGCCGTTGGCAACCCGCTGGTCATCCCTGCCGGACCAGCCCTTATGGCGGAGCGTGCTCAGCGGATGGCAAATGAGTGATATCCGCCGCGCGGCTCGTCCCAGATCTCCGTCACACCCGAGACGCGGCCCGGCGTGTCGGCGGACCGCAACCACTCCAGCAACTCCTGACACTGCGCTCGCGGACCCTCGGCGACGATCTGGACCCGGCCGTCCCCGAGGTTGGCGGCGAAGCCGCTGAGGCCGCCGATCTCCAGCGCGCGGGCGCGGGTGAACCAGCGAAAGCCGACGCCCTGGACCACGCCGCGCACCCATGCCGTCATGCGGACGTCTGTACTCATGTGACGCACGTTATCCGGACGATGTGGCCGCGGGCACGTCCGGTCGGGGGGGCATGGCGTACAGTCTGCCGACAGCAATATCACTCGTGTGTGCGAGTGGCGTGTGTGCAGGAGAAGTTGTCGTCGGACGTGAGGGGTCAGCCGGATGGGCCGCCACAGACGCTCGGAGCCGCAGCCCCCGACAGGCGACCGCGGGTACACGCCCGCCGCGTACGGCTCGTACGACTCCTACGGCGACCGCGAGGCGCACGGCGCCGGCCGGTCGCGGGGGCAGCACCGCAAGCAGAGCCCGGCCAGGGCCGGGATGCTCGGTACGTCGGCGGCGCTGGCCGTGGGCGCGGTGGCGATGGCCTCCGGGGTCCTCGGCAGCGGCTTCGACCTCGACCGCGGCAGCGGCGGTCCCGCCGGGCACGTCCAGGCGGGCGACCCGCCGGCGCCCAGTACGCAGGGCTCCTCCGACCTGCCGACGCTGGAGGCGTCGCCGTCCGCGAGCGACGACTCGGAGCGGCCGGAGAGCAGGACCCCGGAGACGAAGAAGACCGGCGGCAAGGACTCCCGGGACGGCAGGGAGTCGAAGAGCGCTTCGCCGTCCACCTCGGCGCCCGAGCGCGAGAAGCCGGAGTCCGCGGACCCGTCGTCGAAGTCCCCGGGCCCGTCCCGTACGGAGTCGGCGTCCCCCTCCCCCACGAAGTCGGAGACCTCCGAGCCCACCCGCTCGGCGAAGCCCACCGCCACCGCCGACGCCACCACCGCCGCGGAGGCGGAGGTGCTGCGGCTGGTCAACCAGGAGCGCGCGCAGGCGGGCTGCCGCCCGCTGACGAACGACCCGGAGCTGGCGAAGCTCGCCGGCGACTACAGCCAGGACATGGCGGCGCGCGGCTTCTTCGACCACACCGACCCCGACGGCAACGACCCGTGGGAGCGCGCGCAGGACTACGGCATAGCCGACCTCGGCGGCGAGAACATAGCCCGCGGCCAGGCCAACGCGCAGTCGGTGATGGACGCCTGGATGAACAGCGAAGGCCACCGCGCGAACATACTGAACTGCGACTTCCGCACCCTGGGCGTCGGCGCCCACTTCGCCGACGGCGGCCCCTGGTGGACACAGAACTTCGGCTTCTGAGGCGCGCCTTGCGGGCGGGCCGGCCGGGTCAGGGGCGCGGCGGGCGCTGGCAGCGCGGGCAGAAGTAGCTGGAGCGGTTCATCCACGGGCGGCGGCGGATCGGGGTGCCGCAGCGGCGGCAGGGTTCGTCCTCGCGGCCGTACGCGTCGAGCGAGCGGGAGAAGTAGCCGGACTCGCCGTTGACGTTGACGTACAGGCTGTCGAAGCTCGTGCCGCCGACGTCGAGCGCGGCGTTCAGCACCGCGCGGACGTGCCCCAGGAGTTCCGCCGTACGGGGGCGGGTGAGGCCGGCGGTGGGGCGCTCGTAGTGGAGGCGGGCACGCCACAGGGCCTCGTCCGCGTAGATGTTGCCGACGCCGCTGATCAGCGACTGGTTCAGCAGCGCCCGCTTGATCGTGGTCCGGCTGCGGCGCAGTGCCGCGTGGAACGCCGCGTCGTCGAACTCCGGGTCCAGCGGGTCCCTGGCGATGTGCGCGATGACGTCGGGCAGTCCCCCGGCCGCGTTCGGGTGCAGCGAAAGGCCGCCGAACGTGCGCTGGTCGACGAAGCGCAGCTCCGTGTCCGTCTCGTCCGCGAAGCGGACCCGGATCCGCAGGTGCTTCTCGTCCGGCGCGGCCTCCGGCTGGACCAGCAACTGGCCGCTCATGCCCAGGTGCGCGAGCACCGACTCGGGGCCGTCGGCCAGCGGCAGCCACAGGTACTTGCCGCGCCGCCGCGGCTCCCCCAGCGGGTGCCCCGTGAGCCGGGCGGCGAAGTCGGCGGCGCCCGCGGGGTGCCGGCGTACGGACCTGGGGTGCAGCACCTCGACGGAGCCGACGGTGCGGCCCGCGACCCACTTCGCCAGGCCGCGGCGCACCACCTCGACCTCCGGCAGCTCCGGCATCGCCGCGCTACCGGTCGGCGGCCTGCGCCGCCCCGGCGGAGCCCGCGGCGGCGTCACCGTCCGCGGAGTCCGGTAGGTCCGCGGGCGCACCCGCGGACGCGGGCGCGCCGTCGGACGCGCCGGCCGGCGCGGGCTCCGGTGCCGCGGAGCCGTTGCTCCCCGCCGCGCCCTTGCCCGCCTCGCCGTCCGCCCCTGCCGCGCTGATCGCGCGCCAGGCGGTGTCCGCCGCCTGCTGCTCCGCTTCCTTCTTGCTGCGGCCGGTGCCGGTGCCGTACGTGACACCACCGACGCGGGCGGCAGCCGTGAAGGTCTTCTCGTGATCCGGGCCGGTCTCGCTGACCAGGTACTCCGGCACGCCCAGTCCCCTGGCGGCCGTCAGCTCCTGCAGCGACGTCTTCCAGTCCAGCCCCGCCCCGAGGTTCGAGGACTTCTCGATCAGCGGGTCGAACAGCCGGTGCACCAGCTCCGACGCCGCCTCCAGTCCCTTGTCCAGGTAGACCGCGCCGATCACGGCCTCCAGCGTGTCCGCGAGGATCGACGCCTTGTCCCGGCCGCCCGTGCCCTCCTCGCCCCGGCCGAGCCGGATGAACGCGCCCAGGTCCAGCCCGCGGCTGACCTCGGCGAGCGCACGCGAGTTGACCACCGCGGCCCGCAGCTTGGCCAACTGGCCCTCGGGCAGGTCGGGGTGGCCCCGGAACAGCGTGTCGGTGACCACCAGGCCGAGCACCGAGTCCCCGAGGAACTCGAGCCGCTCATTGGTGGGCAGACCGCCGTTCTCGTACGCGAACGAGCGGTGGGTGAGGGCGCGCACCAGAAGGGCGGGCTCGAGTTCGTACTCGAGCCGCCCTTCCAGGATCTTGGGGGACGAGGCTGTGTCGGCCGGCGCCTTCCGCGGCGTAGTGGCATCTGACATGAGCCTTCTCCCCGTCGCTCAGACCTCGAGGACCTGGCGGCGGTTGTACGTGCCGCAGTTCGGGCATGCGATGTGCTGCTGCTTCGGCTCGTGGCAGCGCTCGCATGCCACCAGGTGCGGGACCGCAGCCTTCCACTGCGACCGGCGGTGGCGCGTGTTGCTGCGCGACATCTTCCGCTTCGGAACGGCCACGGCTACTTCTCCTGCTTCTCGCCGGCGCCGTCGTCAGCGCCGCTCGTATCGTTCTTCTCGCCGTCCGAGACGGTCTCGGCGAGTCCCTGCAACGCCGCCCACCGGGCGTCGACGACGTCGTGCCGGTGGTCCGGGTCGTCCGCGAGCCGCGCCCCGCAGTCGGGGCACAGGCCCGGGCAGTCCTCCCGGCACACGGGCTGCAGCGGCAGTGTGAGCACCACCGCGTCGCGCAGCTCCGGTTCGAGGTCGAACATGTCGTCCTCGAGGTACAGCGTCCCCTCCTCCGCGTCCGCCTCCTCGGCGTCCGCGCCTGAGCCGCCGCCGCGGGCCACGCGGCCCCTGGCGTCGGTCTCCGGATAGGAGTACAACTCCTGGATGTCCACTCGGAGCTCCAGCCCGAGCGGCTCCAGACACCTTACGCACTCGCCCGTCGCCCGTGCCCGGGCGGTACCCGTGACGAGCACGCCCTCCATCACCGACTCGAGCCGCAGCTCGAGCTCGACGGGGTCGCCCTCCGGCACGCCCACCACCTCGTTGCCGAGGTCCTTGGGCGCCGGCACGGTGCGGGTGAGCCGCTTGAGCGTACCGGGACGGCGGCCCAGGTCCCGTGTGTCGAACACGAGAGGGGCGCGGTGGTCCGGATGGGCTTTCAGGGCTTTCCTGCTTTCGTGCACCCTGCGCATGACGGGCAGGGACGGGCGCGGCGCGATACGGCGAGGGTCCAGAATACTTGAGACCCGGCCCAAGACCCAATCCGGGCGTCCGTCCGCGGCCGGGCCCCCGGGTGCTCCCCGGCGGCTCAGCGGCCGCGGTCGTCGTACTGCCTGAGCTGCTCCAGGTCGATCATGCTGGTGTCGAAGAGGCTCGTCTCGTCCAGCGCGGCCGGCGCCGGGGTGTAGCCGCCCTGCTGCGGCAGGTGCGCGCCGCCCTGGCCGTACGGCATCTGCTGCCCGGCGTCCTGGTACGCACCGGCCGCGGGCTGCTCCTGCTGCCCGGCCTGCTGCGCCCAGCCGTAGCCGGGCTCCGGCTGCTCGTAGCCCTGCTGGTAGCCCTGGCCGTAGCCCTGCGGGTAGTCCGGCTGCTCCGGCTGCGGGTAGCCGGCCTGGCCGTAGCCCTGCGCGGCGGTGGCGTCGTAGTACGCGGCGGCCGGCTGCGGGACGGCGTGCGGGGGCTGCTGCGCGGGCGGCGGCGGCATCGCGGGGTCCTGCGGGGCGCCGGGGGCGTGCGCCGGGCCCGGGGGCGGGTCGGCCAGCTCGGCCAGCTCCGCGAGGTAGCTCTCGTCCGTCGTGCCCGTGTGCCCCATGCCCGGCTGCCCGAAGGTCTCGCCGAGCTGGTCCGTGGGCCGCGCGCCCTGGAGCTTCTGCCGGCCGCGGCCGACCGCCTCCAGGGTCTTGGTCAGCACCGACTGGAACGCCTGGAACTGCGCCTCGACGTACGTGTCCGCGCGCCTGCGCTGCTCCTGCGGGTCGGCGCTGCGCTCGGGCGCCTCGCCCGCCGGGTCCTGGCCGGCGTCGAAGCCCTGCGGGTCGTCGTACCCGGGGGCGCGGCCCAGCAGCTTGTCCCGGCCGCGGTCGACGGAGCCGATGGTCTTGGTGAGGACGACCTCGAAGTTGGCGAGCTTGCTGTCGACGTAGTCGTCGGCCTCGGCGCTGATCTGCTCGGCCTCCTGGCGGGCCTCGCCCAGGATCCGGTCGGCCTCGGCCTGGGCGTGCCGGGCGACCTCGGTGCCGGAGATCAGCGCGGTGCGCCGGTTCTGCGCCTCGTCGAGGATCTGCTCGGCCTCGCGGCGTGCCTCCTCGACCAGTTGCTCGCGCCCGCCGAGCAACTGCTGCGCCTGGGCCAGCGACCCGGGCAGGGCCTCGCGCACCTCGTTCAGCATGCCGAGCAGCTCGGCGCGGTTGACCACGCACGACGCCGACATGGGCATGGACCGCGCGCCCTGGAGGGCCTCCGCGATCTCGTCGAGCTTTCTCTGCACGTCCATGGGGAAAGACTCTACGGCGCCCGGCTAGGAATGCGTGAGGCGTTCGTCAAGTGCCCGGTTGACAACGGGGGGTACGAGGTGGGATACGTCGCCGCCCCAGGTGGCCACCTCTTTGACCAGGCTGGAGGAGAGGAAGCTGTAGGTCGGGTTGGTGGGGACGAAGAGGGTCTCCACGCCCGACAGGCCGTTGTTCATCTGGGCCATCTGCAGCTCGTAGTCGAAGTCGCTGACGGCGCGCAGCCCCTTGACGATGGCGGGGATGTCGCGCTCCTTGCAGTAGTCCACGAGGAGGCCGTGGAAGCTCTCGACCTCCACGTTGCCGTACTCCGCCGTGCACTGGCGGATGAGGTCCATCCGCTCCTCGACGGTGAACATGCCTTTCTTCGACTTGTTGATCATCACGGCGACGTGCACGACGTCGTAGAGCTTCGAGGCCCGGGCGATGATGTCGAGATGCCCGTTGGTGATGGGGTCGAAGGACCCCGGACAGACGGCGCGGCGCAACGGAGGTTCCTCGCTCTCGGTTCCGGTCGTGAGGGTCATGAGGGTTTCGGTGACGGTCGAGGGGTCGGAGTCGGAGTCGGGGGACGCGGCGGGACGAGCGGGGCGGGGACGGGGACGGGCGGTCATGGGGCCGGTGGGGCGGCGCGACCGTACCAGAGCGTGCCTTCGCCGTAGCGCCTGGCCCGCAGCCCCACGAACCCGTCGGGCCAGGGGAATTCGCCGCCTCGGGTGCTGCGCTCCACGGTGGCGAGCGCGCCCGGGGACAGCCAGTCGTGGGCACGGAGTGTGACGAGTATCTCGCCCACGGCCGCGTCCGCCACCTCGTACGGCGGGTCGAGGAAGACCACGTCGTACGGGTCGGGGGGCGGCGGCCCGGCGACGACCTGCTCGGCGCGGGCGGCGCGCACTTCGGCGCCCGGCAGGCCGAGGGCGCGGACGTTCTGCCGGATGACGCGGGCGGCGCGGGCGTCGGCCTCGACGAGCAGCGCGTGCGCCGCGCCGCGGGAGAGCGCCTCCAGGCCGACGGCGCCGGAGCCGCCGTACAGGTCGAGGACGCGCAACCCGTCGAGCGGGCCGACGAGGGTCTGCCAGGTGGAGAAGAGACCCTCGCGGGCGCGGTCGGACGTGGGCCGGGTGCCGGTGCCGGGCGGCACGGCCAGGCGCCGCCCGCCGGCGGTGCCGGCGATCACGCGGGTCATGGCTGCTGGGTGTCCTTGTCCTCACGGGCGCGGTCCGTCCCACGATATGCCTCCCGGGTGACGGGCGCGGTGCCGCCCGGTGGCGCGCGGGCGGCGGGACACCCGTGCGTCCCGCCGCGGGGCCGGTCACGGCCCCGCGGCCGGGCCCGCTCAGCCCTTGTCGAGGAACTGCTCCCGCTCGTCGTCCAGCAGGCTCGCCAGCGCGCCGCGCAGCTCCGGGTACGCGGCCAGCCCGGGGTCCTCGGCCACGATCGCCGCGGCGGCGTCCCGGGCCTCGGCGATGACGTCCTCGTCGTCGATGACCGTGAGCATCCTGAGGCTGGAGCGGGCCCCGGACTGCGCCTGCCCCAGCACGTCGCCCTCGCGGCGCTGCTCCAGGTCGATACGGGAGAGCCGGAAGCCGTCCTGCGTGGCCGCGACCGCGTCCAGCCGGGTCCTGGCAGGCGTGCCCTCGGGCATCTCGGTGACCAGCAGGCAGAGCCCGGCGGCCGAACCGCGGCCGACCCGGCCGCGCAACTGGTGCAACTGGGAGACGCCGAAGCGGTCGGCGTCCATGATGACCATGGCCGTGGCGTTGGGGACGTTGACGCCGACCTCGATGACGGTCGTGGCGACCAGCACGTCCACCTCGCCGGCGGCGAACCGGCGCATCACGTCGTCCTTGGCGTCCGGCTGCATCCGCCCGTGCAGCACCTCGGTCCTCAGCCCGGCCAGCGGCGCCCCGGGGGCGGCGGAGAGCTGCGCGGCGACGTCGAGGACCGCCAGCGGCGGCCGCTTCTCCGCCTCGTCCTCCGGCGACGGCGCCTCCTTCGCGCCCTTCCCGCCCTTCCCGCTGCCGCTCCTGCCGCCCTTGGGCTCCGCCTCCTCCGCGGGGTCGCCGATGCGCGGGCAGACGACGTACGCCTGGTGGCCGCCCTCGACCTCCTCGCGCACCCGCTCCCAGGCGCGGGAGAGGAAGTGCGGCTTGTCGGCCGCCGGCACGACGTGGCTGGCGATCGGCGAGCGGCCGGCCGGGAGCTGGTCTAGCACGGAGGTCTCCAGGTCGCCGAAGACCGTCATGGCGACCGTGCGCGGGATGGGCGTAGCGGTCATGACCAGCAGGTGCGGCGTGCGCTTGTCGTCCCCGCGGTTGCCCTTCGCGCGCAGCGCATCCCGCTGCTCGACGCCGAAGCGGTGCTGCTCGTCGACCACGACCAGGCCCAGGTCGTGGAACTGCACCTTGTCCTCGATCAGCGCGTGCGTCCCGACGACGATCCCGGCCTCGCCGGTGGCCAGGTCGAGCAGCGCCCTGCGGCGGGCCGCCGCGCCGGAGGAGCCGGTGAGCAACTCGACCTTCGTACCGTGCTCGGCGCCGCCGAGGAGGCCGGCCTCGGCCAGCTCGCCCATCATCTCGGTGATCGAGCGGTGGTGCTGCTGCGCCAGCACCTCGGTCGGCGCGAGCATCGCCGCCTGCCCGCCCGCGTCCACCACGGCGAGCATCGCGCGCAGCGCCACCAGCGTCTTGCCCGAGCCCACCTCGCCCTGGAGCAGCCGGTGCATGGGGTGGTCGGTGGCCAGGTCGGCGAAGACGTCGGCGGAGACCCGCCGCTGGCCCTCGGTGAGGGTGAACGGCAGCCGGGCGTCGAAGTCCGCGAGCAGCCCCTCGGCGGGCGCCACCCGCGGCACCGCGGGCAACTGCCCGTCGGCGTGCCGCCGCCGGGCCAGGGCGATCTGGAGGACGAACGCCTCGTCCCACTTCAGCCGGTCCCGCGCCGCCCACAGGTCTGCCTTGGTCTTCGGCCGGTGCACCTTCAGCAGCGCCTCGCGCAGCGGTACGAGGCCGCGCTCGTCCCGCAGCGCCGCGGGCAGCGGGTCGGCGACGCCCTCCCATTCCGTGGCCTCCAGCCCGTCCAGCACCGTGTCGACGGCCTGCTGGAGCTGCCAGGAGGCGAGCTGCCGGCAGGCCGGGTAGAGCGGGAGGAGCTTGCCCGCCCACTCGTCGGCCTCGGCGTCGGCGCCCGCGCCGTCCGGG
This sequence comes from Streptomyces sp. NPDC004134, assembly GCF_042874195.1. Classification (NCBI taxonomy): domain Bacteria; kingdom Bacillati; phylum Actinomycetota; class Actinomycetes; order Kitasatosporales; family Streptomycetaceae; genus Streptomyces; species Streptomyces sp. NPDC004134. The sequence goes on along the minus strand of NZ_JBIAMS010000016.1, from coordinate 33,509 downwards.
CCGGACAGCGGCTTGTAGTCGGGGTGAGCGAGCTGGCGCTTGCGGTTGAAGACGGTGACCTTGCCGGCGAAGAGGGCGCGCCGGCCCGGCAGCAGCTCCTTCTGCGGGTGGTACGCGCCGCGCCCGAAGAAGACGAGGGTGAGCCGGCCGCTGCCGTCGGTGATGACCACTTCGAGCCGGCGCCCCCGGCCCGTACCGAGCATGGCGGCCTTCTCCACCTGCGCGACGACCGTGACGTGCTCGTCGGTCTCCAGGTCGGCCAGCCGCGTCAGCTCGCCCCGCTCGGCGTACCGCCGGGGGTAGTGGTGCAGCAGGTCTCCGACGGTGTGCAGATCCAGGTGCTCCGCCATGGCCTTGGCGGTCCGGTCGCCGACGGACGTCTTCAGGGGCTCTTCCAGCACGGACACGCGTCCATTGCACACCATCGGGCCGACAGAGCGTGGAAACCCCTGGTAACCCGGGCCCGCGCGGTCCTACGATGGTCCGCCTCGAACTCCCCTTCGCGATCACCGACGCCGATCGGGATCGCCCGACCCGCGCCGCCCTCCCACCCCCCGCCGGCGCTCCCGTGATGACATCTGAGAACGCTGCGCCCGCCTCGTCCCACACCTTCCAGGTCGACCTGCGCGGTCTGGTGGACCTGCTCTCCCACCACCTCTACTCCAGCCCGCGGGTCTATCTGCGCGAACTGCTGCAGAACGCCGTCGACGCGGTCACCGCCAGGCGCGCGGACGACCCCGGCGCGCCGGACCGCATCCGGCTGTACCCGGAGCCCGGCGGCGGCGACGGTGCCGGGCTGCGCGTCGAGGACAGCGGGGTGGGGCTCACCGAGGCGGAGGTGCACGAGCTGCTCGCCACCATCGGCCGCAGCTCCAAGCGCGCCGGGGGCCTGGAGTCCGTGCGGGCCGGGTTCCTGGGCCGGTTCGGCATCGGGCTGCTGGCCTGCTTCCTGGTCGCGGAGCGGATCCGGGTGGTCAGCAGGTCGGCGCGGGAGCCCGGGGCGCCGCCGGTGGAGTGGACGGCCGCCGGCGACGGTTCGTACACGGTACGGACCCTGCCCCCGGCGGCCCGCCCGGAGCCCGGCACCACCGTGCACCTGACGCCGCGGCCCGGCTGCGCCGAGTGGTTCGAACCGGCCCGCGTCGCCGACCTCGCCCGCGACTTCGGCTCGCTGCTGCCGTACGACGTGCGCGTCGGCGAGACGCCGGTCACCGAGCTGCCCGCGGTCTGGGACCGCCCGTACCCGAGCCCGGCCGCCCGCCGGGTGGCGCTCGCGGCCCACTGCCGGGACGTCTTCGGCTTCACCCCGCTCGACGCCGTGGAGCTGGACGTGCCCCTCGCGGGCGTGCGCGGGGTCGCGTACGTGCTGCCGTCCGCCGTCAGCCCCGCGCAGCGCGCCGGGCACCGGGTGCACCTGAAGGGGATGCTGCTCACCGCGCGCGCCGAAGGGCTGCTGCCGGACTGGGCGTTCTTCGTCCGCTGCGTCGTCGACACCGACACCCTGCGCCCGACCGCCTCGCGGGAGGCGCTGTACGAGGACGAGACGCTCCTCGCCGTACGGGAGGCGCTCGGCGGCGCCGTACGCGACTGGCTGGCCTCGCTGGCCACCGGCGACCCGGAGCGGCTCACGCAGTTCCTCTCCGTGCACCATCTGGGCGTGAAGTCGCTGGCCCGGCATGACGAGGAGATGCTGCGCACGATGCTGCCGTGGCTGCCGTTCGAGACCACCGACGGGCAGGTGTCGCTGGCGGAGTTCGCGCAGCGCCACCCGGTGGTGCACTTCACCCGCAGCGTGGAGGAGTTCCGGCAGGTCGCGCCGATCGCCTCCGCGCAGGGCATCGGCGTCGTCAACGGCGGCTACACCTACGACGCGGAGCTGGTCGAGCTGCTGCCGCGGGTACGCCCCGGGACCGCGGTCGCCGAGCTGGACCCGGACACCGTGACCGCCCACCTGGACGGCGTCGAGCCGGCCGAGGAGCTGGCCCTGTCCGGCTTCCTCGGCGTCGCCCGCGCCCGCCTCGACCCGCTCGCCTGCGACGTGGTGCTCCGCGCCTTCCACCCGCTGACCGTGCCCGCGCTCCACCTCGACGACCGCGCCGCCCGGCACGAACGGGCCCGCGCGGACGAGGAGGAGCAGGCCGACGAGCTGTGGGCGGGCATCCTCGGCAGCCTGCGCGGCGGCGCCCCGCGCGCCCGGCTCGTCCTCAACCACCGCAGCCCGCTGGTGCGCCGGATCAGCACGCTGGGCGCCCCCGAGCTGGTCGGCAGCGCGGTCGAGGCGCTGTACGGGCAGGCGCTGCTGATGGCGCAGCGCCCGCTGCGGCCCGCCGACTCGGCGCTGCTGAACCGGGCGTTCGCCGGCCTGCTGGAGTGGGCGACGCACCCGCCGGGGGCCGCGGACCCCGCGGCCGGCGCGCACGGCGGCGGCGAGGAGGACGACCGATGAGCACGGATGCCCCCGCCCCCTCCCCCGCGGGGCCGCCCGCCGACATCTTCGCCTTCCGCCAGGCGATGCACGACAACGCGCAGGAGCCGGAGGGCCCCGGCCGCAACGCGGGCGCGGAGCGGCTGCTCGCCGAGGCGGAGCTGTCGGGCCAGGCCGCGTTCGTCGTCGAGGGCCTGATCCACCTGCTGCAGACGTACAACTTCAGCTCCGAGCAGGACAAGATGTTCGTCCCCTTCGCGCGGCTGCTGCGCATGTGGGACGAGCGTCCGGAGGACTTCGACGAGGAGGACACCCACCGCCTGTTCTGGATGTTCAAGTGGGTCTCCTCCGGGATGACCGACCAGCCGCACATCCCGCTGGCGGCGATGGAGAAGTGGCTCGCCGAGATGGAGCGCCGCTACCGCCTCGCGGGCCACAGCGAACGCGCCGTGCGGCAGGCCGAGTACCACATCGCCGAGCACGTCGGCGACGACGCGCGCGCCGCCCGAGCGTACGCCGCCTGGCGCGCCGCGGAGCGCGACGCCACGAGCGACTGCCACGCCTGCGAGCTGCGCGGCCAGGGCAGCTGGGAGGCCGGGCACGGGGACGACGCCGCCGCGCTCGAGCTGTGGGCACCGGTGCTCGGCGGCGTGCACACCTGCGCGCACGAGCCGCACGCCACGCTCGCGGAGTCGCTGCTGCCGCTGCTGCGGCTGGGCCGCGCCGACGAGGCGCGGGCCAACCATCTGCGCGGGCACCGGATGGTGCGGCGGATGGAGAGCATGCGGTTCGCGTTCGCGCGGCACGTGGAGTTCTGCGCGCTGACGGGCAACGAGGCGCGGGGTCTTGAGCTGCTGGCGGAGCGGCCCGCGTATCTGGCCGACCGGGGCGAGCCGTCGAGCCTGATGGCGTACCTCGCGGTCACGGCCCTGCTGACGCGGCGGCTGGCGGAGCTCGGCCTGGGCGCGGACCCGGTGGTGGGCCCGCCGGGGGCCGGGGCCGCCGGCCGGGAGTGGACGGTCGCGGAGCTGGCGGCGTACGCGGAGCGCGAGGCGCTGGCGCTCGCGGGCCGCTTCGACGCGCGCAACGGCACGGCGGCGGTGTCGGCGGGCGTACGCGAGCGGATGGCGCGCGAGCCGCTGGCGGAGCGGCTGCCGCTGGGGCTGCGCGTGGGCCGGCCGGTGCGGCGGTCGGCGGCGCCCGCGGCCGGTGCCGCGGCGCCGCCCGCCGCGGGGACACCGGCGGCGCGGCCCGGGGTGGCGGAGCTGCTGGCGGCGGCCAGGGAGCTGACGGAGGCCCGCCGCCCCGACGCGGTACGGGCCTGGGCGGACGCGGCGCGCGCGGCGGCGGAGGCGGGCACCGAACTGCCCGTACGCGACCGCGCGGAGGTCGCCGCCCACCGCGCGATGCACCCGGACACGGCGGCCGGCGAGGTCGCGGGCCTCTTCGGGACGGCGGCCGGGCTCTTCGAGGCCGCGGGCGACCCGGGCCAGGCCGAGGTGGCGCGCGCCCGCGCGGCCTTCGCCCTCGCCCGCGAGGGCCGTACGGACGACGCCCTGGCGGCGGTCGCCGAGCCCTGCGCGCGGGCGCTGGCGCTGCACGCGGAGGGCCGCGCCACGGCCGCCGAGGCGGCGACGGCGCTGGTCTGCCGGGCCCGTATCCACACGATGCGCGGCGACGGCGCTTCGGGCCCGGCGGACTCCGCCGCCGAGGCGGTGGCCGCGGTGGCGGACTTCGCCGCGCCGTACGCGGACGATCCGCGCGTCGCCGGCCGGGTCGCCGAGGCGCACGAGCTCCGGGCGGAACTCGCCGCCCGCCGCGGAGAGATGGAGCCCGCCGCGGCGCTCTACGAGCAGGCGGCCGACGGCTACGCCGCCGCGGGCGTCCCCTGGTATGCGGTACGGGCCCAGTCCGCGCTGGCCGGCATCGCCTCCCGGCTCGGCGACCGCGCAACCGCGGAGCGCGCCGTGCGCGGGGCCCTGGAGCACAGCGCCGTGCACGGCCGGCCCGCCGGGCAGGCGGGCCTGCACCTGCAACTGGCGGACATCCTCTGCAACACCGGCCGCGACGGCGAGGGCGCCGAGCACCTGCTCGAAGCCGCCCTCTGGGCCGACGAGGCCGGCGACGCCGCGGACACCGGCGCCTGGGCCCGCCACCACCTCGGCGGCGCCCTGCTCCGCCTCGGCCGCGCCGCGGAGGCCGCGGCGGTGCTGGAGGACGCGCTCGCGGACCTGGACGCGGACGTGCACGGCGAAGGCGCCGTGGTGCAGACGCGCTGGTGGCTGGGCGACGCCCAGGGGCGGCTCGGGGAACACATGCAGGCGGCCGAGCAGTACGTGCTGGCCGCGGAGATCGCCGCGACCTGGCCCCGCGACGGCGCCCGCGACCACGCGATGCTGGCGACGCTGGCCGCGCAGTCGCTGAGCGCGGCGGAACTCGACACCCAGGCGGCCCGCGCGTACGAGCGCGCGGGTGCGCTCTGGCGCGACCTGGGCGACGTGCCCGCCCTGATCCGCACGCTCAGGGCCCGCGCCTGGCTGGCGCTCCGGCCGGAGCAGGCGGGCGGGGCGGCGGGCCGGGCGCTGATGGCGGACGCGGAGCGGGAGCTGACGACGGCCCTGGCGACGACGGAGGCGCCCGGCGGCCTGGACGCGGCCGAGACCGGCGGCACCCGGGTCCGGGGAGGGCGCCGCGACGTCCTGCTCGCCGAACTCGCCGCCACGCACCGGCAGACCGGCGACCTGATCACCGCCGCCGTCGGCGGCACGCCGCACGACCCGGACGAGTCCGGGGCGGCGGCCGCCCGTGCCGCGTACGAAGAGGGCCTGACCCACGTCGTACGCGCCGTGGCCGGCTTCGCCGAGCTGGGCCCCGACTGCCGCGACGAGTACACCGGCGCCCAACTGCTCGCCGCCTGGCTGGAGGCCGACCTCGGCCGCCCCGGGGAGGCGGCGCGGCGCGCCCGGGCGGTGCTCGCCGCGTACCCGGACGACGACACCGCCACCGGGACCGTCGAGTCCCGCCGCGACGAGGCCCGGGCCCTGCTGAACTACGCGGGGGCCGAGGCCGCCGGGTCCTGATCGCCGCAGCGCCCCGCGGCGCGCCCCGCGCCGCACCGCCGCCACCGGCGGGTGCGGCCGGGCTCCGCGGCGCCGCCGACGACCGCGCAGCGCCCGGCGCTGCCCGGCTACTCCACCCCGATCAGCAGCGGTGCCGACTGGCTGCCGCCCTCGTACACCACCGTGTCCACCGCCAGGTGCCCGCCCCGAACGTGCGCCTCCAGGCGGGCGCCGAAGCCCGGGGGCAGGTCCGGGCCCAGCACCAGCGTGACCAGCTCGCCGCCGCCCGCCAGCATCCGGTCGAGCACCGCCTCCGCGGTCTCCGCGAGGTCGGTGCCGACCACCGCCACGTCGCCCTCCACCACCCCGAGCACGTCGCCCGGGCGGCAGATCCCCGCCGTCGTCCACGCGTCCTGCTCCGCGACCGCCAGCTCCGCGTGCCGCGTGGCACCCGCGGCGGCCGTCATCGAGACCACGTCCTCGTCGAACCGCCGCCCCGGGTCGTGCACCGCGAGCGCCGCCAGGCCCTGCACCGCCGCGCGCGTGGGGATGAGGGCCGCGCGTACGCCGGACGCCCGCGCCTCCGCCACCGCCACCGCCGCGGCGTGCCGCAACTCCGCGTCGTTCGGCAGCAGTACGACCTCCCGCGCGCCCGTCCGCCGCATCGCCTCCGCCAGTTCCCCGCTCGCGGGCGGCTCCCCCTCCCGTACGGTCACCACGCCCGCGCCCGCCTCCGCGCACAGCGCCGCCAGCCCGTCGCCCGGCACCACGGCGACGACCGCCCGGCCCCCGGGCCCCCCGCCGGAGTCGCCGCGCGGGGGTGCGGCGGCGGCGTCGGCCGGGAGGTGGGCGATCTGGATGCGGTACGGGCGGCCGGCCTCGACGCCGGCCTCGACGGCGGCACCGGCGTCGTCGACGTGCACGTGCACCCGCCACAGCCCGTCGCCGCCGACGACGACGAGGGAGTCGCCGAGCGCGTCGAGCCGCGGCCGGAGCCGGGTGACGGCGTCTTCCCCGGCCTCCAGCAGGTAGATCACCTCGTACGCGGGCCCGCCCCCGGCCGGCACCGGACAGGCACCGCCGTCGCCGCCGTCGTGGCGGGCGGCCGTCCTGCGGGCGCCCGTACCTCGGCCGGCCGGTCCTTCGAGCCCCAGCTCCGTGGGGCGCGCGGCACCGCTCAGCGCGTCGGCGAGCGTGCCCAGCACCGCCACCAGACCCAGCCCCCCGGCGTCCACGACGCCGGCCCGGCGCAGCACCTCCAACTGCCCGGTCGTCGCGGCCAGTGCCTCCCGGGCGCCGTCGTACGCGGCCCTCGCCACCCGCGCCGCGTCGCCCGCGCCGGACCGCCCGGCCGCGGCCGCGGCGGCGTCGGCGACCGTCAGCATGGTGCCCTCGACCGGGTGCTCCACCGCCGCCCGCGCCGCGTCCGCGCCCCGCCGCAGCGCGCCGGCCAGCAGCCCTCCGGAACCAGAACCGGCATCGGCACCGGCACCGGTGTCCCCGTCCGGCGCCACCACCGCGCCCGTCAGCCCCCGCAGCAGCTCCGCCAGGATCGTCCCCGAGTTGCCCCGCGCCCCGATCAGCGCCCCGTGCGCCATCGCCCGCAGCACGTCCGCCACCGCGGGCTCCACGCCGCCGCTGCCCGCGCCGTCCGCCGCGAACGCCCCGTACACCGCGTCCACCGCCTGCGCCGCCGACTCCACCGTCAGGTACAGGTTCGTCCCGGTGTCGCCGTCGGCGACCGGGAACACGTTGACCGCGTCGATCTCCTCCCGGCCGCGGCCCAGCGCCTCCAGGGCCAGGGCGCACCAGGCCCGCACGGAAGAGGCGTCGAGCACCTGCACAACCCCCTCGGTACGGACGACGGCACGGCCGGGTACGGTGTAGCGGCAGCGTAGCCGCTGGACCGGTGATTTCCTCCGCCGGGAAGCGCCGTAGTATGCTGCACAGGTTGCCCGGTCCCGTACCGGGCCTTCCTCCCCCGGCACGGCCGACCTGCTCCTTCCCAGGAGAAGGGCGCGCTGCCGGGATCCGACCGTACGTGCATCAGAAGCTTGGAGTGACCCGTGGCTGCCAACTGCGACGTCTGTGGCAAGGGGCCGGGCTTCGGCAACAACATCTCCCACTCGCACCGCCGCACCCGCCGCCGCTGGAACCCCAACATCCAGCGGGTGCGCGCCGTGGTCGGGGGGACGCCGAAGCGCCTCAACGCCTGCACCTCGTGCATCAAGGCGGGCAAGGTCTCGCGCTGACGTAGCGCAGCCGCCCACGCACAGCGAGCCGGTCCACCGCAGGGTGGGCCGGCTCTCTCGCGTCCGCGGGGTCCCACCGGGCCGTGCCCCGAAGGGAGTTCCCGCCGGTACGCGGCGCGCCCCGCCCCGCAGGCGATGGAGTCCCCGAGGCCCTACGCCCCGCGCCACCGCCACCCGTGGTCCACGGGGCCGGTCCCCTCCCCCAGCGGGAACCCCGCCGCTATCGCCCCCGTGACGTACTCCTTCGCCGCCGCCACCGCCTCCGGCACCGCCCGGCCCCGCGCGAGATGCGCGGCGGCGGCGCTCGCCAGCGTGCAGCCCGTGCCGTGGGTGTGCCGCACGGGAATCCGGGGCGCGCGCAGCCAGTGCTCCTCGGCGCCGTCCGTCACCAGGTCCACGGCGCCCTCGTCCGCCGGCAGATGGCCGCCCTTGACCAGGACCCAGCGCGGCCCGTACGCGAGCAGCGCCGCCGCCGCCCGCCGCATGTCCGCCTCACCGGCCACCCGGATCCCGGTCAGCCACGCCACCTCGGCCAGGTTCGGGGTGACGACGGTGGCGACCGGCAGCAGCCGCGTCCGTACCGTGTCCAGCGCCTCGGCCGCCAGCAGCCGGTCGCCGTGGGTCGAGACCCCCACGGGGTCGACCACCACCGGCGCGGGCGTCCCCGCCAGCAGCTCCGCGACCGCCGCCACCGTCTCGGCGCCCGCGAGCATGCCGGTCTTGACGGCCTGGACCCCGATGTCGTCGACGACGCTGCGGAACTGGCCGCGCACCGCGGCCACCGGCAGCGTCCAACTGTCCTGCACCCCGAGCGAGTTCTGCGCGGTCACGGCGGTGACGACGCTCATGCCGTGCACGCCGAGCGCGAGCATCGTCTTCAGGTCGGCCTGGATGCCCGCGCCGCCACCGGAGTCGGAGCCGGCGACGGTCAGCACCCGCGGCGGCGCACTCGCGCCGGCCCCGCCGTCCGCGGCGCCCTCCGCTCCCGCCGGCTCAGCCACCGAAGTGGTCCCAGCCGGCCGCGCCCCGCCACGGCTCGCCGTCCACCGTCACCTGGGCCACCGCCGACGGCGCCTGCACCTCGCCCACGACCCGCCACCGGGCGGGCAGCTTCACCTGCGGCGGGAACGTCGCCACGATCGCGTGGTCCTCGCCGCCCGTCAGCACCCACTGCAGCGGGTCCACGCCCACCGCCTTGCCGATGTCCGCCATCTGGCCGGGCACGTCGAGCGCCGCGGTGCGGATGTCGATACGGACCTTCCCCGCCGCCGCGACGTGCCCGAGGTCGGCCAGCAGCCCGTCGCTGACGTCCGTCATCGACGTGGCGCCGAGCGCGGCCGCCGCCGGGCCCGCCTGGTACGGCGGTTCGGGGCGGCGGTGGGCCTCGACGAAGGCGCGGGGCGAGCGGAAACCGCGGGCCAGCACCGCGTGGCCGGCGGCGGACCAGCCGAGCCAGCCGGTCACCGCCACCACGTCGCCGGGGCGGGCGCCGGCGCGGGTGACCGGCTCGTGGCCCTGCATGTCGCCGAGCGCGGTGATCGCGAGGGTGATGGCGTCGCCCCGTACGACATCGCCGCCGACGACGGCGGCGCCGGCGACCTGGCACTCGTCGCGCAGCCCGTCCATCAGCTCCGCGGGCCAGGTGACGAGCAGGTCGGCGGGGACGACGAGGCCGAGGAGCAGGGCGGTGGGAACGGCGCCCATGGCGGCGATGTCGGCGAGGTTCTGGGCGGCGGACTTGCGGCCCACGTCGTACGCCGTCGACCAGTCGCGGCGGAAGTGCCGGCCCTCGATGAGCACGTCCGTGCTGGCCACGACCCGGCGGTCGGGGGCGCTGATGACCGCGGCGTCGTCCCCGGGCCCGATCCGGACCGCGGGCGTCGTGGTCAGCCGGGAGGTCAGCTCCCGGATGAGCCCGAACTCGCCCAGCTCCCCCACGGTGCCCTGGCCCTGCCCGTGGCCCCTCATCGGATCGCTCCTTCCGTCAACCCGGCGCCCGCGGTCTCGCCCGTCATGGCCGTTCCCGACCCTCCCGCACCGGCCGGACTACGCGATACGGTTGCGTCTCTCCCCCCATGATCCTCGAAGCCGCCCCTGGAGGTTCCGTGGTACAGGCTTACATCCTGATCCAGACCGAGGTCGGCAAGGCGTCGGCCGTCGCCGAAGTCATCGCCAAGATCCCCGGAGTGATCCAGGCCGAGGACGTGACCGGTCCCTACGACGTGATCGTGCGCGCACAGGCGGACACCGTCGACGAGCTGGGCCGGCTCGTGGTCGCCAGAGTCCAGCAGGTGTCCGGGATCACCCGGACCCTGACCTGTCCGGTCGTCCATCTCTAGGCCCCCCGTATGCTCGGCCGGTGATGAGCACACCGTCCCGGCCGTCCCGCACCCCCCGGCGCCCCGGCGCCACGCACCGCAGCGCGCGGAGCGAACGCCCCACCCTGCACTTCCGCCCCACCCGGCCATACCGCTCCGCTCTCCGCCTGACCGCCGCACTGCTGCTGCTCGCCGCCCCGCTCGCCTGTTCCGGTGGCGGCGGCGGCGCGCCGCAGGTGGCCGTGCCGACCCCCGAGGGGAAGGCCGTGGACCACTGCCGCGCGCTCGCCGACCGGCTGCCCGGCACCGTCGACGGCCAGAAGCGCCGCGAGACCGATCCGGTCTCGGCGCTGACCGCCGGGTGGGGTGACCCGGCCGTCGAGCTGCGCTGCGGCGTGCCCAGGCCGGAGGTGCTCACGCCCGGGAGTGAACACTACAACCCCACCAGCGACGCGGTGAGCGTGAACGGGGTCGACTGGCTGTACGAGGAGCTGGACGACGGGGCCCGCTTCACCACCACGCAGCGCACGGCGTTCGTGGAGGTCACCGTGCCCGGCGCGTACGCGCCCGAGGTGAACGCGCTGACGGACCTGGCGGCAGCGGTGGACAAGGCCGTGCCCGGCACGCTCTGACGCCCGCGCGGGCCCGGGTCCGGTCGCAGGCAACGGACCGCGGGCCGCGGAGGGCCGCTAGCGCAGCCCGGTCGAGCGGCGCAGCGCCGCCTGGATGAGCCGGTCGACCAGCTCCGGGTAACTCACGCCGGACTCCTGCCACATCCGCGGGTACATCGAGATGGGCGTGAAGCCGGGCATGGTGTTGATCTCGTTGATCACGAACCCGCCGTCGTCGGTGCGGAAGAAGTCCGCACGCACCAGGCCCTCGCAGGAGCACGCCTCGAACGCGGCGACCGCCAGCCGCTGCACCTCGGCGGTCTCCTCCGCGGTCAGCGGCGCCGGCACGATCCCGGCGGCGGAGTCGATGTACTTGGCCTCGAAGTCGTAGAAGTCGTGGCTGGTGGTCGGCGGGATCTCGGCGGGCACGCTGGCCCGCGGCCCCTCCTCGAACTCCAGCACGCCGCACTCGATCTCGCGCCCGCTGACCGCCGCCTCCACGATGATCTTCGGGTCGTGCCGGCGCGCCTCGGCGATCGCGTCCTCCAGCGCGGCGAGTTCGCCGACCTTCGTGATGCCGATGGAGGAACCGGCCCGCGCGGGCTTCACGAACACCGGCCAGCCGTGGTCGGCGGCGAAGTCCACGATCTTCTTGCGGGCCGCCGCGCCCTCCTGGCCAGGGGCGCCCTGGTCCCACTCGCGCGGCCGGATCACGACGTACGGGCCGACCGGCAGCCCGTACGAGACGAAGACCCGCTTCATGTACTCCTTGTCCATGCCGACCGCGGAGGCCAGCACCCCGGAGCCCACGTACGGCACGCCGGACAGGTCGAGCATGCCCTGCAGCGTGCCGTCCTCGCCGTACGGGCCGTGCAGCATCGGGAAGACGACGTCCACCTCGCCGAGCGCCTTGGGCACCTGCCCGGGCTCGGCGTAGACGACCTCGCGGCTGCCCGGGTCGGCGGAGAGCACGACGGCGCCGTCCTCGGCCTCCTCGTCGACCAGTTCCTCCACGCGCGGCACCTGGCGGTCGGCGATGGCCATCCGCGCGGGGTCGTCCGCGGTGAGGGCCCAGCGGCCGTCGGCGGTGATGCCGATGGGCAGCACCTCGTACTTGTTCCGGTCGATGGCGCCCATGACGGCGCCCGCGGTGACGACGGAGATGCCGTGCTCGGAGCTGCGCCCGCCGAAAACGACGGCGACGCGCGGCTTGCGGCCCTGGCGTTCGTAGGAGTGCTCGCTGCTCATCGCTCGCACACTACCCGCTGCGTCGGGCGGCGTCAGTGTCCCTCCGCCTTGGCGCTGCGCGACATCAGCTCCTTCAGCGCCACGAGCGGCGGCTTCCCGTCGTGCACGATGCTCACCACGGTCTCCGTGATGGGCATGTCGACGGCGTGTCTGCGGGCCAGATCGAGCACCGACTCACAGGACTTGACGCCCTCGGCGGTCTGCTTGGTGGCGGCGATGGTCTCGGCGAGCGTCATGCCGCGGCCGAGGTTGGTGCCGAAGGTGTGGTTGCGGGAGAGCGGCGAGGAGCAGGTGGCGACCAGGTCTCCCATGCCGGCCAGGCCCGCGAAGGTGCGCGGGTCGGCGCCGAGCACGCTGCCCAGGCGGGCGGTCTCGGCGAGGCCGCGGGTGATGAGCGACGCCTTGGCGTTGTCGCCGAGGCCCATGCCGTCGGCGATGCCGACGGCCAGCCCGATGACGTTCTTGACGGCGCCGCCGAGTTCGCAGCCGACGACGTCGGTGTTGGTGTACGGGCGGAAGTACGGGGTGTGGCAGGCGGTCTGCAGCCGGCGGGCCACCTCCTCGTCGGCGCAGGCGACGACGGCGGCGGCGGGCTGCCGGGCGGCGATCTCGCGGGCGAGGTTGGGTCCGGTGAGCACCGCGACCCGGCCGCGTACGCCGTCGGGACCGCCCGCGGGGCCCGCGCCGGCGCCCTCCTTGGCGACGACCTCCTCGATGACCTCGCTCATACGCTTGGCGGTGCCCAGCTCGACGCCCTTCATCAGGCTGACGAGCACGGTGCCCGGGTCGAGCAGCGGCGCCCAGCGCTCCAGGTTGCCCCGGAGGGTCTGCGACGGCACGGCGAGCACGGTGAACTCGGCGCCCCGGGCGGCCTCGGCGGCGTCCGCGGTCGCGGTGACCGCGTCGGGGAGGCGCACGCCCGGGAGGTAGTCGGGGTTCTCGCGGGTGGCGTTGAGGGTGTCGACGAGCGCGGCTCTGCGGCCCCACATCGTCACCCGGCAGCCGGCGTCGGCCAGCACCATCGAGAAGGCCGTGCCCCACGACCCGGTGCCGAAGACGGCGCAGCGCGTCACGAGTTCTCCTTACGGTCCGCGGAGCGGCGGCGCTGTTCGGCGCGTACGGTCTTCGGATCGAAGCGCTCCGCGGGCGCCTGCTCGCCGCGCAGCTCCTCCAGCAGGCGGGTGACGGCGTCCATGATGACCTCGGTGACCTCCGCGAGCACCTGCGGGGTGGGCTCCTTGCCGTAGAACTCCGACAGGTCCACCGGCGGCCCGGCGAGGAGGTGGAAGGTCTTGCGCGGGAAGGGCCGGGGCTTGCCGTACGGCGGCAGCAGCTCGTTGGCGCCCCAGTGGGCGACGGGGATGACGGGCGCCCTGGTGACGAGGGCGACCCGGGCGGCGCCGGTCTTGCCCTTCATCGGCCACTGGTCGGGGTCGCGGGTGAGCGTCCCCTCGGGGTAGAACGCGACGCACTCGCCGTCCTCGACGGCTTTGACCGCGGCCCGGAATGCTTTGGAGGCGTCGGTCGACTCGCGGTAGACGGGAATCTGCCCGGTGCCGCGCATCACGGTGCCGACGACGCCCTTCTTGAACAGTCCGTCCTTCGCCAGGAACCGCGGCACACGGCCGGTGTTGTACTGGAAGTGGGCATAGAAGAACGGGTCGAGATACGAGTTGTGGTTGACGGCGGTGATGAATCCGCCGTCGGCCGGAATGTGCTCCGCGCCACGCCAGTCCCGCTTGACGAGCAGCCGCAGCGGCGGCTTGCAGATGGCCGCGACCAGCCGGTACCAGAAGCCGATCCTCCGCCGTGACACGGTCCTTTTCACCTTCCCGGATTTTCCTCGGTGCGCGTTTCGTGGCCGAAACAGTCTCGCCCCGGGTCTCACGTCTGTCGAGAACACCGTACGCCCATGTGACCGGCCCGCCCCGCCGCGCGCGGCACGGTCAGGTGACAATGGGGCGTAACGACGATGACGAAACGCACGGCACCAGCGCAGACCGAACTCCCCGGCCGACCGGACCGGCGGCTGTGGCATGTCGTCGTACCCCTGAAGCCGCTGGCGCTGGCGAAGTCCCGGCTGGGCCCGGCGGCGGGCGAGCCGGGACGGGGCCGGCTGGCGCTGGCGTTCGCGCTCGACACGGTGGGCGCGGCGCTCGACTGCCCGGCGGTGGCCTCCGTCACGGTCGTCACCGACGACGCCGAGGCGGCGGGGCAACTGGCGGCGGCGGGGGCGCGGGTCGTACCGGATGCCCCGCGGGCGGGACTGAACGCCGCGCTGGCGCACGGGGAGCAGTGGATACGGGCGGCGGAGCCCGGCGCCGCCGTCGCGGCGCTGAACGCGGATCTGCCGGCCCTGCGCCCCGCGGAGCTGGCCCGGGTACTCACGGCGGCGGGCAGCGGCCGGGCGTTCCTGGCCGACGCCCCGGGCGTGGGCACGACGCTGCTGGCGGCGGATGCGGGAGCGGCGCTGGCGCCGGGGTTCGGGGTCGCGTCGCGGGCCCGGCACCTGGCGTCGGGGGCGCGGGAGATCGGGCTGCGCGGGGTGGACTCCGTGCGGCAGGACGTCGATACGGGCGCCGACCTGCGGGCGGCGCTGGCGCTGGGGGTGGGGCGGCACACGGCGGCGGCGCTGGACCGCCTGGCGGTGCGCGGGCGGCAGGCCGGCGGCCGGGACGGCGGGACGGCCCGGTGCCCGTCCCCGGGGCCCGCCCCGGATACGCGGGCGGCGTCCGACGGCGTGTGCGGCTGAGCCCCGGCCGGTAGCCTGCGGCGCATGCAGGCCACAGCGTTCACGTACGACCCGCAGACCCGCAGCGGCAGCGTGCTCCTCGACGACGGCACGCCGCTGCCCTTCGACGGCGCCGCGTTCGCGGCGGGCGGCCTGCGGCTGCTCAGGCCGGGGCAGCGGGTGCGGATCGAGACCGAGGGCGCGGACGAGGAGCGCAGGATCGTCCTGGTGACGCTGCAGACCTTCTGAGGCGGCGGACCGGCCTGCGGGACGGGCCGTGGAACGGCCTGCGGGACGGGCCGTGGAACGGCTCGGGGACCCGGTTGCGGACCGGGGCGGGGGCCGGGGCCCGGGCTCCGGCCCGTACGGCGGGGCGCGGCCGGGTCCTGACATGCCGCGGGCCGGTCTCCCCGAGGGGAGCCGGCCCCGCTTGCGGACCCTGCGCCGGGTCCGTCATCGCTTCCTGGCAGTGGTCTTCTTCGCGGTGGTCCGCCGGCCGGCGGCCTTGCGGGCCGGCGCCTTCTTGGCGGTCGCCTTCTTCGCCGGGGCCTTCTTGGCCGACTTCTTGGCGGCCGTCTTCTTGGCGCTGGCCTTCTTCGCCGACGACTTCTTGGCCGTCGTCTTCTTCGCGGAGGACTTCTTGGCGGTGGTCCTCTTCGCCGGCGCCTTCTTGGCCGCGGTCTTCTTGGCCGTGGCCTTCTTCGCGATGGCCTTCTTGGCGGTGGCCGCCTTCTTGGTGGCCTTCTTGGCGGCGGCCTTGGCGGTGGTCTTGGTGCCGCCGGTCAGGCTGCCCTTCGGGGCCTTCTTCACGGCCGTGTCGTTCTTCGGCAGCCGCTTGGTGCCCGAGACGAGGTCCTTGAAGCCCTGGCCCGCGCGGAACCGCGGCACGGAGGTCTTCTTGACCCGGACGCGCTCGCCGGTCTGCGGGTTGCGGGCGTAGCGCGCCGGGCGCTCCACCTTCTCGAAAGAGCCGAAGCCCGTGACCGATACGCGCTCGCCGGAGACGACCGCACGAATGATCGCGTCGAGGACGGCGTCCACGGCGTCGGAGGCCTGCTGGCGGCCACCCATCTTGTCGGTAATAGCTTCAACGAGCTGGGCCTTGTTCACGTCTTCCCCTTCTGAGGCATTGATTGCCGGAACGAAATGTTCAAGCTTTTTCGCACGTTAGGCAGATATATACCGCAAATCAAAGGCAAAACGTCTCTCATCACCCTTGTGTCGCAACGGACTACCGCTACGAGCGCGCGTCCAGCTCCCGCCGCAGCCGCTCCAGCCGCCTTGCGGCTCCGGCGAGATCGTGCTTCGCGGCACCCGTGATGGCGAGCAGGCGCCTTGTCAGCTCTGCCCGTTCGGCGTCCGTCGCGGCCACCTCGCGCACCTGGCGGTGGGCCTCCTTCAGCCCGGCGGCGACGGCATCGTAGAGCGCGAGTTGGCCGTCGGAATCCATGCGCCGATTGTGTCATCTGCGGTGAGTTGTCGCCTGTCGGCATGCCAACGCACGGGCGCGCAAAGCCCCGCGCCCGCCACCGGTCGGTGGCGGGCGCGGGGCCTCGGCTGGGGCGGAAACCGCCGGTCAGCCCTGTACGGTCTGCGGCTTGAACGCCGGCCGGGCCGCCTCGAAAGCGGCGATGTCGGCTTCGTACCGAAGGGTGATGCTGATGTCGTCGAGACCGTTCAGCAGCCGCCAGCGGGCGTTCTCGTCCAGCTCGAACGGGGCGGCGAACGCGGGCTCCCCCGCCGTACCGCCGGCGCGTACCTCCAGGGCCCGGAGGTCGACCGTCACCTCGGTCCGCGGGTCGGCCTCGGCCAGCTCCCACAGCCGCTCCACGTCCGCCTGCGGCAGCACGACGGTCAGCAGCCCGTTCTTGAGCGAGTTGCCGCGGAAGATGTCGGCGAAGCGGGACGAGACCACGGCCTTGAAGCCGTAGTTCTGCAGCGCCCACACGGCGTGTTCGCGGGACGAGCCGGTGCCGAAGTCCGGGCCGGCCAGCAGGACGGTGCCGCCCCGGTACGCCGCGCTGTTCAGCACGAACTCCGGGTCCTTGCGCCACGCCTCGAAGAGGCCGTCCTCGAAGCCGTCCCTGGTGACCTTCTTCAGCCAGTGGGCCGGGATGATCTGGTCGGTGTCGACGTTGCTGCGGCGCAGCGGCACGGCGCGCCCGGTGTGGGTGGTGAAGGCTTCCATGGATCAGACCTCCGCGGTGATCAGGTCGGCCGGGGAGGACAGCCGGCCGGTCACGGCGGTGGCCGCGGCGACCTGCGGGGAGACCAGGTGCGTACGGCCGCCCTTGCCCTGCCTGCCCTCGAAGTTGCGGTTGGAGGTGGACGCCGAGCGCTCGCCGGGGGCGAGCTGGTCGGGGTTCATACCCAGGCACATCGAGCAACCCGCGTGCCGCCATTCGGCCCCCGCGGCGGTGAACACCTTGTCGAGCCCCTCCTCGACGGCCTGCAGCGCGACCCGTACGGAGCCGGGCACGACCAGCATCCGTACGCCGTCGGCGACCTGCCGGCCGTTCACCACCTCGGCGGCGGAGCGCAGGTCCTCGATCCGGCCGTTGGTGCAGGAGCCGACGAACACGGTGTCGACCGCGATCTCGCGCAGCGGCTGCCCCGCGGTCAGCCCCATGTACTCCAGCGCCTTCTCCGCCGCCTGCCGCTCGCTGGCGTCGTCGAACGAGGCCGGGTCGGGCACCTGCGCCGACAGCGGCGCGCCCTGCCCGGGGTTGGTGCCCCAGGTGACGAACGGGGCCAGCTCGGCGGCCTCGATGACGACCTCCCGGTCGAAGACCGCGTCGTCGTCGGTGCGCAGCGTGCGCCAGTACTCGACGGCCGCGTCCCAGCCGGAGCCCTCCGGGGCGTGCGGGCGGCCCTTCAGGTACGCGAACGTGGTCTCGTCCGGCGCGACCATCCCGGCGCGGGCGCCGGCCTCGATGGACATGTTGCAGATCGTCATCCGCGCCTCCATCGAGAGCTTCTCGACGGCCTCGCCGCGGTACTCGATCACGTAGCCCTGCCCGCCGCCGGTGCCGATGCGGGCGATGATCGCGAGGATCAGGTCCTTGGCGGTGACACCGTCGGGCAGCTCGCCGTTGACGGTCACGGCCATGGTCCTGAACGGGGCCATCGGCAGCGTCTGGGTGGCGAGCACGTGCTCGACCTGGCTGGTGCCGATGCCGAACGCCAGCGCGCCGAACGCGCCGTGCGTGGAGGTGTGGCTGTCGCCGCAGACCACGGTGGTGCCCGGCTGGGTGAGCCCGAGCTGCGGGCCGACGACGTGCACGACGCCCTGCTCGACGTCGCCGAGCGGGTGCAGCCGGACGCCGAAGTCGGCGCAGTTCTTGCGCAGGGTCTCCAGTTGCGTACGCGAGACCGGGTCGGCGATGGGCTTGTCGATGTCGAGGGTGGGGGTGTTGTGGTCCTCGGTGGCGATGGTGAGGTCGGTCCTGCGCACCGGCCGGCCCGCCTTGCGCAGGCCGTCGAACGCCTGCGGGCTGGTCACCTCGTGCAGCAGGTGCAGATCGATGAAGAGAAGGTCGGGCTCGCCCTCCGCGCGCCGGACGACATGGTCGTCCCAGACCTTCTCCGCGAGTGTCCTTCCCATCGCATTCCCATCGTCGTTGATTGCGAACTGCGTGTGCGCATGTCCGTGCCGGTGCCCGCCGGCACCGTCCGCTCCCCTCGCGCCGGACGGGGCCCGGTCCCCCAGGGTGACGCGTTCACCGGAAAATTGAACTTGCGTTTCACAGTGTGAGACGCGAGTATCGTTGCATGGACAACTCTAGCGGCGTCGGCGTACTCGACAAGGCGGCTGTGGTACTGAGCGCGCTGGAGTCCGGTCCGGCCACCCTCGCCGGGCTGGTCTCCGCGACCGGTCTCGCCCGCCCCACGGCCCACCGCCTCGCGGTGGCGCTGGAACACCACCGGATGGTGGCCCGGGACATGCAGGGCAGGTTCATCCTCGGCCCCCGGCTCGCCGAGCTGGCGGCGGCGGCCGGCGAGGACCGGCTGCTGGCCGCGGCCGGCCCGGTGCTCACGCACCTGCGGGACGTCACCGGCGAGAGCGCCCAGCTCTACCGGCGCCAGGGCGACATGCGCATCTGCGTCGCGGCCGCCGAGCGGCTCTCGGGACTGCGCGACACCGTCCCGGTGGGCTCCACGCTGCCGATGAAGGCCGGCTCCGCGGCGCAGGTGCTGCTCGCGTGGGAGGAGCCGGAGCGGCTGCACCGGGGGCTGCAGGGCGCCCGGTTCACGGCCACGGCGCTGTCGGGCGTACGGCGCCGGGCGTGGGCCCAGTCCGTCGGGGAGCGGGAGCCGGGGGTGGCCTCCGTCTCGGCGCCCGTGCGCGGCCCGTCGAACCGCGTGGTGGCCGCCGTCTCGGTCTCCGGGCCGATCGAGCGGCTGACCCGGCACCCGGGGCGGATGCACGCCCAGGCGGTCGTGGACGCCGCCGCGCGGCTCACGGACGCGCTGCGCAGGACGGGCTGAGGTCCCGTACCCGCAGGACTGAGGTCCCGTACCCGTACGGGAAAGGGCCCCCCGCGCCGCGGGAGGCCCTTCGAAGTCTGCGCTGGTACCCCCGACCGGATTCGAACCGGCGCTACCGCCTTGAGAGGGCGGCGTGCTAGGCCGCTACACAACGGGGGCCTTTGGACGATCCTCTCCTCGCGATGGAGAGGACCTGTACCCCCGACCGGATTCGAACCGGCGCTACTGCCTTGAGAGGGCAGCGTGCTAGGCCGCTACACAACGGGGGCGAGACATATGCAACTGCGTTGCGCTGGGGTACCAGGACTCGAACCTAGACTAACGGAACCAGAATCCGTCGTGCTGCCAATTACACCATACCCCACCAAAACACAACCCCCGTCGCGGGGGCTCTGTTCCGGTGGCCGCCGTTCCCGGCGACGGACAGAACATTACCCGATCGCGGACCGCACTCCAAAACGGGTTACCGGAGCCGGGCCATGAGGGCGTGCTCGACCAGCGTGATCAGCGTGGACTTGGACTCGGAGCGCTGCCGGGCGTCCGTCCGCAGGATCGGCGTCTCCGGCCCGATCTGCAGCGCCTCACGCACCTCGTCCGGCGAGTACGGCTGATGACCGTCGAACCCGTTCAACGCGATCACGAACGGCAACCCCGAGTTCTCGAAGTAATCCACCGCAGGGAAACAATCCGCCAACCGCCGCGTATCCACCAGCACCACCGCACCGATCGCACCACGCACCAGATCGTCCCACATGAACCAAAAACGATCCTGACCAGGCGTCCCAAACAGATACAGGATCAAATCCTGATCCAACGTGATACGACCAAAATCCATCGCCACCGTCGTCGTGGTCTTCCCCGACACCTGCGACAGATCATCGATCCCCGCAGACGCCGACGTCATCACCGCCTCGGTACGCAACGGATTGATCTCCGACACCGAACCGACGAACGTGGTCTTCCCCACCCCGAAACCACCCGCCACCACGATCTTCGCCGACGTGGTCGCACGAGCCGGAGAAGAACCGGCCACACCACTAGAGCTTGCGAAGTCCACTGAGCACCCTTTCGAGCAAAGTCACATCTGGCTGTCCCCCCGCGGCTTCGCCGCCGCCCGGCTGGTGGATCGTGACCAGGCCGGCTTCCGCGAGGTCGGCCACGAGGATGCGCGCGACGCCCAGCGGGAGGGTCAGCAACGCGGAGACCTCCGCGACCGACTTGAGTTCATAGCACAGTCGGCAGATGCGCTGATGCTCGGGGAGCTGGGAAGTGAGGCGGGAGGGGTCGGCAGTGGTCTGCACCAATGCCTCGATGGCGAGCTGGTAACGCGGCCGGGTCCGGCCGCCGGTCACGGCGTACGGGCGCACCAGCCGCGACTGCGGGCTGCGGGCCGCGCGGGCGGCACCGCGGGCCGCGGCCGACTGGGGCTGCGGCGCGGGACCGCCGCGGTGCTGCGCCGGGCCGCCGCCGTACGGAGACGGCGACGGGTACTGCGGCTGCCCCGGGGACGGGGGCACGCCGGGGGCGGCGTACGGTACGCCCGGAGCGCCGTGCTGCGGGGGCATCCCGTGCTGCGGCGGCATGCCCGGCCGGTCGGACTGCGGGCCGTAGCCGTATCGCCAGTCCTCACCGCCGTGAGGTACCTCTTGGTGCGCTGCCACTGCGTTCCCCTTCCCCGACGGCGTGCCGGAGCGTCACTGCACTCGACGCACCATAGCCCGGCGAGCGTGCAACGTGCATCGGTTGTCGGCTAGTTCAGCAGGCTGCCCTGCAGCTCCGCGCGCAGGTCGGGGGTGAGCACGGCGCCCGCCCGGTCGACCAGCAGGGCCATCTCGTAGCCCACCAGACCGATGTCGCACTCCGGGTGTGCCAGCACGGCGAGGGCCGAGCCGTCGGAGATCGACATGATGAAGAGGAAGCCGCGCTCCATCTCCACCACCGTCTGGTTGACGTAGCCGCCCTCGAAGATCCGCGAGGCGCCGGCCGTCAGCGACGTCAGTCCGGATGCCACCGCCGCCAGTTGGTCGGCACGGTCGCGGGGGAAGCCGTCGGACATCGCGAGGAGGAGTCCGTCGGCGGAGACCACCACCGTGTGCGACACCCCCGGGGTGTTGTCCACGAAATTGGTGATCAACCAGTTCAGGTTCTGCGCCGCCTGGCTCATCGGGCTCACCTAACGCTCCTGATCGTATGTGCCGGGGCCCACGCCCGGTCCGTCGTTCCGCTGCGGCCCCCGCTCGCGGCCCTGCTGGACGCCGCGGCGCAGATTGCTCAGCCTGCCGCGTACGTCCTCCGGGGCCCGGGAGACCTGTGGGCCTCCCAGCGGCGCCTGCTCCGCGGTGCCCTCCACCAGATTCTGGCGGGGCACCCGCCGGGGAAGGCCCGCGGGGGTGACCCCGCCCGCCTTCGGTTCGCGCACCTGCTCGGCGCGCTCCCAGCGTTCGTCGTTCGCCGACCTCCACTCGTCGTCGGCCGGCGCCGGCTCCGGTTCGCCGAAGCCGAAGCCCCCGCGGCCGGTGCCGAGCTGTGCCGTGGATTCCGCTTCCGGTACTGCCGGGCTGTCGTACGCGCCCTGCCCCGTCCAGTGGTTCGACGCGGGGCCGGGCTCTACTTGGCCGTAGGTATCGTACGCGGGGTCCGGCGAGATACCCCCGGGCGTGAAGCCATCCGTACCGGCGGCCTCCGCTTCCGGGTCGTGGAAGCCGGGCGCGCGGTCCTGCGCGGCCGCCTCCAGCGCGGCCCTGCGCTCCTCGCGCAGCAGCGAGCGCTGGATGGGGTCGAAGACCCCCTCCTGCCCGCCGAGCGCCGGCATGGCCGGACGGGGCGGCTCGACCTGCGGATACGGAGAGTCGTCGAAGCCCAGCTCGGCCGCGCTGCGCGGCCGGCCGGCGGCGAAGCCGTTCCCGGCGGGCTGGAAGGACGGCCGGTCCGCGACGATCCGGGAGACGGTGAACTCGTCGTGCTGCTCGGGCGCCTCGGTGGCGCCGCCGAAGGCGATCGCCTCCGGGAGCATCACCAGCGAGGTGGTGCCCGACTGCTCGCCGGACGGGCGCAACTGCACGCGGATGCCGTGCCGGTCGGCGAGCCTGCCGACCACGAACAGGCCCATGCGCTGCGAGATGGCGACGTCCACGGTGGGCGGGTTGGCGAGCCGGTGGTTGATGTCCGCGAAGTCCTCGGCCGTCAGGCCGATGCCCTTGTCGTGGATCTCGACCATCACCCGGCGGTCCGGCAGCCGGGTGGCGGTGACCCGGACCTTGGTGTGCGGCGAGGAGAACGTGGTGGCGTTCTCCAGCAGCTCGGCGAGGAGGTGCACGAGGTCGGTGACGGCGCTGCCGTGGATCTCGCTGTCGGGCACGCCCTCCAGCTCGATGCGCTCGTACGACTCGACCTCCGAGGTCGCCGCGCGTAGCACGTCGACGAGCGGGACCGCCTCGTCCATGTGCCGGCCGGTGTCCTCGCCCGCGAGCACCAGCAGGTTCTCGCCGTTGCGGCGCATGCGGGTGGCGAGGTGGTCCATGTGGAACAGGTTCTCCAACTGCTCCGGGTCCGCCTCGTGGTCCTCAAGGCCGGAGATCAGCTCGAGCTGGCGCTCGATGAGGCCCTGGTTGCGCCGGGAGAGGTTGGTGAAGATCGCGTTGAGGTTGCCCCGCAGCAGCGCCTGCTCGGCGGCCAGCCGGACGGCCTCGCGGTGCACCTGGTCGAAGGCGCGGGCCACCTCGCCGATCTCGTCCCTGCTGTGCAGCGGGATCGGCTGGACGCGGGTGTCGACCCGGCCGGGGTCGGTGCGGGAGAGCTGGTCGACCAGCATGGGCAGCCGCTGCTCGGCGATGCCGAACGCGGAGTTGCGCAGCAGCCGCATGCTGCGGCCCATGGAACGGGCCATCATCGCGGCGATGACGAAGCCGATGAGCAGCGCGCCGACCGCGATGGCGGCGCCGACGACGGTGTCGCGCTTGGCGGACTCGACGATCTCGTGGGCGTCGGCCACGGCGCGGTCGGCGAACTCGATCTCGACGGTGCGGTACGCGGCGATGGGCACGCTCGTGGCCGCGTACCAGGTCTGCGGGGTGATGCCCTGGTCGGCGAGGTCCGCGGGCGTGACGTCCCCGCCGATGCTCGCGACACCGGCGAGCATCGCGGCGGGCTCCGGCGGCGCGGTGAACTCGCCACCGCCGCCCTCGGCCTCGCGCTGCGCCTCGGCGAGCCGCTGCTTGGCCTCTTCTTCCTGGTCGGCCAGCGCGTCCTTGAGCATGCGGTTGTCGGCGGCGGTGCTGCCGGTCCTGAACTCGTCGAGGGCGATGGGCTCCAGATAGGCGAAGGAGGCGAGCGCGGTCTTCTCCTCGGCCAGCACCTCGGCCTTCTCCGGCGGGCTGACGAGCAGCTCGGTGCCGATGGAGCGGACCAGGGAGGCGGAGGACTTGGCGAGCGAGATCGCGTACATCGCGCGGCCGTAGGTGGTGATGTTGGTGGTGCCCAGGCCGACCTCGTTGGCGAAGGTCATCAGCGGGCGGTACATCTGCGCGTACCCGAGGTGGGTGTCGGTGCCGGCCGCCCGGGGCGTGAACGCCGCCTGCCGCATCTGCTCCAGGTTCTTCTCCTGGTCCCGGAAGGCGTCCAGCCGGCGCTGCAGACCGGGCTTGTCCGGCATGTCCTCGACCTGGCGGTCGAACTCGGCGGCGGCGGCGTCGGTGGCCTTGCGAGCCTCGGTCACCCGGCTCGCCTCGCGGTCGCCGTGCAGCAGGGGCTGGACGGAGACGTCGCGCTCGGCCATGAGACGCTCTGCGTAGTCGCCGGCGGCCTTGGCGACCTTGGCGGTGTTCTCCGCGTCCTGGGCCTCCTGCCAGGTGTCGACGGAGTTGTTCACCTGGAAGCCCGCGAAGACGATGGCCACGAGCACCGGGATCAGCAGGATCGCGTTGAGCCGCGTCGCCACCCGCCAGTTGCGGGGCGAGAACCGGCTGCCGCTGGGCGGCGGGGCCGGCTGTGCCCCCGCAGGGGGCGGCACCGCCGCGTGCGACGGCGGGCTGAAGTTGCCCCGCGCCTCCTGTGCGGGACCCTTGCTGCTGCGCCTCACCGGACCAACAACCTCTCGGCCTACTCTCGGGTCAGTTCCTCGAATTCCAGCACGCCGCGCGGCACATTCCAAACGCCTGGGGAGGACTTCGTACGATCACGCAGGCACCGTCAAATAGGACGTAAGCGGCGCCAACCGACAAAGTGCAACCGTGGCATCAGCGGAACGGAGTCGACCGCCTGCGTCCTGTGCAACGCACCCCCTCAATCTGCTTCCAAACGTTATCAACGCCTCAGGGGCAGGTTGCACCGTACGGTGCAACCTGCCCCTGGCGAAGTCCCCGGCCGCGGCGCACGGTCCGGCCGGCCGGCGCGGTCAGCGCAGCCGCGCCATCAGCGCGTGCTCGACCAGTGTGATCAAGGTCGACTTGGACTCGGAGCGCTGCCGGGCGTCCGTCCGCAGGATCGGCGTCTCCGGCCCGATCTGCAGCGCCTCACGCACCTCGTCCGGCGAGTACGGCTGATGACCGTCGAACCCGTTCAACGCGATCACGAACGGCAACCCCGAGTTCTCGAAGTAATCCACCGCAGGGAAACAATCCGCCAACCGCCGCGTATCCACCAGCACCACCGCACCGATCGCACCACGCACCAGATCGTCCCACATGAACCAAAAACGATCCTGACCAGGCGTCCCAAACAGATACAGGATCAAATCCTGATCCAACGTGATACGACCAAAATCCATCGCCACCGTCGTCGTGGTCTTCCCCGACACCTGCGACAGATCATCGATCCCCGCAGACGCCGACGTCATCACCGCCTCGGTACGCAACGGATTGATCTCCGACACCGAACCGACGAACGTGGTCTTCCCCACCCCGAAACCACCCGCCACCACGATCTTCGCCGACGTGGTCGCACGAGCCGGAGAAGAACCGGCCACACCACTAGAGCTTGCGAAGTCCACTGAGCACCCTTTCGAGCAAAGTCACATCGGGGGTTCCGTCGGCATCCGTGCCGCCGCCGGGCTGGTGAATGGCCACGAGACCGGCCTCGGCCAGGTCGGCGACCAGAATGCGCGCGACGCCCAGCGGCAGGGTCAGCAGCGCGGAGACCTCGGCGACCGATTTCACCTCGCGGCACAGGTGGCAGATCCGCTGGTGCTCCGGAAGCAGCCCCTGCAGCCGCATCGGGTCGGCCGACGTGCTCACCAGGGCCTCGATGGCGAGCTGATAACGGGGCCGGGTCCGGCCGCCGGTCATGGCATAGGGCCGGACCAGCGGCTGATCGCCTTCACCTTCGTAGGGCTGATGCTGGGCACCACCGTACGAGTCGGGTGAGGCGGGTGGCGGGGTCATGGATCCTCCGGGCGGGAACATGGCCGATGGGGAAGGTCTGATAAAAGCGGACGGCCGGGCGGCCGACCGTGGTTCAGTGCAGCAGGCTGCCCTGCAGTTCCGCGCGCAGATCGGGGGTGAGCACCGCGCCCGCCCGGTCGACCAGCAGCGCCATCTCGTAACCAACCAGGCCGATATCGCACTCCGGGTGCGCCAGCACGGCGAGCGAGGAACCGTCGGAGACGGACATGATGAAGAGGAAGCCGCGCTCCATCTCCACCACCGTCTGGTTCACGCTGCCGCCTTCGAAAATACGGGAGGCACCGGCCGTCAGCGATGTCAGTCCTGACGCCACCGCCGCCAGTTGGTCGGCACGGTCCCGCGGAAAGCCGTCGGACATCGCCAGCAGCAGTCCGTCGGCGGAGACCACCACCGTGTGCGACACCCCCGGGGTGTTGTCCACGAAATTGGTGATCAACCAGTTCAGATTCTGCGCCGCCTGGCTCAATGGACTCAACTAACGCTCCTGCTGATAGGTGGGACCAAAGCCGTTGCCGCCGAGGGTCTCACCGGTGCCGCCGGCCTGGCGGCCCCGCTGGATGCCCCGGCGCAGGCTCTGCAGCCTGCCGCGCACATCGTCGGGCGCGCGCGAGACCTGGGTCCCGCTGGCGTTCGAGGACTGCTGCGCGGTGCCCGCCACGAGGTTGGCGCGCGGCACCCGCCGCGGCAGCCCCGACGTGGTGACGCCGCCCGCCTGCGGGGTACGCAACTGCTCGGCTCGGCGCCAGCGGTCGTCGTTGGGAGAGGGGCGCCAGGCCGGCGCGGGGGTGGCCGTGGCCGGCTGCGGCGCGGGAGCGGAGGGTGCGGCCGCGGCGTCCTGGTCCGGCTGCGCGTCGTCGGGCGCGTCGGCCGGGGGCTGCGCGGCGGTGGGGGCCACGGGGGTCTGCCCGCGGCCGCGGGTCTCGCGGAACCAGTTCGACTCCATCGACTCGAAGATCGGCGTGGGTTCGTCGCCGCGGGTGGGTACGGGGCCGCCGTCGAGCAGACCGTCGTCCAGGGGCGATTCGGCCCGCTGTGCGGGTACGGCCGCGGGGTACTCGCCGGTGTCGTGCGGTGCCGGGCGCTGCCCGGGGACCGCGTACTCACCGGTGTCGCCGGGGCCGGGGCGCTGCCCGGGCATCGCGTACTCACCGGTGTCGCCGGGGCCGGGGCGCTGCCCGGGCATCGCGTACTCACCGGTGTCGCCGGGGCCCGGACGCTGGCCCGGCATCGCGTACTCGCCCGTGTCACCGGGACCGGGCCGCCGGCCCGGCATCGCGTACTCACCGGTGTCACCAGGGCCCGGACGCGCCACCGGGTGCTCGCCCGTGTCGTACGACGCGGGGGCCGCCGGGGGCAGCGCGTGGGTGCCGGTGTCCTGCGGGGCGCCGCCGGGGCGGGCCACGGGGTGCGCGCCGGTGTCGCCAGGACCGGGCTGCGGGCGGCGCTGCAGCGGCGGCGCCGGGTGCTCGCCGGTGTCCTGCGGGGCACCGTACGCGGCCGCCTCACCGGGTACGGGCGACTGCGGCGAGCGCGGCGGCGGCACCGAGCCGAACGCCGGGATCCCCGCGGCCCCGCCGGGCGGCGGGCCCGAGGTGTCGGGGCGGGAGAACTGGGTGGTGTCGGCGTCGTCGTGCTGCCGCGGGCCCTCGTGCCGGTCGCGGCCGGAGTCGCGCAGCCCGGCGCCGGTGTGCTGGGCCTCCGCGGGCTCGCGGGCACCGGAGTCGGCGCCCGGCCGGCCGGGCAGCCCGGGGCGTCCGGGGCCGGCGCCGAGGCCGTTACCCGAATTGGAGTTCGCACCCGGTGCGGCACCGAAGGCCGAACCGCCCGGGAAGGCGGAGCCCGTACCGGAGCCGGGCGAGCGGCCGAAGGCCGAACCGGCGCCCGCCGGTTCGCGCCCGGGCAGCCCGGGCCGCTGGCCGGGGCCACCAGGACCACCGGGACCGCCCGTACCGCCGGGCCCGCCCGAGCCGCCGACGTCGCGGCTGGGCAGCGCGGGCCGGCCGGGCCCGGCGCCCGCGCCCACCTGGCCGCGCTGCTGCGCGGCGCCGAGCCTGCTCATCGCGCCCCCGCGGGCCGCGGCACCGCCGCGCGCCGGGGCACCGTTGCCGGCGCCGCCCGTGCCCGCGCCGGGCGCACCGGCCGCGGCGCCCGCCGGCTGCTTGCCGCCCGCGCCGCCGCCGTTCTGCGTGACGTCGACGGGGAGCATGACCAGCGCGGTGGTGCCGCCGGAGTCGGAGGGGCGCAACTGGATGCGGATGCCGTGCCGCAGGGACAGCCGGCCGACCACGAACAGGCCCATGCGGCGGGAGACGGAGACGTCGACCGTGGGCGGGTTGGCCAGCCGCTCGTTGATCGCCCCGAGGTCCTCGGGCGACAGGCCGATGCCGGTGTCGTGGATCTCCACGAGCACCCGGCCGTCGGGCAGCGCGTGGCCGGTGACCTTGACCTTGGTCTGCGGCGAGGAGAACGACGTGGCGTTCTCCAGCAGCTCGGCGAGCAGGTGCACGAGGTCGTTGACGACGCGGCCGGCGACCTGGGTGGCGGGCACGGCGGAGAGTTCGATGCGCTCGTACTGCTCCACCTCGGAGGCGGCGGCGCGCAGCACGTCGACCAGCGGGACCGGGCGGGTCCACCGGCGGCCCGGCTCCTCGCCCGCGAGGACGAGGAGGTTCTCGCCGTTGCGGCGCATGCGGGTCGCGAGGTGGTCGAGCTTGAAGAGGTTCTCGAGCTGGTCCGGGTCCGCCTCGCGGGACTCCAGTTCGGATATGAGTGAGAGCTGACGCTGGATGAGGCCCTGGCTCCGGCGCGAGAGGTTGGTGAACATCGCGTTCACGTTGCCCCGCAGCAGCGCCTGCTCGGCGGCCAGCCGGACCGCCTCGCGGTGCACGTCGTCGAACGCGGACGCCACCTTGCCGATCTCGTCCCGGCTGCGGATGCCCACGGCCTCGACGGAGGTGTCGACGTCCTGCGGGTCGGCGTCGGAGAGCTGCCTGACCAGCTCGGGCAGCCGCTTCTGGGCGACGGTCTGCGCCGTGTCCTGCAGCCGGCGCAGCGAACGGACCATGGAGCGGGCGACGACGAAGGCGCCGGCGAGCGAGATGAGCAGGACCATGAGGATCAGCACGCCGTTGAAGATCGCGTCGTTCTGGGCCTCGGACCGCAGATCGCGCGCAGTCTGCTCCATCTCCTGGAGCAGGTGCTGCTCGATCTTCTTCATCTCTTCGATCTTGACGCTGTCCAGCTCGTACCAGTGCCGGTAGCTCATGTCGGCGTTCTTGATGCTGTCCGGGTTGTTCACCAGGTTCTTGGCGAACGTGTCGGCCTGCTGCACGGAGGCGTTGCCGCCGTCCAGCGAGCGCATCAGATCCGTCAGACCGATCCGGCCCGAGTACAGGTGGGCGAAGAGCTTGAGCGAGGAGCTCTCGGCCTCCTGGGCGGAGGCCGCTTCCAGCCGGTCGGCCTCGGCGAACTCGTCGCGCGGCTCCTCGGCGAGGGCGGCGCTGATGATCGCCTGCTGGACGGAGGCGTACTCCTTGGCGGAGGAGAAGGTGGCCAGCGCCCGGGTCTTGGCGATCATGTCCGGGTTGCTCGTCGCCAGGGCCATGTCCTGGGAGAGCGAGACCAGGGAGTCGACGAGTTCGCCGTACGCCTTGACCGTCTGGGCGGCACCGCCGGTGTCGTCCGAATAGGCCGTCTTGCGAATGGTGTTGATCTTGTTGAGCTTCTCGATGACGCTCGTGAGCGAGTTGTTGACCCCGGCGAGGTCTTCGTCATCGGTGGTGTCGATCTCGTCCGCGGACCGGGTGAAGGCGATCAGGGCCTTGTCGGTCTCGTCGCGGGCGTCGGTGATGTCCGGGTGCTTCGGGTTGCCGTCGACGATGAGGCCGGCCGACTTGTCGCGCTCCTGCTGGAGCATGTCGGCGAGTTCGGTGGCCTCTTCCGTCATGTCCGTCAGCAGCTTCATGTTCTCGAGCTGCTGCAGGTTCTGCCAGGAGTCCTCGATGCGGAAAGCTCCCAGCGTGGTCGCGGCGACCACGGGGAGCGCGAGGAGCGAGACAAGTCTGGTGCTGATGCGCCAGTTGCGCAGCAGGATCCGGGAGCCCGGCCCCTTGGAGCCCTTGGGCTGCTGCATGTTGGCGAAGTCGCCGGCCTCGGGCGCGGGTATTCGGGCGCCACCGCGGTCGGCGTTCCGGTCGGGCGAGGAGCTCGCGCTCTGGCCGTACCGAAGGGAGGCTGCGCGGTCGGTCTTCCCACGCACCTCAGGCTCGCCCGGAACGCTGCCGTCAGTCTTCAATCGTCCCTGCACTAGCGTCGCAACCTCTAGGACCGGCTCCGGCGCATGCACCGGAGCGTTGTCTGGTCGTGCGGGAGCTTAGGCCCCCGCCCGCCGTGAACCAACCGGCGCACGCTCCCCGCACAGTCCCCCGCGTGGCGCCCCGTTGCGCCCTCTGCGTCGACTGCACTCCAGCGACGGTCCGTGGAATTCCAGCACAGTGCCGGGATCTCCAACAAGGCCCGGGGGTAACAGCTCGACCGCAACTACGCACCGTGCAAGACACATTACATGTGGTTGACGCGACGGGTGGGGATAACGGACATTTTCCTACGAGGTGCATGGCGCGGGCCCGTGTCCCGGGTCGCGCCCATCGGTTGGGAAATGTCGCCCCTGTAGGGAGATCGTCCGTTTCAGCCCGACGTCGGGGCCGACGATATTTGGCTTTCGTCACCGGCGAGGTGAGGAAAGTCACAATCCCGTACGGGATGGGTCCCGGCGGCGGGGGGAATAGCGGCGCTTTACCCTTCCCTTGACACAGCGAATCATTCCGTAAAGCTCGGTCTCGTCGGCCCGACAGCGGGCCCCGGCACGTAAAGGCGCGCGTAACCCTCATGATCCTCCGCACCATAGCCAACCCGCGGCGCACCACCCTCGCCCACCTCGACGACGCCGGGGACCTGCTGCTTCCCGAGCCGCCCGAGGCCGTCGCCGCCCGGATCGCCGCCGCGGCCCCGGCCGCCCAGCCGCCGGAGCGCACCGCGAACCCGCGCCGTACGGTGCTGGAGGAGATCCCGTCCGGCGCCTGACCCGCGCGGCACGGCGCCCGGGGGCGGGGCGATAACCTGGGCCCCGTGCGTATCGCCAGGTTCTCCGTCGACGGCAGCGTCGCGTTCGGTGTGGTCGAAGGCTCCGACGGCTTCGACGGGGCCGGCGCCCCGCGGGGCGAGGTCACGCTCGACGTGATCAAGGGCCACCCCTTCGCCGAGTTCGAGCGGTCGGGCCGCAAGCTCCCGCTGGACAAGGTGCGGTTGCTGCCCCCCGTCCTGCCCAACAAGGTCGTCGCGATCGGCCGCAACTACGCCGAGCACGCCGCGGAGCTGGGCAACGAGGTGCCGGACGTGCCGGTCACCTTCTTCAAGCCGTCCACCTCGGTGATCGGGCCCGGCGACCCCATCGCGTACCCCTCCTTCTCCGAGGACCTGCAGCACGAGGCGGAGCTGGCCGTCGTCATCGGCCGGCTCTGCCGCGACGTGCCGCTGGAGCGGGCCCAGGAAGTGATCCTCGGCTACACCTGTGCGAACGACGTGACCGCGCGGGACGTCCAGCGGCGCGAGCAGCAGTGGGCCCGGGCCAAGGGCTTCGACACCTCCTGCCCGCTCGGCCCCTGGGTCGAGACGGAGCTGGACCCGGCCCGGATCACCGAGGGCATCGCCATCCAGTGCACCGTCAACGGCGCGCAGCGCCAGCTCGGCAGCACCACGGACCTGGTCCGCTCGATCCCGGAGCTGATCGTGCACGTCACCGAGGCGATGACGCTGCTGCCCGGTGACGTCATCCTCACCGGGACCCCCGCGGGCGTCGGCCCGCTCCACGACGGCGACGAGGTCGCCGTCACCATCGAAGGCATCGGCACTCTCGCCAACAAGGTGATCAAGCGTGGCTAGCGCAGCCCCCCCGGCCCCCCTGCGGGTCCGCTTCTGTCCCTCCCCCACCGGCAACCCCCATGTGGGCCTGGTGCGCACCGCCCTGTTCAACTGGGCGTACGCCCGCCACACCGGCGGCTCGCTGGTCTTCCGGATCGAGGACACCGACGCGGCCCGCGACTCCGAGGAGTCGTACGGGCAACTGCTCGACTCCTTCCGCTGGCTCGGCATCGACTGGGACGAGGGCCCCGAGGCCGGCGGCCCGCACGCGCCGTACCGGCAGTCGCAGCGCATGGACATCTACGCCGACGTGGCCGGCCGCCTCCAGGACGCCGGGCACGCCTACCGCTGCTACTGCACCGCGGCGGAGCTGGAAGAGCGCCGCGAGGCGGCGCGCGCGGCCGGGCGGCCCTCCGGGTACGACGGGCACTGCCGCGACCTGAGCGCCGGGCAGGTGGCCGCGTACGAGGCCGAGGGCCGCGCCTCGATCGTCCGCTTCCGGATGCCGGACGAGACGATCACCTTCACCGACCTGGTGCGCGGCGAGCTGACCTTCGCACCCGAGAACGTCACGGACTACGGCATCGTGCGCGCCAACGGCGCCCCGCTCTACACCCTGGTCAACCCCGTCGACGACGCGCTGATGGAGATCACGCACGTGCTGCGCGGCGAGGACCTGCTCTCCTCCACCCCGCGGCAGATCGCGCTCTACCGCGCGCTGATCGACCTCGGCGTCGCCAAGCGGGTGCCGGACTTCGGCCACCTGCCGTACGTCATGGGCGAGGGCAACAAGAAGCTCTCCAAGCGCGACCCGCAGGCGTCGCTCAACGTCTACCGCGAGCGCGGCTTCCTGCCCGAGGGGCTGATCAACTACCTCTCGCTGCTGGGCTGGTCGCTCTCCGCCGACCGGGACGTCTTCACCCGCGAGGAACTGGTCGCGGCCTTCGACATCGCCGACGTGGTGCCCAACCCCGCGCGCTTCGACCTGAAGAAGGCCGAGGCCATCAACGCGGACCACATCCGCATGCTCGACGTGAAGGACTTCGCCGAGCGCTGCGCGCCCTGGCTGCGGGCGCCGCACGCGCCGTGGCCGGCGGAGGCGTTCGACGCCGACGCCTTCGCGGCGGTGGCGCCGCTGGCGCAGACGCGGCTGACCGTGCTGTCCGACATCACGGCCAACGTCGACTTCCTCTTCCTCGACGAGCCGGTGTCCGACGAGAAGTCGTGGGACAAAGCCATGAAGCCGGGCGCGGCCGACCTGCTGCGTACGGCGCGCGGGAAGCTGGCGGCGGCCGAGTGGGCGGCGGAGCCGCTGAAGGAGGCGGTGCTCGCCGCGGGCGAGGAGCACGGCCTGAAGCTGGGCAAGGCGCAGGCGCCGGTACGGGTCGCGGTGACGGGGCGGACGGTGGGGCTGCCGCTGTTCGAGTCCCTGGAGGTGCTGGGCCGCGAGCGGACGCTGGCGCGCGTGGACGCGGCGCTGGCCCGGCTGGCGGCGGAGCCGCAGGGCTGAGACGGCGCAGACGCAGACGACGCGCGAAGGCCCCGCCTGTGGCGGGGCCTTCGGTGTGCTCGGGCCGGCGGGCGCCGGGGTCAGCGCTGCCAACTGTGCGGGGCGCGGAAGCCGTGCTGGCGCTCCAGCCGGCGCCAGCGGGCCGCGGAGCCGCCGTGCCCGCCGTGGCGGGGGTGGACCGGCTGCGGGGCGGCGGCGCGGGCGAGGAGCACCGCGGTGAGCGCGGCGAGCTCCTCCTCGCTGGCCTCGCCCTTCTCGACGCGGACGAGGTTCTCGGTGTGCTGCGTGGTCACGTGTGTGCTCCTGTGCTGTTCTGCGCGGTCGGCTGCGGGCTGCGGGGCGTGCGGAAGCGGCGGGGTCACTGCGGCGGGTTGCCGTGCTTGCGCGCCGGCAGGTCCGCGTGCTTCGTACGCAGCATCGCCAGGGACCGGATGAGGATCTGGCGGGTGTCCACGGGGTCGATGACGTCGTCGACGAGGCCGCGTTCGGCCGCGTAATAGGGGTGCATCAGCTCGGCCTTGTACTGCTTGACCATGTCGGTGCGCTTGGC
>NZ_JBIAMS010000015.1:0-194297 GCF_042874195.1 Streptomyces sp. NPDC004134 | reverse complement strand
GCCCGGTCTCATTCCGAACCCGGAAGCTAAGCCCGTCCGCGCCGATGGTACTGCATGGGGGACCGTGTGGGAGAGTAGGTCACCGCCGAACAATTATTGAGGACCCTTGGTCCCAGCGTGAGCGCTGGGACCAAGGGTCCTTTTTTGTTTTCGTTCCGGTGAAACCGGGAGTTAGAGGAGCGTAGTGATGACCACCAACGAGCCCGACCGGCGTGACGAGGACCGTGACGGCCGCGGCCGGCGTCGTGACGGTGACGGACGTGGTTTCGACCGGCGGGACGGAGACCGTCGCGGCGGTCCGCGTCGTACCGACGGCGATCGGCAGGGGCGGGGGCCGCGTCAGCAGGACGACCGGCCTCGTCGCGACCTTCGTCGTGATGACGACCGGCCCCGTGGGCCTCGGCGTGACGACGATCGGCCGCGGCGTGATTTCGGCCGTAGCGATGACCGGCCTCGTCGTGATTTCCGGCGTGATGACGATCGGCCGCGTGGGCCGCGGCGGGATGACGATCGTCCGCGGCGTGACTTCCGTCGCGACGATGACCGGCCGCAGCGCGATTCCCGGCGTGACGACGATCGTTCCCGCGGGCCCCGCCGTGACGACGATCGGCCGCGGCGTGACTTCCGGCGTGACGACGACCGGCCGCGTGGGCCTCGTCGTGACGACGACCGGCCCCGCCGTGACTTCCGGCGCGATGACGATCGTCCGCGGCGTGATTTCGGCCGTGGCGACGAGCGGCCGCGGCGTGATTTCCGGCGTGACGACGATCGTTCCCGCGGGCCCCGCCGTGACGGGTATGGGCGTGGGCAGCGGTTTGAGCGGCGGGACGATCGGGCGCGGCCTCGGCGGGAGGGGGAGCGGCCGCCTGTGCGGCGGTTGTCCATTCCCGAGGACGTCACCGGGCTTGAGCTCGACAAGGCCGTACGGCAGGAGCTGCTGAGCCTGCCCAAGACGCTCGCCGAGGATGTGGCCAAGAACCTCGTCATGGTCGCCCGGCTGCTCGACGAGGACGCCCCCAGGGCTTATGAGCACGCCAAGGTGGCGCTGCGGCTCGCGTCTCGCGTCGGTGCCGTGCGGGAGGCCGCCGGCTTCGCCGCGTACCACACCGGGAAGTACCAGGAGGCGCTGGCCGAGTTCCGGGCCGCGCGGCGCATGAGCGGGCGTCCCGACCTCTGGCCGGTCATGGCCGACTGCGAGCGCGGCATGGGACGGCCGGAGCGGGCGCTGGCGATGGCCGGTGAGCCCGAGGTGCAGCGGTTGGACAAGGCCGGGCAGGTGGAGATGCGGCTCGTCGCCGCCGGGGCGCGGCGTGATCTGGGGCAGCCCGATGCCGCCGTCGTCACCTTGCAGAGCCCGGAGTTGGCGTCGACCGCCGTGCACCCGTGGACCGCGCGGCTGCGGTACGCCTACGCCGACGCGCTGCTGGAGGTCGGGCGCGAGGAGGACGCGCGGGAGTGGTTCGCGAAGGCCGTCGAGGCCGACCACGACGGGCTCACGGACGCCTCCGACCGGCTGGCCGAGCTGGACGGCATCGAGTTCACCGACGCGCTCGACCCCGACTCGGAGGACGTCGAGGACGACATCGAGGAGGAGGCCGAGGAGGACGTGGAGGGTGCTGCCGCGCCGGAGGTGAGCGACGCCGACTTCACCGACGAGGACGACCCCGCCGCCGACGAGGACGACATCGCCGACGACGACCCCGCCGACGAGGACGAGCCCCGCGCCTGACTCACCCCAGGTCCAGGGCCCGCAGCACCAGCCCGGTGGCCGGCTTCGGGCCGAACGACGTGGACTTGCGCGGCATCGTCACCCCGTCCCGCGCGAGTTCCCGGACGACGTCCTCCGCCACCGGCTTCATCAGCACCGCCGTCCCGCCCAGGCGCGCCGCCTGGGCGGCGGCGGCCTCGGCCTCGTGGACGTAGCCGATGTGTTCGGGGTCGTCGGGGAGTTGCCAGACGTGCTCGATGAGCGTGGCGTGGAGCACCGTGGCGTCCAGGGTGCGCCATGCCGCCGGGCGGTCGGTGCGTACGGTACGGGCCAGCAGGGCCGGCTCCGGGCGGTCGACCAGGTGCAGGCCGTCCTCGCCCGCCAGGAGGAACGCGTTGCCCTCCGTCTTTTCCAGCTCCCTCAGCGCCGCGGGCAGCGGTGCGTCCAGCCGCCGGACGCGGGCGTCCTCACCGAGGAGGCGCAGGGCCTCGGCGGGCGGGAGGGTGCGCAGCACGCGGTGAATGCCGCGGACGACGAGCGGGTGGCGGGCCGTGTCGACCAGCAGGACCAGCCCGTAGTCCCACGGCCCGGTCACTCCCTGGGCTGCCGGCCGTTCGGCCCGTAGCCGCAGGTATGTCGCCCAGCGGTGGTGTCCGTCCGCGATGAGCGCCTGCCGCCGCGCGAGGTCCGCGCGTACGGCCGCGATCTCCTCCGGGTTCGTCACCGCCCACAGCCGGTGCGCGAAGCCGTCGTCCGTCGTCGTGGCCAGCAGCGGGGTGCGCGCCGTGGTGCGGGCGACGACTGCCGCCGTGCCGGTGGCCGCGCCGTCGCTGCGGTATGACAGCAGCAGCGGCTCGGGGTTGGCGGCGGTCTCGCGCATCAGGCCGGCGCGGTCGGCGACGATCTCCTCCATCACGTCCTCGTGCGGCAGCACCACGCCTGCCGCCGGTTCGCTGAGCGCCAGCAGGCCGATGACGCCGCGCTGCAGCAGGTCGCCCCTGCGCTGCTCGTACACGTAGAGCGCGGGCTGCGGGTCCGGTACGAGGACGCCCTCCGCGCGCCACCGGCGCAGCGTGTCGGCGGCGAGGCGGTGGCGGGTGGCGGGGTCGACCGCCTGGGGGAGGATGAGGCGGACGATGTTGTACGGGTCGGCGGTCTCCAGGTGGTGCAGCCCGTCGGGCCGGACGACGACGTCGTACGGCGGTGAGGTGACGGCGGCGAGGCTGCGCACCCGGGACGGCGCGTAGCGCAGCCCGCGGAAGGGGCGGAGGTCGAGACCGGGTGAACGCTGCATGGACCGGATCGTATGCGCCGTGACCGATGCGCGATGATCGAGCCGTGGATATCGCCCGTCCGAGGAGCCGCCGTCGTGACCAGCCAGCCCGTCAGGACCCGTACCGACGCCTGCGCGGAGCCGCTGTGCGCGGCGTATGACACGGCTCTGCTGGACCTCGACGGGGTCGTCTACATCGGCGGCGTGCCCGTCGAGCACGCCGCCGGGGCGCTGGGCGGCGCCCGGGAGCGCGGCATGCGGCTGGCGTACGTCACGAACAACGCCTCCCGCCCCGCGGCCGTCGTCGCCGGGCAGTTGACCGCGATGGGCGTGCCCGCGGAGCCGGCGGACGTGATCACCTCGGCGCAGGCCGTGGCGCGGCTGGTGGCCGAGGCGGTGCCGCCGGGCGCGCGGGTGCTGGCGGTCGGCGGGGAGGGGCTGTACGGGCCGCTGCGGGAGCGCGGGCTGCTCGTCGTGGAGTCGGCGGACGACGATCCGGCGGCCGTGGTGCAGGGGCACGGCGGTCCCGCGATGCCGTGGGGGCGGCTGATGGAGGCGGCGTTCGCGGTGCAGCGCGGGGTGCCGTGGTTCGCGTCGAACGCCG
This sequence comes from Streptomyces sp. NPDC004134, assembly GCF_042874195.1. Taxonomy (NCBI): domain Bacteria; kingdom Bacillati; phylum Actinomycetota; class Actinomycetes; order Kitasatosporales; family Streptomycetaceae; genus Streptomyces; species Streptomyces sp. NPDC004134. Next base: position 190,712 of record NZ_JBIAMS010000015.1, on the reverse strand, counting down.
ACCTGACGATTCCGACGCCCCGCGGCATCGCGCCGGGCAACGGGACGGCGCTGGAGGTGGTGCGGCTGGTCACGGGCGCCGAGCCGCGGGTGGCGGGGAAGCCGCTGCCGCCGATGCACCGGGAGACGATCATCAGGACGGGCGCGCGGCGGCCGCTGGTGGTCGGCGACCGGCTCGACACCGACATCGAGGGCGCGTACAACGGCGGCGTCGACGCGCTCCTGGTGCTGACGGGCGTGACCGGCGCCGCGGAGCTGCTCGCGGCGGAGCCGCGGCACCGGCCGGCGTACGTGGCGGCGGATCTGCGCGGGCTGTCCGTCGCGCAGCCGGAGGTGGCGGTGGCGAGCGGCGACGGCGCGGGTCTCGTCGCGCGCTGCGGCGGCTGGAGCGCGTCCGCGGGTGGTACGGAGCAGGGCCTGCGGCTCGACGGCGAGGGGCAACCGCTCGACGGGCTGCGGGCGTTGTGCGCGGCGGCGTGGACGTACGCGGGGGAGGGCTCCTGCGGCCTCGACGCGGGGAAGGCGCTGGCCCGCCTCGGTCTGTGAGCGCGCACCCACTCCACGACGTGATCAGGGTAGGCTAACCTAACTGGGTGTTGGTCGACGCCGCTCCCCGTACGGACAACGGACCCAAGGACGCCCCGCCGCGCCGCCGGTGGTTCTCCCCGCGCGCCGCGGGGCTGCTCGCCTCCTGCGCCGCGCTGCTGCTGGTCTGCGTGGCCAGCCTCGCCATCGGCGCCAAGCCCATCCCGCTGGACCAGGTCTGGCACGGCCTCTTCGCGTACGACGGCAGCGACACCGACGTCGTCATCCGCGACATGCGCGTCCCGCGCACGATCCTCGGCCTCCTCGCCGGCGCCGCCCTCGGCCTCTCCGGCGCCGTCATGCAGGCCCTCACCCGCAACCCCCTCGCCGAACCCGGGCTGCTCGGCATCAACGCCGGCGCCTCCGCCGCCGTCGTCAGCGCCATCAGCTTCTTCGGTGTCTCCTCCGTCGCCGGCTACGTCTGGTTCGCGTTCGCCGGCGCCGCCGCCGTCTCCGTCGTCGTCTACGCCCTCGGCGGCAGCCGCAGCGCCACGCCCGTACGCCTCGCGCTCGCCGGCACCGCCGCCACCGCCGCGCTCTTCGGCTACGTGCGCGCCGTCGAGCTGACGGACACCGCGGCGCTGGACAAGATGCGCTTCTGGACCACCGGTTCGCTGGCCTCCGCCGACATGACCACCATCCGGCAGGTGCTGCCGTTCCTCGCCACCGGCATCGTCCTCGCGCTGCTGCTGGCCCGCCCGCTGAACGCCATGGCGATGGGCGACGACACCGCACGCGCCCTCGGCGCGCACCTCGTCCGTACCCGGCTGCTCGCCATGCTCGCCGTCACCCTGCTGTGCGGCGCCGCGACCGCCGCCTGCGGGCCGATCATCTTCGTCGGGCTGATGATCCCGCACATGGTGCGCGCCGTGACCGGGCCCGACATGCGCTGGATCCTGCCGTACGCGGCCGTGCTCGCGCCCGTGCTGCTGCTCGGCGCCGACGTGCTCGGCCGGGTGCTGGCCCGGCCCGCGGAGGTGCAGGTCGGGATCGTCACCGTGATCCTCGGCGGGCCGGTCTTCATCCATCTCGTACGACGCCGGAGGATGGCGCAGTTGTGAGAACGCTCAACGTACGCGGCACGAAGGGCGATCTGTCGGTCCGCCTCGACCTGCGCGCGCTGCTCGTCTGCCTGCTGCTGGCCGCCGCCGCGCTGGCCGCCGCCGTGGTCCTCGTCGGGACCGGCGACTTCCCGATCTCCTTCGCGGACGTGGTGCGCACGCTCTTCGGCGGCGGTGAGCCGGGGCAGGTGTTCATCGTCCGCGAACTGCGGCTGCCGCGGGTGCTCGTGGGGCTGCTCGTCGGCGCGGCGCTGGGGCTGGCAGGGGCGGTGTTCCAGGCCATCTCCCGCAACCCGCTGGGCAGTCCCGACGTGCTCGGCGTCTCGCACGGCTCCGCGGTGGGCGCGCTGGTGGTCATCGTGCTGTTCAAGGGCGGCTCGGAGGCCGTCGCGCTCGGCGCCGTCGCCGGCGGCATCGCCACCGGGGCGGCGATCTACCTGCTCGCCTGGCAGCGGGGCGTGGCCGGCTACCGGCTCGTGCTCGTCGGCATCGGCGCCGCCGCCATCCTCACCGGCGTCATCAACTACCTGCTCACCAAGGCCGACCTGGTCGACGCCGCCCGCGCCACCCTGTGGATCACCGGGTCGCTCGGCGGGCGGGACTGGACGCACGTGTGGCCGCTGGTCGCGGTCTGCGCGGTGCTGGTGCCGCTCGTGCTGGCCTGCGGCCGGCCGCTGCGGATGATGGAGATGGGCGACGACACCGCGTACGCGCTGGGCGTCCCCGTCGAGCGGGTACGGCTCGTGGCGCTGCTGGCCGCCGTGCTGCTGACGGCCGCCGCCACCGCCGCCGCGGGGCCCGTCGCCTTCGTCGCGCTCACCGCGCCCCAGCTCGCCCGCCGGCTGACCCGCGCGCCGGGTCCCAACCTGGCGCCCGCCGCGCTCATGGGCGCCACGCTGCTGATCGTCGCCGACTGGGCGGCGCAGCGCGCCTTCGGCGCCGACCAGGTGCCCGTCGGCGTCGTCACCGGCGTGCTCGGCGGCGTCTACCTCCTCTGGCTGCTCGCCGCGGAACGCCGAGCGGGCCGGATATGACCGACCGTACGCCGGACAGGAGTCCAGAAGTGAGCCGTCTCGCCGCCGACAACGTCACCCTCGCCTACGACAGCCGGGTCGTCGCCGAGCACCTGTCGGTGGCCGTGCCCGACGCCTCGTTCACCGTCGTCGTCGGGCCCAACGCCTGCGGCAAGTCGACGCTGCTGCGGGCGCTGGCGCGGATGCTGAAGCCGCGCACCGGCGCCGTGCTGCTGGACGGCGAGGCGATCGGCGCGCTGCCGGCGCGCAAGGTGGCGCGGACGCTCGGGCTGCTGCCGCAGTCGTCCGTGGCGCCCGACGGCATCACGGTCGGCGACCTGGTCGCCCGCGGGCGCTACCCGCACCAGGGGCTGCTGCGGCAGTGGTCGCGGGAGGACGAGCGGGTCGTCCAGGAGTCGATGGCCGCCACCGGGGTCGGGGAGCTGGCGGATCGCTATGTCGACGAACTGTCCGGCGGGCAGCGGCAGCGCGTATGGATCGCGATGGCGCTCGCGCAGCAGACGCCGCTGCTGCTGCTCGACGAGCCGACGACGTACCTCGACATCCAGCACCAGATCGACGTCCTCGACCTGTGCGCCGAACTCCACGAGACGCAGGGGCGCACGCTGGTCGCCGTGCTGCACGACCTCAACCACGCCGCGCGCTACGCCACGCACCTGATCGCCATGCGCGACGGGCGGATCGTCGCGGAGGGGGCGCCGGGCGACATCGTCGACGCGGAGCTCGTCGAGCGCGTCTTCGGGCTCAAGTGCCAGGTGATCGCCGACCCGGAGACCGGCACGCCGCTGGTCGTCCCGGCGGCGCGCAAGGCGCGGGCGGGTGCGGCCGGCTGGGTCTGACCGGGGTCCTGACAGTGGTTCGGGGTACGGTCTGTGGCATGAGCGAGCCGACGCCGATGCCCGCAGCGGAGCCCGAGACCGCGACCGCGCCGCCGCACGTGCGGCAGCCGGCGCCGCGGTGGCCGGAGCCGGGCGGCGGGGACGTGGCGGAGGCGGCGGAATCGGCTGCCGCTCCCGTACAGGCAGAAGCCGAACCGGTGCGGGACGGACGGCCGGAAGCGGAAGCGGAACCGGAAGCGGAATCCGCGTCGGTCGGGGCAGGACCGGTCGCGCCCGAGCCCGTCGAAGCCGCGCCCGTGCCGCTCGGCGTCGGGCGCACGCCCACCGGCAACGCCGACGTGGACGCCGCGCTGGACCGCCTCGCCGACGCCGACGAACTGCCGACCGGCAGCCACCTGGAGGTCTACGAGGACGCCCACGGCCGGATGCGCGAGGCCCTGGAGGAACTCGACCGCACCGAGGGCCCGCCGCCCGCGCAGCCGCCCCGCGGCCCGGCGCCGTACGCCCAGGGCCAGAGCCGCCCCGGCCCGCACCCGCCCGCGGGCCCCGCGCCGTACGGCCAGGGCCACGCCCGGCCGGGACCGCCCGTGCCGCCGCCGCGGCCCGGGGTCCACCCCGCGCCGTACCGGCGGGGGAACCCGTGAGCGGTGCCCGGCGGCGCCGGCTCGACGCCGAGCTGGTGAGCCGCGAGCTGGCCCGCTCGCGCGAGCACGCCGGGCGGCTCATCGCCGCGGGCCGGGTCACCGTCGGCGGCTTGGTCGCCAGCAAGCCCGCCACCCAGGTCGAGACGTCCGCCGCCGTCGTCGTCGTCCCCGACGACGCCGACCCCGACTACGTCTCCCGCGGCGGCCACAAGCTCGCCGGCGCGCTCGCGGTGTTCGAGCCCCTCGGGCTGCGCGTCGCCGGCCGCCGCGCCCTGGACGCCGGCGCCTCCACCGGCGGCTTCACCGACGTGCTGCTGCGCGCGGGCGCCGCGCACGTCGTCGCCGTGGACGTCGGCTACGGGCAGCTCGCGTGGAAGCTGCAGAGCGACGAGCGGGTCACCGTCCGGGACCGTACGAACGTCCGCGAGCTGACCCTCGGCCACCTCGGCGGCGAGCCCGCCGAACTCGTCGTCGGCGATCTGTCGTTCATCCCGCTCGGGCTCGTGCTGCCCGCGCTGGTGCGCTGCGCCACGGCCGGCGCGGATCTCGTGCTCATGGTCAAGCCGCAGTTCGAGGTCGGCAAGGAACGCCTGGGCAGTGGCGGCGTGGTGCGCAGCGAGGAGCTGCGCGCCGAGGCCGTGCGCGGGGTCGCGGAGCAGGGCGCGGCGCTCGGGCTGGGGGTGCTCGGTGTGACGGCCAGCCCGTTGCCCGGGCCGAAGGGAAACGTCGAATATTTTCTGTGGCTGCGCGCCGGGGCGCCCGCGCTCGACCCGGCGGACGTGGCACGTGCCGTGGCGGAGGGGCCCCGATGACAGACCGCACCGTGTTCCTGCTCGCCCATACCGGCCGGCCCGCGGCGATCCGCAGCGCCGAGCTGGTCGTGCGCGGCCTGCTGCGCTCCGGCGTCGGCGTGCGCGCGCTCGCCGGCGAGGCCGCCGACCTGCCGCTGCCGCCGGAGACGGAGCTGGTGGACGCGGGCCCCGGGGTGATGGACGACTGCGAGCTGCTGATCGTGCTGGGCGGCGACGGCACGCTGCTGCGCGGCGCCGCCTTCGCCCGCAAGTCCGGCGTGCCGATGCTCGGCGTCAACCTCGGCCGCGTCGGCTTCCTCGCCGAGGCCGAGCGGGACGACCTCGACAAGGTCGTGGACCGCGTGGTGACCAAGGAGTACGAGGTCGAGGAGCGGATGACGCTCGACGTCCTCGTACGGAACGAGGGCAGGACCGTGCACGCCGACTGGGCGCTCAACGAGGCGTCCGTCGAGAAGGCCGCCCGCGAGCGGATGCTCGAAGTCGTCACCGAGGTCGACGGCCGGCCCGTCTCCCGCTTCGGCTGCGACGGCGTCGTCTGCGCGACGCCGACGGGATCGACCGCCTACGCCTTCTCGGCCGGCGGGCCCGTCGTGTGGCCCGAGGTGGAGGCGCTGCTGATGGTCCCGATCAGCGCCCACGCGCTGTTCGCCAAGCCGCTCGTGACGTCCCCGGACTCCATCCTGGCGGTGGAGGTGCAGCCGAACAACCAGCACGGCGTGCTGTGGTGTGACGGACGCCGCACCGTCGACCTGCCCTCCGGGGCGCGCGTCGAGGTGCGCCGCGGCGCGGTCCCGGTGCGGCTGGCGCGGCTGCACCACGCGTCGTTCACGGACCGGCTGGTGGCCAAGTTCGCGCTGCCGGTGGCGGGCTGGCGCGGGGCGCCGAACTGACGCGCGGCCCGTCCCACGCACGGTCCTTCGGCCCGCCCCCGGGGCCCGGCGGCACGGCCCGGTCGCGCCGCCGGTCCGGATCCTGATCACGACGCCCCTCGCGACGCGGTGCCGGAACCTCGTATGGTCGTACCGTGTTGGAGGAGATGCGGATCCAGTCCCTGGGCGTCATCGACGACGCGGTCGTCGAGCTGTCGCCCGGCTTCACGGCCGTGACGGGCGAGACCGGCGCCGGCAAGACCATGGTCGTCACCAGCCTCGGGCTGCTGCTCGGCGGGCGCGCCGACGCCGCGCTCGTACGCATCGGCGCCAAGTCCGCCGTCGTGGAGGGCCGGGTCGCCGTGGGCGACGGCTCGCCCGCGGCGGTACGGGCCGAGGACGCCGGTGCCGAGCTGGACGACGGCGCCCTGCTCATCAGCCGTACCGTCTCGGCGGAAGGCCGCTCCCGGGCGCACCTGGGCGGCCGCGGCGTCCCCGTGGGGCTCCTCGGTGAACTGGCCGAGGACCTCGTCGCCGTGCACGGGCAGACCGACCAGCAGGGGCTGCTGAAGCCCGCGCGGCAGCGGCAGGCCCTCGACAGGTACGCGGGCGACGCGGTCGCAGCCCCGCTGGCCAAGTACTCGGCGGCGTACCGCAGGCTGCGCGCCGTCAGCGCCGAGCTGGACGAGATCATCACCCGCGCGCGTGAGCGGTTGCAGGAGGCGGATCTGCTGCGCTTCGGGCTCGACGAGGTCGCCGGGGCGGAGCCGCGGGCCGGCGAGGACGTCGAGCTGGCCGCCGAGGCCGAACGGCTGGGTCACGCCGAGGCGCTGGCCGCCGGCTCCGCCGCCGCACACGCCGCGCTCGCGGGCGACCCGGCGGACTCCGAGGCCGTCGACGCCGGCACGCTCGTCGCGGGCGCACAGCGCGCCCTGGCGGCCGTACGGACCCACGACCCGGCGCTCGCCGGGCTCGCCGACCGGCTCACCGAGGTCGGCATCCTCCTCGGCGACGTCGCGCAGGAGCTGGCCGCGTACGGCGACGGCATCGACGCCGACCCGCTGCGGCTCGCCGCGGTGGAGGAGCGCCGCTCGGTCCTCACCCACCTCGCCCGCAAGTACGGCCACGAGCCCGCCGCGGCCGGGGGAGAGGCCGGCGACGGCAGCGTCTCCGCGGTCCTCGCCTGGGCCGAGGCGGGCGCCGCCCGGCTCGCGGAACTCGACGGCGACGACGAGCGCATCGGGGAGCTGACCGCCGAGCGCGACGCCCTGCGCGGCGAGCTGGCGCTGCTGGCGGAGGCGCTGACCGAGGCGCGCGGCGACGCGGCGGAGCGCTTCGGCGCCGCCGTCACCGACGAGCTGACCGAGCTGGCGATGCCGCACGCGCGGGTGACGGTCGACCTGCGCCGCACCGAGGTCGCCGCGGACGCCGACGGTCTTGAGATCGGCGGCAGGAACGTCGCGTACGGGCCCACGGGCGTCGACGAGGCCGAGCTGCTGCTCGCCCCGCACCCCGGCGCACCGCCGCGGCCGATCGCCAAGGGCGCCTCGGGCGGCGAGCTGTCGCGCGTGATGCTGGCGGTCGAGGTGGTCTTCGCCGGCTCCGACCCCGTGCCGACCTACCTCTTCGACGAGGTCGACGCGGGCGTCGGCGGCAAGGCGGCGGTCGAGGTGGGCCGCCGGCTCGCGCGGCTGGCGCGCGGCGCGCAGGTCGTCGTGGTGACGCACCTGCCGCAGGTCGCGGCCTTCGCCGACCGGCAGTTGCTGGTGGAGAAGACCAGCGACGGCGCGGTCACCCGCAGCGGTGTGACGGTCCTGGACGGCGAGGCGCGGGTGCGGGAGCTGTCGCGGATGCTGGCGGGCCAGGAGGACTCCGAGACGGCCCGCGCGCACGCCGAGGAACTGCTCGCGGCGGCCCGCGCGGGGGCGGAGTAGCGCGCGGGCCGCCCGGCGGTGTCTGTGTGACCTGGGACTAAGCAGGTGACGTGAGACCGCGTGTGGGCCGAACGGGTGCCGTGAGGCAACCCGGCTCGTGCGGGATGCGTCTATCGAGGTGGTTGGGCGGAATGCACCGTGCTGTCCGCCCCCTTCGCGGGTCGTACCGGCGCACGACGGACGTGCGGGGCATCGCCCGGAAGGGTGGTGCATGTCTGACCTGTACGCCCGTACAGAGCGGTTGACGGCGCCGAGCCGGGCCCGGCCGCTCCCTGGGAGTGGCATCCTGGGCAGGCCCTGCGACGCCACGGACAGGAGTTCCGGCCCAGTGAGCAGCACCCCCGCACCGCCCCACGGCCCGACCGCGCTGCACGCCGTGCAGCTCGTCGGCCGTGGCGAGGGCGGCAGCGGTGTCCATGTGCGCTCGCTGGCGGCCGGGTTGGTGGCCCGGGGCATCAGGGTCACGGTGGTCGCGACGCCGGCCGCCGCCGAGCGCTACGGCTTCGCCGCCGCCGGCGCCCTCGTCGCCCGGCTTCCCGAGCGCGGCGGGCTGGCCACCGCGCCGCTCTGCACGGCCACCACGCTGCGCGCGGCCTGCGCCGGCGCGGACCTCGTCCACGCGCACGGCCTGCAGTGCGGGCTGATGGCGTGCTCGACGATCCTGGGCCAGCGCCGGCCGCTGGTCGTCACCTGGCACACCAGGCACCACCCGGACGGGGTACGGGGCCGGATGATGCCGCTCCTCGAACGACGGGTGTCCCGCTCCGCCCGCGTCGTCCTCGGCGCCACCACCGACCTCGTCGACGGCGCCCGCCGCCGCGGCGCCCGCGACGCGCGGCTCGCGCCCATCGCCGTCCCCGCGCCCCGCCACCCCCACCCGCACCCGGGCGGCGACGGCGCCGCGCTGCGCAGGCAGCAGGTGCGCGCGGAACTCGGCGCCCCGGACCGGCCCCTGGTGCTCACCGCCGCCCCGCTCGACGCGTACGGCACCCACGAACCGCTGCTGGAGGCCGCCCGCATGTGGCGGGCGCTGCCCGAGCAGCCGCTGCTCGCGGTCGCCGGCGAGGGCCCTGCCCGCGGGCGGCTGCAGCGCCGTATCGACGCCGAGAAGCTGCCCGTACGGCTCCTGGGCCGCCGCGACGACCTGCCCCGGCTGCTGGCCGCCGCGGACGTCGCGGTGCTCTCCAGCCCGTGGGAGGCGCGCCCGGTGCTGGCCCAGGAGGCGCTGCACGCGGGCGCCCCGCTGGTGGCCACGGCGGTCGGCGGCGTCCCGGAACTCGTCGGCGACGCGGCCGAGCTGGTCCCGTACGGGGACGCCCGCGCGCTCGCCGACGCGGTGGCGGCCCTGCTCCACGACCCGGGCCACCGCGCGGCCCTGTCCGCCGCGGGCCGCGCCCAGGCCGGCACCTGGCCGACGGAGGACGACACCGTCACCCAGGTCCTGTCGATCTACGACGAGTTGATGACGTACGAGGCGTGACGCCCCGCGAGGTGCGAGGCCCCGGACCGCCGGAAGCGCGTCGGGGCACTCCGCACCGCCGCCGCGCTTCCGCGCGCCCGCCGGGCGCTACCCGTACGCCCCCGACGCGCTGAGCCGCAGCGCCGTGTCGATCAGCGGCACGTGGCTGAACGCCTGCGGGAAGTTGCCCACTTGGCGCTGGAGCCGCGGGTCCCACTCCTCCGCGAGCAGCCCCAGGTCGTTCCGGAGCGCCAGCAGCTTCTCGAACAACTGCCGCGCCTCCTGCACCCGGCCGATCATCGCCAGGTCGTCCGCCATCCAGAACGAGCAGGCGAGGAACGCCCCCTCGTCGCCCGGCAGCCCGTCGCTGCCCGTCTCGTCGCCCGCGGTCGGGTAGCGGCGGATGAAGCCGTCGGGGGTACCCAGCTCGCGCTGGATGGCCTCGATGGTGCCGATGACGCGCTTGTCGTCCGGCGGCAGAAAGCCGACCTGCGGGATCAGCAGCAGCGAGGCGTCCAGCTCCTGCGAGCCGTAGGACTGCGTGAAGGTGTTGCGCTGCCGGTCGTAGCCCTTCTCGCACACGTCCCGGTGGATGTCGTCGCGCAGCCGCTGCCAGCGCTCCAGCGGGCCGTCGACCTCGCCGGACTCGATGAGCTTGATGGTGCGGTCGACGGCGACCCAGGTCATCACCTTGGAGTGGACGAAGTGCCGGCGCGGGCCGCGCACCTCCCACAGCCCCTCGTCGGGGCGGTCCCAGTTCTCCTCGACCCAGCGGATCATCTTCAGTTGCAGCAGCGAGGCGTAGTCGTTGCGGGCGAGGCCCGTCATGTGCGCGAGGTGCAGCGCCTCGACGACCTCGCCGTAGACGTCGAGCTGCAACTGCCCCGCCGCGCCGTTGCCGGCCCGCACCGGGCGGGACTCCTCGTACCCGGGCAGCCAGTCCAGCTCCGACTCGCCCAGCTCGCGTTCGCCGGCGATGCCGTACATGATCTGCAGGTTCTCCGGGTCGCCCGCGACCGCGCGCAGCAGCCACTCGCGCCAGGCGCGGGCCTCCTCGTGGTACCCGGTGCGCAGCAGGGACGACAGCGTGATGGCGGCGTCGCGCAGCCAGGTGAAGCGGTAGTCCCAGTTGCGCACGCCGCCGATGTCCTCGGGCAGCGAGGTGGTGGGCGCGGCGACGATGCCGCCGGTCGGCTCGTACGTCAGGGCCTTGAGCGTGATCAGCGAGCGGATCACCGCGTGCCGGTACGGGCCGTGGTACGTACAGTGGTCGGTCCACTCCTGCCAGAAGTCCTCGGTGGCCGTGAGCGACGCCTCGGGGTCGGCGGGTTGCGGCGGCTCGCGGTGCGAGGGCTGCCAACTGATCGCGAACGCAAGCCGGTCGCCCGGGCCGACGGTGAAGTCGGAGTACGTGGTGAGGTCCCGGCCGTACGTCGGCACCGGGGCGTCGAGCCACACCGAGTCGGGACCGGCGACGCCGACGGTGCGGCCGTCCTCGGTCTGGTGCACCCACGGCACGATCCGGCCGTAGGAGAAGCGCATCCGCAGCGCGGAGCGCATCGGCACCCGGCCCGTGACGCCCTCCACGATGCGGATGAGCTGCGGCGAGGCGCCGTCGCGCGGGGGCATGAAGTCGATCAGCCGGACCGTGCCGCGCGGGGTGTCCCACTCGGACTCCAGCACCAGCGAGTCGCCCCGGTAGCGCCGCCGGGTGGCGGGCGGCGGGCAGGACTCCGGGGCGTACGCGGGACCGAGGCGCCAGAAGCCGTGCTCCTCGGTCCCCAGTAGGGCGGCGAACACCGCATGGGAGTCGAACCGGGGCAGGCAGAGCCAGTCGGCCGTGCCGTCGCGACGGACGAGCGCTGCCGTCTGCATGTCGCCCAAAAGTGCGTAGTCCTCGATCCGCCCGGCCACGTGCCTCTCCAGCTAGAAGTGCGTTCCGCAGAGGATAAAGCCTTCGCGTGCGCGCGTGCGCCACGGTCGCGGATTCCCCTTCGCCCGATCGGGTCGGGCGGACGAACGGCGGTCGGCCGCGGGCGGTGACCAGGGGATCACTGATACCCTGGTAGCCCGTGGAGCGGAGGGCCGGCCGGGCATGTGGCGGCGGCGCTCGCCGAGCGACCCACCTCGATCTGGGGCACCCCGCCACGCACCTCATCAGCGACCACGGGAGCCCCTCTTGGCCATGCCATCCACGACGTCAAAGCACATCTTCGTCACGGGAGGCGTCGCCTCCTCGCTCGGCAAGGGGCTCACCGCCTCCAGCCTGGGTGCCCTGCTCAAGGCGCGCGGGCTGCGGGTCACGATGCAGAAGCTCGACCCGTATCTGAACGTCGACCCCGGCACCATGAACCCCTTCCAGCACGGCGAGGTCTTCGTCACCAACGACGGTGCCGAGACCGATCTCGACATCGGGCACTACGAGCGCTTCCTCGACGTCGACCTCGACGGCTCGGCGAACGTCACCACCGGCCAGGTCTACTCCTCGGTGATCGCCAAGGAGCGCCGCGGCGAGTACCTGGGCGACACGGTGCAGGTGATCCCGCACATCACCAACGAGATCAAGTCCCGGATCCGCCGCATGTCCTCCGACGACGTGGACGTGGTGATCACGGAAGTCGGCGGCACCGTCGGTGACATCGAGTCGCTGCCGTTCCTGGAGGCCGTCCGCCAGGTGCGGCACGAGGTCGGCCGGGACAACGTGTTCGTCGTCCACATCTCGCTGCTGCCGTACATCGGCCCGTCCGGCGAGCTGAAGACCAAGCCGACCCAGCACTCGGTCGCCGCGCTGCGCAGCATCGGCATCCAGCCGGACGCGATCGTGCTGCGCGCGGACCGCGAGGTGCCGGCGGCGATCAAGCGGAAGATCTCGCTCATGTGCGACGTCGACGAGGCCGCCGTCGTTGCCGCCATCGACGCCAAGTCGATCTACGACATCCCCAAGGTGCTGCACGCGGAGGGCCTGGACGCGTACGTCGTCCGCAAGCTGGACCTGCCGTTCCGGGACGTGGACTGGACCGAGTGGGACGACCTGCTGCGGCGCGTGCACGAGCCGGCGCACGAGGTGACCATCGCGCTCGTCGGCAAGTACATCGACCTGCCCGACGCCTATCTGTCGGTCACCGAGGCGATCCGCGCCGGCGGCTTCGCCAACAACGCCCGCGCCAAGATCAAATGGGTCACGTCCGACGACTGCCGCACGCCCCAGGGCGCCCGCAACCACCTCGCGGACGTGGACGGCATCGTCGTCCCCGGCGGCTTCGGCGAGCGCGGCGTGGACGGCAAGATCGGCGCTATCACCTACGCCAGGGAGAACCGGGTGCCGCTGCTCGGCATCTGCCTCGGCCTGCACTGCATCGTCATCGAGGCGGCGCGGAACCTCGCGGGCATGGGGGGCGCGAACTCCACGGAGTTCGACCAGGCCGCCACCGACCCGGTGATCTCCACCATGGAGGAGCAGCTCGACATCGTCGCGGGCGAGGGCGACATGGGCGGCACGATGCGCCTGGGCCTCTACCCGGCCAAGCTGGCGGAGGGTTCGGTGGTACGCGAGGCGTACGCGGACCAGCCGTACGTCGAGGAGCGCCACCGCCACCGCTACGAGGTGAACAACTCCTACCGCAGCGAGCTGGAGAAGAAGGCCGGCCTCTCGTTCTCCGGCACCTCCCCGGACAACAAGCTGGTGGAGTTCGTGGAGTACCCGCGCGAGGTGCACCCGTACCTGGTCTCCACCCAGGCCCACCCCGAGCTGCGCTCGCGGCCCACCCGGCCGCACCCGCTCTTCGCCGGGCTGCTGAAGGCCGCCGTCGCCAGGCACGAGGCGGCCGGGCAGGACGCGGGCAAGGAGACCGGAGCACAGCAGCAGGGCGGCGTGCAGCAGCAGGCCGGCCCGCACGGCGGGCACGCGGGTGCGCAGAAGCCGGTGGCCGTCGTGCGCGAGGGGGGCAAGTGATGGCGGAGCAGATGAAGGACACCGCGGCCGAGTGGAAGATCGTCGCCTCCGAGACGCCGTTCAAGGGCGCCAAGACGTCCGTGCGCACGGACGACGTGGTGATGCCCGACGGCACCGTGGCCCGCCGCGACTACCAGGTCCACCCCGGCTCGGTCGCCATCCTCGCCCTCGACGACGAGGACCGCGTGCTGGTGCTCAACCAGTACCGCCACCCCGTACGGCACAAGCTCTGGGAGATCCCGGCGGGACTCCTCGACGTTCCGGGCGAGAACCCGCTGAACGCCGCCCAGCGCGAGCTGTACGAGGAGGCGCACGTCAGGGCCGACGACTGGCGCGTGCTCGTCGACGTCTACACCACCCCGGGCGGCTGCGACGAGGCCGTGCGCGTCTTCCTCGCCCGCGGGGTGACCGAGGCGGAAGGGGAGCGCTACGCCGCCCACGGCGAGGAGCTGGACCTCATGATCGACCGCGTGCCGGTGGCCGATCTGGTGCGCGGCGCCCTCGCCGGGGACCTGCACAACAACTGCCTGATGCTGGGCGTGCTGGCGCTCCAGGCGGCTCGCGCGGACGGCGGTCTCGACACGCTGCGCCCGGCGAACGCCCCCTGGCCGGCCCGCCCGTTCACGCCCTGAACCGCGCAGGTGGGGGGCTGCCGGGCGGTTGATCCGATGCGGTGATTTACGTTCCGGCGTTCGGCCATGTGCCGTCACGTGACCCGGCCTTCACGCTGGGTGAATTACGCTCGCGGCGTGACGGAACAGGCCGCCCCCCACCGGTTCGTCGGCAGGACCCGCGAGCTCGACGCCCTGCGCGCCGACATCGCCCGCGCCGGGCTCGACACCCTCGCCGGCCGCCCCGCCCCGCGCAGCCGGGTGCTGCTCATCGCCGGGCGGCCGGGCTCCGGGCGCAGCGCGCTCGCCGCCGAGCTGGCCCGCGGCGTCGCCGCCGACTACCCGGGCGGCGTGCACACCGCGCGGCTCTCGGGACCGGGCGGCGAGGCGGTGCCGCTGGAGCGGGCCGTACGCGACCTCCTCGACGCCCTCGGCGTCCCACCGGTCGCCGGTGCGGGCCCCGACCACCTCGCCGGGGAGCTGCGCGCCGCGCTGGCCGAGCGCTCCGCGCTGCTCGTCGTCGACGACGTCACCGCCCCCGAGCAGTTGCTCGAACTGGTCCCGGAGTCCCGTGACTGCCTCGTCGTGGCCGTCGCCGAGGGCCCGCTCAAGGGCGTGCCCGACGTCCGCCCGTGCACCCTGGGCGGGCTGGAGCCCGCGGCGGCACTGGCGCTGATCGCCTCGTACGCGGGGGAGACGCGCATCGCCTGCGACCCCGAGGCCACGCACGTGCTGGCCGAGGAGTGCGCCGGGCACCCCGCGGCGCTGGTGCTCGCCGGCGGCTGGCTCGCCGGCCACCCGCAAGCGTGCGTCGCCGACGCCGTACGGGAGCTGCGCCGCAAGGGCGACAGCACCGAGGGGTCCGCCGGGCGGCCGTCCGGGCCGAAGGCGCTGGCGCGGGCGTTCCGGCTCGTATACGAATCGCTGCCGCCGTCCGTCGCGCAACTGCTGCGGCTGCTGCCGCTGGCGCCCGCGGGCGTCGTCGACGCCCACTCCGCCTCCGCGCTCGCCGGCTGCACCGTCGCCGCGGCCCGCACCACGCTCGCCGACTGCGCGGGCCAGGGCCTGCTGCGCGAGGTGCCGCAGCCGGACCAGGCGAACCTCACGCAGTACGAGGTGCCCGGCTGTCTGCAGCCGCTGCTGCGCGGGGCGCTGGAGGCGGGCGTGGGCCGGGAGGAGACGCTGCTCGCGCGGGCCCGGATGCTGGAGCGGTACGTACGCCTGCTGCAGTCCTGCCGCGCCGTCACGGAACCCGCGGGATCCGCGGTGCACACCCGGCTCGCGGGGCTGCCGCGGGCGCTGCGCTTCCCGTCGCCGGAGGCCGCCGCCGCGTGGCTGCGCAGCCGGCTGCCCTCGCTGCTGGCGGCGGCCAGGATCGCGGTCGCCGACGGGGAGCTGGACACGCTGGCGCGGCGGCTGGTGGCCGCGCTGTCGCGGGCCCTCGGGGCGCACCGGGGCGAGGCGGAGGCGGCGCCCGAGCAGTACCGGCTGCACGAGCTGGTGCTCGGCGTCGCCGAGCGGCGCGGGCTGGTGTGGGAGAAGGCGGCGGCGCTGCTCAACCTCGGCGATCTGGACCTGCGCGCGGAGCGGCCCCACGAGGCGCTGGGCCGGTACCGGGGGGCGCTGGCGGCGGCGCGCGAGGTGCGGGACCCGCAGCCGGTGGGGCGGGCGCTGGAGTCGGTGGGGGCGGCGTACCAGGAACTGCGGGACTGGGGCCGGGCGGCGGACTGGTTCGGGCGGGCGCTGGCGCTGCGGCAGACGCGCGGCGAGCTGGCCGACGAGGCGCGGCTGCGGGCACGGCTGGGCGCGGTGCACACGTACGCCGGGGCCTGGAGCTGGGCGCTGCGCGAGTGGCGCGCGGCGGCGGCGGCCCACCGCAGGCTCGGGGACGCCGGCGGGCACGCGCGGGCGCTGGGGGAGGTGGCGCGGGTGCAGCAGTACGCGGGGCATCCGCGGGAGGCCATCAGGACCTGTACGCGCGCGGTGGACGCGGCGCGGCTCTCGGGCGACACGGCGCTGCGGGCGGCGGTGCAGTTGCGGCTGGCGGACCTCGTCGACGAGGTGGGCGATCCGGAGGCCGCGGAGCTGCACCGGGCGGCGGCTGGGCGGCTGGTGGAGCAGGTACCGGAGGCAGCCGCGATGCGGGCCGCCGCCGTGGCCGTAGCGGAGGCGGAAGCGGAAGCGGAACGTGCGGAAGAGCCCGAGCCCGGGCCGGCGCCCGAGCCCGAGTCCGCGCCCGCCGCCGGGTCCGCCGCGGAGCCCGTACCGGAGCCCGCCGACGGGCCGGAGAGTGCGGCCGGTGACGCTCGGGACGACGGGGAGCGTGCCCCCGGGACCGGCCCCGCGGCCGTTCCGGAGGACTCCGCGGAACCCGTGCCGCAGCCCGTGGAGGCCGCCGCCGGGACCGTCTCCGCGGAGGGCACCGAGCCCGCCGCCGGCGAGGGCCGGAAGGCAGGGCCGGCGGCCAGACCGGCCGCCGCAGACCTGTGAATCCATCGACACATCACAGAAATCTGCCTGTTTCAAAGGCTGGACTCAGAGGATTCCTTCATTAAGAATGACCAAGCCGCGGCGGGCACCCCCACCGGGGCCTGACGAGTTCCCTCACCCCAAGGACCGTGATCCATCGTGAAGGTCGGCATTCCACGCGAGGTCAAGAACAACGAGTTCCGGGTGGCCATCACGCCCGCCGGAGTCCACGAGCTGGTCCGCCACCGCCACGAGGTCGTCGTGGAGCAGGGCGCGGGCGTCGGCTCGTCCATCCCCGACGAGGAGTACGTCGCGGCCGGGGCCGAGATCCTGCCCACGGCCGACGCGGTGTGGGCCGCGGCGGACCTGGTGCTGAAGGTCAAGGAGCCGATCGCGGAGGAGTACCACCGCCTCCGCAAGGGCCAGGTGCTCTTCACCTACCTCCACCTCGCCGCCTCCCGCCCGTGCACCGACGCGCTGCTGGAGTCCGGCACCACCGCCATCGCGTACGAGACGGTGGAGACGGCCGACCGGCAACTGCCGCTGCTCGCCCCGATGTCGGAGGTCGCCGGCCGGCTCGCGCCCCAGGTCGGCGCGTACCACCTGATGCGCTCGCAGGGCGGCCGCGGTGTGCTGCCGGGCGGCGTGCCCGGCGTGATGCCCGGGCAGGCGGTCGTGATCGGCGGCGGCGTCTCCGGCTGGAACGCCACGCAGATCGCGGTCGGCATGGGCTTCCACGTCACGCTGCTCGACACCGACGTGCGCAAGCTGCGCGAGGCGGACAAGGTCTTCGGCACGAAGGTGCGCACCCTCGCCTCCAACGCCTACGCCCTCGGGCAGGCGGTCGTGGAAGCCGACCTGGTGATCGGCGCGGTGCTCATTCCGGGCGCGAAGGCGCCCAAGCTCGTCGACAACGAGCTGGTGTCGCGGATGAAGCCGGGAAGTGTCCTTGTCGACATCGCGATCGATCAGGGCGGCTGCTTCGCGGATTCGCGTCCGACCACGCACGCGGAGCCGACTTTCCGGGTGCACGAATCGGTCTTCTACTGCGTCGCCAACATGCCCGGTGCGGTACCCAACACGTCCACGTACGCGCTGACCAACGCCACGCTCCCGTACATCGTCAAGGTCGCCGACCTCGGCTGGCGGGCCGCGCTGCGCGCCGATCCGGCGCTCGCGCTCGGCCTCAACACCCACGAAGGCCAGGTCGTTTACGGTCCCGTAGCGGAAGCGCACGGTCTTCCGGCGACCGAACTCGCGCGCGTACTTGGCTGATTTCGCGCAGGTGCGCGGCACGTCGACCACATCGGCGACACTGTCAACTCCGGTTCACCGGCCGAACCTTGTCACCAGCGGTTCGGCCGGCCGCCGTACTGCCGCACAGGGCGCCCGAAGTGGTGTTCCACACCTGACACATCGTGCTCTGTCTGCGGGATTGTGTTGCTGAGGGACCCCGACACGCCATAGAGTCGCCAATCGTCGGCATGGTGCCACGCTGACCAATCGAGAAGTGCCCTGGTCACCAAGGAGGTAGGACGACTTGTGAATGAGTCGACATTTGCTCCCGGGGGTGGTCGTCCAGGCACGCCTGCGCGGGGCCACGGCTCCTCGGGGGTGGAGGCGCCTGTCGGCTCCGTCGCCGTCCACACCTTCTCGGCACACGCACACCAGGGCGGAAACGTATACCAGAGCATGGACGGTCATCACGTGAACGCCATGACCGGCAGCCAGAGCGGCGGCGAGGACACCACACGACTCGCCGCGTCCGCCACCTCCGACTTCGAGGACCTGTCAGAAGGTCACTTCTACGATCCGGACGCTGACTACGAGCCGGATCCCGAGTACGCCGCGACCCTCGCCCCGGACGCCGCCCGGCAGCGCCGGGAGCGCATCGGTCCCACGGGCCGCCCGCTGCCGTACTTCCCCATCCCGGGCCCGGTCACCGACCACGGCCCGGCGAAGGTCATCGCCATGTGCAACCAGAAGGGCGGCGTCGGCAAGACCACGTCGGCCATCAACCTGGGCGCGGCGCTGGCCGAGTACGGCCGCCGCGTGCTGCTCGTGGACTTCGACCCGCAGGGAGCGCTCTCCGTCGGCCTCGGGGTCAACCCGATGGAGCTGGACCTCACGGTCTACAACCTGCTCATGGAGCGGGGTATGTCGGCCGACGAGGTGCTGCTCAAGACGGCGGTGCCCAACATGGACCTGCTGCCCAGCAACATCGACCTCTCCGCCGCCGAGGTGCAGTTGGTGAGCGAGGTGGCGCGGGAGCAGACGCTGCAGCGCGCGCTGAAGCCGCTGCTGCCCGAGTACGACTACGTCGTCATCGACTGCCAGCCGTCGCTGGGTCTGCTCACGGTCAACGCGCTGACCGCGGCGCACAAGGTGATCGTGCCGCTGGAGTGCGAGTTCTTCGCGCTGCGCGGCGTCGCGCTGCTCACCGAGACGATCGAGAAGGTCCAGGAGCGGCTCAACCCCGACCTGGAGCTGGACGGCATCCTCGCCACGATGTACGACTCGCGGACGGTGCACAGCCGCGAGGTGCTGGCGCGCGTCGTCGAGGCTTTCGACGACCACGTCTACCACACGGTCATCGGGCGCACCGTCCGGTTCCCCGAGACCACCGTGGCCGGCGAGCCCATCACTTCGTACGCCTCGAACTCCGTGGGCGCGGCCGCCTACCGCCAGCTCGCCAGGGAGGTGCTCGCCCGGTGCCACGCCGAGTGAGCCTGCCCGGGGCCGACGAGCTTTTCCGTACCACCGGGGGGACCGCGCTCCAGTCGTCCACACCGCAGTCGGACCGGCAGCGGGCCAACGGCGAGGCGGCCGGCGGCAGTCCGCGCGTACCCGCGCCGAGCCGCGAGGGCGACGCGGAGGCCGCGGCGGGTCAGGAGGCGGAGTCCGGCGCGGACGCCGAGGAGGCGGGCGCGGACGACGCGGTCGGCTCCGGCGGTGCGGGCGAGGACCCGCGGGCCCGTACGGGCACCGGCGGCGAGGCAGGACCGGCGGCTCCCGGCGGCAAGCGCACGGCGGCCACCACCCCCGCGGCCCGGCGGGACCCCGAGGCGACCGAGCACGGCGGCCGGGAGGCCGGCACCGAGGCCGCCCCCGGCGGCCGGGCCCGGCAGGGCGAGCGCGAGCCGGCCGCCCAGGCGCGGGCGAAGTCCGCGCGGCAGAGCGGCGGTTCGGCCGCGGCGGCCCAGCCCAGGCGCGGCCGGGGCCGCGGCGCGGCGCGCCGGCCGAGCGGCCGGGAGCGGCACGACGAGAAGATCACGGTCTACGTCTCCGCCGAGGAGCTGATGGACCTGGAGCACGCCAGGCTCGTGCTCCGCGGCGACCACGGCCTCGCGGTGGACCGCGGCCGGATCGTCCGCGAGGCCGTCGCGGTGGTGCTGGCCGACCTGGAGTCGCGCGGCGACGCGAGCATCCTCGTACGCCGCCTGCGCGGCCGCTGACGCCCGCGCCCGTACGTCCCGGCCGGTGCGGTTCCGGCGGCCCGTAGCGGACGACCCGGGCGCCGCCCCGACGTTCACGGCAACCGGGCGGGCACCGCTCCGAGCGATACGCTGCGAGCGATGGACGACAGGCACGACGACCCGCAGCGCCCGGCGCACACCGCCCGGCGCTCCCTCGGTCGCGGCCCCGGGGTCGCCGCGACGCCCACCAAGCCCGCGCCACGGCCCGTGGAACCGGATCCGGTGCGGGAGCCGTACCCCGAGCCGATGCCCCTGCCGCAGCCGGAGCCCGCGCCCGTGCCGGGGCCGCCGGTGCCCATCCCCGGCCCCGCTCCGCGGCCCGACGAGCCGGGCCCGGCGCCGGGCGCGCCCGACCCCGAGCCGGAGACCGAGCCCGCACCCGCGGGGCCCGGCGGCGCGGACCCGGCGGCAGAGCCGGCCCCGGAACCCGACGTGGACCCCGAGTCCGAGTCCGACCCCGACCCCGAGCCCAGGCCCGTACCGGAACCGGTCAGCGCCCCGGAGCCCGCCGCCGGATCCCGCCCCGTGGGCGACCCCGAGAGCGGCCCCGAACCCGGCACCGAGACCGGCGGCGGCGACGAGCCCGACGACGGTGCCTTCCGGGTCCGGCTCGCCAACTTCGAGGGCCCGTTCGACCTCCTCCTCCAGCTCATCTCCAAGCACAAGCTGGACGTCACCGAGGTCTCCCTGCACCGCGTCACCGACGACTTCATGGCCCACATCCGCGCCATGGGCCCCGACTGGGACCTCGACCAGACCACCGAGTTCCTCGTCGTCGCCGCCACCCTCCTCGACCTCAAGGCCGCCCGCCTGCTGCCGGCCGCCGAGGTCGAGGACGAGGAGGACCTCGCGCTGCTGGAAGCCCGCGACCTGCTCTTCGCGCGGCTGCTGCAGTACCGCGCGTACAAGGAGATAGCGGGCATCTTCCACCGCCGGCTGGAGGAGGAGTCGCAGCGCCACCCCCGCACCGTCGGGCTGGAGCCGCACCACGCGGAGCTGCTGCCCGAGGTGGTCATCAGCATCGGCCCGGAGGGCTTCGCCCGGCTCGCGGTCAAGGCGATGCAGCCCAAGCCCGTGCCTCAGGTCTACGTCGACCACATCCACGCCCCGCTCGTCAGCGTCCAGGAACAGGCGCAGATCGTCGTCTCCCGGCTGCGCGAGCACGGCTCGGTCAGCTTCCAGGAGCTGATCGCCGACGCCCCCGACCCGCTGACCGTCGTCGCCCGCTTCCTGGCGCTGCTGGAGCTGTACCGGGAGCGGGCCGTGGCCCTCGACCAGGAGGGTGCGCTGGAGCCGCTGACGGTGCGGTGGACGGGGCAGGAGGATGTGGTGCCGGTGGTCACCGACGAGTTCGACACGGCGCCCGGCGACGAGGACGCGGCCGGCGGGAAGCAAGGCGAAGGCGAGGACGAGCGATGAGCGACGCAGTGGCGGACGTGCCGGAGGCGGCTGAGGCGGCCGGCGTACCGGAGACGGCGGCCGCGGCAGCCCCGGCCGCGGCAGCCCCGGCCGCGGCAGCCCCGGCCGCGGCCGCGTCCGGCCGGCCGGAGAAGGGACCGGAGAAGGGACCGGAGAAGGAGGCGAACGCGGAAACGGAGAAGGAGCCGGAGGCGAGCCCCACCGCCGGACTCCCGCTGCGCCCGGCCCTCGAAGCGGTCCTCATGGTCGTCGACGAGCCCGTCACCGCCGAGCACCTGGCCAAGGTGCTCGAGCGCCGCCCCCGCGAGATCACCGACGCCCTGCGCGAGCTGTCCGACGAGTACACCGTCCAGGGCCGCGGCTTCGACCTGCGCCACGTCGCCGGCGGCTGGCGCTTCTACACCCGCGCCGCGTACGCGCCCGCCGTCGAGGGCTTCGTCCTCGACGGTCAGCAGTCCCGCCTCACCCAGGCCGCGCTGGAGACCCTCGCGGTCGTCGCGTACCGCCAGCCGGTCTCCCGCTCCCGCGTCTCCGCCGTCCGCGGAGTCAACTGCGACGGCGTCATGCGCACGCTGCTCCAGCGCGGGCTTATCGCCGAGGCGGGCACGGAGGACGGAACAGGTGCGATCCTGTACAGGACGACGAACTACTTCCTGGAGCGGATGGGCCTGCGTGGCCTGGACGAGCTCCCCGAGCTGGCCCCGTTCCTTCCGGACGCGGACGCGGTGGAGGGCGAGTCCCAGGAGGGTGTCCCGTCGTTCGACGTGGATGACGACACCTGACCAACCAACGGACTGACGGTAGATGCGAAGCAGCGGCGGCAGGAACAGCAGGAAGCCCTCGGGCTCCGACTCCCGGGGGGCGGGCGGCAAGCGCGACGCGCAACAGCGCCGGCAGGGCCGTCCCCGCTCCGAGGAGCGCGGACGGCCCCGCCCGGAGGAGCGGCGGTACGAGAAGTCCGGCGCCCCCCAGGGCGAGCGCCCGGGCGGCCCGGGGAAGGGGGGCCGGGGGCGCGGCGGCGCGCCCGCCCGGCCCGCGCGCTCGCGCGAGTACGACGCGCAGTTGGAGGAGCGGGCCAGAGCCCGGCACACCAAGCCGCAGCGCGCGCTGCCGAAGACGTTCGGCGAGCCCGAGGGCGAGCGGCTGCAGAAGGTGCTGGCGCGGGCCGGCATGGGGTCGCGGCGGGCCTGCGAGGAGCTGATCGACCAGGCGCGGGTCGAGGTCAACGGGCGCATCGTCACCGAGCAGGGGCTCCGGGTCGACCCGGAGAAGGACGAGATCAAGGTCGACGGGCTGACCGTGGCCACGCAGTCGCATCTCTTCTTCGCGCTCAACAAGCCCGTCGGCGTGGTCTCCTCGATGGACGACCCGGAGGGCCGGCAGAACCTCGGCGACTACGTGGACAACCGGGAGACCCGGCTCTTCCACGTCGGCCGGCTGGACACCGAGACCGAGGGCATCATCCTGCTCACCAACCACGGCGAGCTGGCCCACCGCCTCACCCACCCCCGCTACGGCGTGAAGAAGACCTACCTCGCCGCGATCCAGGGCCCGCTCCCGCGCGACCTGGGCAAGCGGCTGAAGAACGGCATCCGGCTGGACGACGGCTACGCCAAGGCGGACGACTTCCGGGTGGTGGAGAACACCGGCAAGAACTACCTGGTCGAGGTGGTGCTGCACGAGGGGCGCAAGCACATCGTGCGGCGGATGCTCGCCGAGTCGGGCTTCCCGGTGGACAAGCTGGTACGGACCCGCTTCGGCCCGATCGCGCTGGGCGACCAGAAGTCGGGCTGGCTGCGCCGGCTCACCAACACCGAGGTCGGGATGCTGATGAAGGAGGTCGGGCTCTGACGCCCCGGCCCGCCCGGCCCGTACGCCCGTAGCACCCGTACGCCCGTAGCAGCCGACGGCCCGCGGCGCCCGCACGCCGCGGGCCCGTACGGCCCCGGCGCCGCCCGCGGCGGCCTCCCCGCGCCCCGCGTGGCGGCCGCCGCGTATCCTTGCGCCCGTGCGTACCGCCCTCGTCATCGGCACCGGCCTCATCGGCACCTCCGCCGCCCTGGCGCTGTCCCGCAGAGGTGTCACGGTCCATCTCCAGGACGAGGACGCCGACCAGGCCCGTACCGCCGCCTCCCTCGGGGCCGGTACCGACCAGCCGCCCGCCGCGGCCGTGGACCTCGCCGTCGTCGCCGTGCCGCCCGCGCTCACCGGCCGCACCCTCGCCGACGCCCAGCGCCGCGGCGCCGCCCGCGGCTACCTCGACGTCGCCAGCGTCAAGGGCGGCCCCCGCCGCACCCTGGAGGAGCTGGGCGGCGACCTCTCCAGCTACATCGGCAGCCACCCCATGGCCGGCAGCGAGCGCTCCGGACCGCTGGCCGCCTCCGCGGAGCTGTTCGAGGGCCGCCCCTGGGTGCTGAGCCCGGCGGAGACCACCGACACCGAGGTGCTGAACCTCGCGCTGGAGCTGGTCGCGCTCTGCCGCGCCGTGCCCGTGGTGATGGACGCGGACGCCCACGACCGCGCGGTCGCCCTCGTCTCGCACACCCCGCAGCTCGTCTCCAGCATGGTCGCCGCCCGGCTCCGGGACGCCGAGGAGGCCGCGGTCAGGCTGTGCGGGCAGGGCATCAGGGACGTCACGCGCATCGCGGCCTCCGACCCGGCGATGTGGATCGACATCCTCTCCGCCAACCCGGGCCCGGTCGCCGAGGTGCTGGCCGAGGTCGCCGCCGACCTCGACGAGACGGTACGCGCGCTGCGCGCGCTGCAGGCCGCCGACGACGCCAAGCGCCGTACCGGCGCGGCCGGTATCGAGGACGTGCTGCGCCGCGGCAGCGCCGGCCGCGAGCGGGTGCCGGGCAAGCACGGCGCCGCCCCCGCGGACTACGAGACCGTCACCGTGCTCATCGGCGACCGGCCGGGCGAGCTGGCCCGGATCTTCGCCGACGCGGGCGCGGCCGGGGTCAACATCGAGGACGTCCGCATCGAGCACGCCACCGGCCAGCAGGCCGGGCGGGTGCAGCTCATGGTCGAGCCGCCGGCCGCGCACGCGCTCACCGCCGCGCTGCGGGAGCGCGGGTGGCCGCTGAGGCAGTGAACAAGGCCCGTACAGGTAGCAGTAACCTAGTGCCGCACAAGTTCGGCTTCACCTCGTCGTAGACCTCAGGAAGGGTGTCGTACGCCCCGTGGACAGCGCTGCCAGGGCCCAGCGGGCCCCCGTGATCGTCGCCATCGACGGCCCCGCAGGGACGGGCAAGTCGAGCACGTCCCGGGCCGTCGCCGCCCGGCTCGGGCTGCGCTACCTCGACACCGGTGCCCAGTACCGGGCCGCCGCCTGGTGGATGCTGGGCAACGGGGTGGACGTGGCCGACGCCGCCGCGGTCGCCGCCGCCGCGGAGAAGCCGCAGATCGTCTCGGGTACGGACCCGGGGACGCCCACCATCACCGTCGACGGCGCGGACGCCGCGGGCCCGATCCGTACCCAGGAGGTCACCGCCGCGGTCAGCGCCGTCAGCGCGGTCCCGGAGGTGCGGTCGCGGATCACCGCGCTGCAGCGGTCGATCGCCGCCGAGGCCGCGAAGAGCGGCGGGATCGTGGTCGAGGGCCGGGACATCGGCACGACGGTGCTGCCGGACGCGGATCTGAAGATCTTCCTCACCGCCTCCGAGGAGGTACGGGCCGCGCGCCGCAGCGGCGAGCTGAAGGGCAAGGAGGCCCGCGACCTGGCCGCCACCCAGGCGGCGCTGGCCCGGCGCGACGCCGCGGACTCCGGCCGCAAGGTCTCGCCGCTCGCCAAGGCCGCGGACGCCATCGAGGTGGACACGACGGAGCTGACCCTGGAGCAGGTCATCCAGTGCGTCGTGACCCTCGTCGAAGAGAAGCAGCAGGGTCGGTGACAGAACCGGCCGGCGCGGTGCCGGAGACACGGGGTGCGCTCGTCGGGCGGCGGATGTCCGCGCCCGTCATGCACGGCTACTTCAAGCCGCGGATACTGGGCGCCTGGCGGATGCCCGCGAGCGGGCCCGTGATCCTGGCCGGGAACCACTCCCACAACGTCGACGGCCCGCTGCTCATGGGTACCTCGCCGCGTCCCGTGCACTTCCTGATCAAGCAGGAGGCGTTCGTCGGGGTCGTCGGCTGGTACCTGCGCAACATCGGCCAGGTGGCCATCGACCGCACCACGGTCGACCGGGGTGCGATCACCCGCGCGCTGGGCGTGCTGGACGAGGGCGGGGTGCTCGGGATCTTCCCGGAGGGCAGCAGGGGAGAGGGCGACTTCTCCTCGATCCGCGCGGGCCTCGCGTACTTCGCGGTGCGCTCCGGCGCCCCGGTGGTGCCGGTCGCGGTGCTGGGCACGGCGGAGCGGCGCAGCCGCGTGGTCAAGGCACTGCCGCCGGTCCGCTCGCACGTGGACATCGTCTTCGGCGAGCCCTTCCAGGCCGGCTCGCCCGACGGGCGGCGCACCCGCAAGGCGATGGACGAGGCGACGCTGCGCATCCAGGACCGGCTGACCGCGCACCTGGCCGCCGCAAGGCGCGACACTGGCCGCTAGGGCCTGTGCCCTGAAGCAGACGTGAAGGCCGCTGCCCGGCCGACCGGGCCGTACGCGGCCGAGAACGCAAGGACGAGGAACGTGATGAGCGAGACCGGCATCTCCCCGGAGGAGGGCCCGGAGGGCGCGGCCCACGGCGACGAGCACGGGGAGCTGGGCGACGCCGAGTACGCCGAGTTCATGGAGCTGGCCGCCGAGGAGGGCTTCGACCTCGACGAGGTCGAGGGCGACCTGGCGCGGGCCGGGCACGGCCCGCTGCCCGTGGTGGCCGTCGTGGGCCGGCCGAACGTCGGCAAGTCGACTCTGGTGAACCGCATCATCGGCCGCCGCGAGGCCGTCGTGGAGGACCGTCCCGGCGTCACCCGCGACCGGGTGTCGTACGAGGCCGAGTGGGCCGGCCGCCGCTTCAAGGTGGTCGACACCGGCGGCTGGGAGCAGGACGTCCTCGGCATCCACGCCTCCGTCGCGGCGCAGGCCGAGTACGCGGTGGAGGCCGCGGACGCGGTGGTCTTCGTCGTGGACACGCAGACGGGCGCCACGGACACCGACGAGGCCGTCGTCAAGATGCTGCGCCGGGCCGGCAAGCCGGTGGTGCTCTGCGCCAACAAGGTCGACGGGCAGTCGGGCGAGTCGGAGGCGTCGTACCTGTGGTCGCTGGGCCTCGGCGAGCCCCACCCGGTCTCCGCGCTGCACGGCCGCGGCACCGGCGACATGCTCGACGCCGTGCTCGAAGCGCTCCCGGACGCGCCCGCGCAGTCGTTCGCCGGCGGGCTCGGCGGCCCGCGCCGGGTGGCGCTCATCGGGCGGCCGAACGTCGGCAAGTCGTCGATGCTCAACAAGCTCGCCAAGGAGGACCGCGTCGTCGTGGACGACGTCGCGGGCACCACCAGGGACCCGGTGGACGAGCTGATCGAACTGGGCGGGAAGACCTGGCGCTTCGTCGACACCGCGGGCATCCGGCGGCGCGTCCACCTCCAGGAGGGCGCCGACTACTACGCCTCGCTGCGCACCGCCGCCGCGCTGGAGAAGGCGGAGGTCGCGGTCGTCCTCGTGGACGCGGGCGAGACGCTGACCGTGCAGGACACCCGGATCATCTCCATGGCCGTCGACGCCGGGCGGGCGCTGGTCGTCGCGTACAACAAGTGGGACCTGCTGGACGAGGAGCGCCGCTTCTACCTGGAGCGCGAGATCGAGCGCGACCTGGTGCAGGTGCAGTGGGCGCCGCGGGTCAACGTCTCGGCTCGTACCGGACGGCACATGGAGAAGCTGGTGCCGGGGCTGGAGACGGCGCTGGCGGGCTGGGAGACGCGGGTGCCGACCGGCAGGCTCAACGCCTTCCTCGGCGAGCTGGTGGCCGGGCAGCCGCACCCGGTGCGCGGCGGCAAGCAGCCGCGGATCCTCTTCGGCACCCAGGCGGGCACCCGGCCGCCGCGGTTCGTGCTCTTCGCCTCGGGGTTCATCGAGGCGAACTACCGGCGGTTCATCGAGCGGCGGCTGCGCGAGGAGTTCGGGTTCGAGGGCAGCCCGATCCGCATCTCGGTACGCGTGCGGGAGAAGCGGGGCCGCAAGAAGTAGCGGCCCCGGCTCCCCGGGGCTGCGCGTGCCGCGTACGCGCCTGGCGGCGTACGCGGCACGGGGCGGCGGGCCGGGCGGCCGCCTAGTCGTCGGCGGCGCGGTGGCGGTGCACGTGGAAGTGTGACCGCAGGCGCCCCGTGGACGGCAGTGACGGGCGGGAGTTCATGATCGCGTCGAAGCGGAGCTGCTCTTCGCCGGAGCGGTCCCCGGGCAGCGCCCGGAAGAGCCGGCGGTACTCGGCGAAGAGGGCGTCGTAGATCGGCGTCCCCGAGGGGCGGGCGGCCGCGCGGGGCTCGTGGGCGGGGCGCATGCCGGGAATCGCGTGGTATCGGTGCACACTTTGTGCAACGAAGGCGCGGTACGGAGGGATGCGGGTACGCGTTGCTCCGATCAGGTACCGGTGCTCCGTTCGGGTTTCGGATCAGGTTCCGGTGAGGGGCATCGTCGCGCCGACGAGCAGCCCGCGCGCGGCGGCCTGCGTCAGCGCCTCGCCGAGCAGGTCCTCGCGCGGCTGCCGCCCGATCGCCCCGGCGGGCGCGGCGTAGACCAGCACTTCCTGCTCCTTCGCCGCGGCGGCCCGCCAGCCGTCCGAGACGTGCAGCGGCTGGTGCGCCTGCCACCAGGCGCTCGGCGGCTGACCCGCGGTGCCGGGCTGCATCACGGCGTGCAGGTGGCCGGCGACGAGCAGCACGGACCAGCCGGTCACCGGCGCCGGGGGCTTGACCATGTCCATCACGGGCAGGAAGCCGCCCTCGATGAGCAGCGGCAGGAAGTCGTCGCCCGGCCCCTCGGAGCCCGGCCGGACGACAGGCGCGGTGGGCTCGACGACCAGCGCGGGGCGGGCGTCGTCGCCGCACATCACCAGCCCGCAGGTGACGCCCAGGACGGCCTGCGCCTCGGTGTGGTCGCCGCCTGCAGGTGCCGGGGCGGCGGGTGCCGCGGCGGGGGAGGCGGCGGCGCCGGCGGGGACGGGGATCGGGGGCGCGGGGGAGACCGCGGGCGCGAGGGCGGCGGGGTCGTGCGCCTCCAGGGGCGGGAGCGCCGGGGCGTGCCCCGGTGCGGGGCGTTCGTCCGCGGTGATCGAGCGGACGGCGCCCTGCAGTTGGTCCTCGGAGACCGGGACGACCTGCGAGGGGATGCAGGTGGCGTGGGCGAAGGCGAGCACCGCGGTCTCCTCGCCCACGAAGAGCACGGTGCTCGTCTGCTCCTGCGCGGTGTCGCCGGGGGCGCGGCAGGAGGTGCAGTCGTACGTGCCGGGGGCGGACTCGCCGGCGACGAGCCGGTCCGCCTCCTCGTCGCCGATCTCGGCGCGTACGGCGTCGCTCACTTCGAGCATGCGGGGCACGAGTCGCTCCTCGTCGTCGTGGTGCGTGTTCATCTGGGCACAACGGACGACCTGTGTGCGGAGTCACGCCCCGGGCGGCGATTGCCGGAACGGGGTGTACGGACCGTAGGGAGTTGACCGGAAATTCTCACTGTGGGTCAACTGATGTGCGAATCACGCCCGTTGGTGCCGTGAGGCGAGCCACAGCGCGACCGAAGATTTGCCAGACAAAGCCGGATTTGACCGGCTCGGCGACCTGTCCGGTATTGATCGATACCCGCGGTAACCGGCAACTGGCCTCGAATGACGGGGTCTTGGTTGATTACGCCCGACAAGCCTGCCTAGATTCGGCCGCCGCGTGCACCGAGCACCGCCCGGGCAGGGGACCCGGGTCCACCGAGAGGAACGTATGCCTTTCCCGAAGGGCGACATACGCGCCACCCGCAGTGACCGTACGACCAGTGAGGCAGGCACCACCATCAGCGCCAGCAGGACACGCAGCACACGCGGCATGCGCGGCACGCGCCGGAACGCCGCCGTCGTCACCGGAGCCGCCGCGCTCCTCACCCCCCTCGCGCTCCTCGCCGCAGCCGCGCCCGCGGGCGCCGCGGACGGCGGGGTGTGGGACCGCATCGCGCAGTGCGAGAGCGGCGGCGACTGGGCGATCAACACCGGCAACGGGTACTACGGCGGGCTGCAGTTCGCCGCCTCCACCTGGGAGGCGTACGGCGGCAACGCCTACGCGGCCACCGCGGACCAAGCCAGCCGGGAGCAGCAGATCGCCGTCGCCACCAAGGTGCAGGCCGCGCAGGGCTGGGGCGCCTGGCCGCACTGCTCCGTCCAGGCCGGCGCGTCGGGCGGGGCGCCCGCGGTGGCGCAGCCCGAGCAGCAGGAGCAGGAGCAGCCCGCCGGGCAGCCGCGTACCGAGCCGCGGGCGGACCGCGGCGAGCAGCAGCGGCAGCCGGTGAAGCGCGGCGACGGCAACTACACCGTCAGGTCCGGCGACACGCTCAGCCGCATCGCCGACGCGCACGGCACGCCGTGGCGCGAGGTCTACGAGGCCAACCGCGACGTCATCGGCGCCGACCCGGACGTCATCCTGCCGGGCCAGCGGCTGCACGTCTGACGGATCCTCCTCAGCGGGCGGCCGTGTGCCACGGCGCCCCGGCTTCGGCGGGCTCGCCGCTGAACACCACGTTGCCGCGACGGAGTTCGTGCACCACCGTCGCCGCGGCCGCAAGGCCGGGCGGCAGGCTCTGCTCCGCGACGACGACGGTGGCGGCGAGCCCGCCGAGCAGTTGGTGCGTACGGGCCGCCACCGCGGCCGACATCCCCTGGCCCGGCTCGTCGAGGAGGACGAGCCGGGCGGGGGAAAGCAGCGCGCGGGCGACGGCCAGCATCCGCTGCTCGCCGCCCGAGAGGGTGCCGGCGCGGTGCGCCAGCAGGCGCTCCAGCTCCGGGTACGCGGCGAGCGCGGGGCCGGTGCCGCCGCCGGGGGCGGCGAGCCGCAGGTTCTCCGCGACGGTCAGGGAGCCGAAGACGGCGCGTACCTCGGGGGTCAGCGAAAGGCCGCGGCGGGCGCGGGCGTACGCGGGCATCCGCGTGACGTCCGCGCCGCGCCACACCACGCGGCCCGCGGCCAGCGGCACGGTGCCGGCGAGGGCGCGCAGCGCGGTCGTCCGGCCGGAGCCGTTGCGGCCGAGCAGCACGGTGAGCCGGCCTGCGGGCACGGGGAGGTCGACGCCGTGCAGGGCCTCCAGCGGGCCGTAGCGGACGCGGGCGCGGTGGAGGGCGATCTCGACGGTCACGGGGCCTCCGCAGGTGCGCCTTCGGCGGCGGCCGGTCCACTGCGGGTCGCGGCGAGCACGTCGGCGGCGGTGCCGGAGGCGACGATGCGGCCTGCGGCCATCGCGTGGACGGTGTCGGCGAGTTCGCCGACGAGGCCGAGGTCGTGCTCGACGACGAGCAGGGCCATGCCGTCGGCCGCGAGCGCGCGCAGGATGCGGACGAGCGCGGCGGTCTCGGCGAGGTCGAGTCCCGCCGCTGGCTCGTCGAGGAGCAGCACGCGGGGGCCGCCGGCGAGGGCACGGCCGAGTTCGACGCGGCGGAGGGTGCCGGTGGGCAGGTCCGTGGCGGGCGCGTCGCGCAGCGGCCCGTCGAGGCCGAGGAGCCGCAGCACGCGGTCGGTGGCGGCGGGGTCGCGGACGCGGCCCTGCTCGGCGCCGACGGCGACGTTCTCGGCGACGGTGAGGGAGGAGAAGACGGCGGGCTGCTGAAAGGTCCGCGCGAGGCCGAGCCGGGACCGCACGTGCGCACTGCGCCGCGTCACGTCCCGCCCCCGCAGCACCACTCGCCCGGCCCGCGGCCGCAGCGTCCCGGCGAGGCAGTGGAACAGGGTGGACTTCCCGGCCCCGTTGGGCCCCACGAGCGCGGTGACCCGCCCGGCTGCGACCCGCAGATCGACCCCGCAGAGCACGGCGAAGTCCCCGTACGCAACGGAGACCCCGCGGGCGACGAGCACGTCTGCGCCCGTGTCGGGTGCACCCGATACGAGGTGCGGGCGACCGCCGGGCGCGGGAGGGCCTTCGGCGGCGGACCGGGGCCCGCGGTGCGGCGGTTGCGGGGCTTCGCCCGCGCCCAAGGCTCCCGCCGGGCGCGGCTCCGGGACCACGGCGCCGGCCGCGGTACGCGCCGGTGGTGGCCCGGCACCCGCCGGAACCGCCCCCGCCGCACCCGCGGACCTCGCCGCATCCGGTGGCACCAGCCGGCGCCGTACGCGCAGCCCCAGCGGGGTCAGTCGCGGGGTGCGGTGCCAGTGCGACGCCGCCCTGTGGGCCGCCTCGTAGAGGCCGCCAGGGAAGCGGCCCAGGAGGACTGCCAGGATGCCGATCACCGCCGCCGCCATGCCGCCGCGGGTGCCCGCGTCCAGGCCGACCAGCAGGGCCGAGGCCAGCAGCGCGCCCAGCATGCTGTCCGCGCCCAGCACGACCACCGCCGCGAACCACAGCAGGCCCCGCACCGGGTCGAAGGCGTTGGGGTCGAAGGCGCGGGCGCCCATGGCCAGCATGCCGCCGCCCAGGGCGGCCAGCGCCGCGCCCGCCGCGAAGGCGGTGACCTTCAGGGCCGGCACCGGCACCCCCGCCGCCGCGGCGCCCGACTCGTGGTCCCGTATCGCCGCCAGCGCGCGGCCCTGGCGGCCGCGGCGCAGGGCCCAGGCCGCCGCCACCGCGGCGGCGAGGAGCAGGAGTTCGAGTACGTAGAACGCCCGGTCCCCGGCGAAGCCCGCGGGGCGGCCCAGCGTCAGGCCCGACGTCGCGTACGGCTGCGCGAAGACGAAGCGGCTCACCGCCACCCCCACCGCCAGCGTGACCAGCGCCAGGGCCAGGCCCCTCCGCCGGATCGCCGGATACCCGGTGAGCAGCCCCACCGGCGCCACCAGCAACACGGCGACGCCGAGCGCCACCAGCTCCGGCAGCTCGGGCAGCCCCGGGAACCGCCCCGCCGCCAGCAGCGCCGTGAACAGCGCCCCCAGCCCCGCGTACGCCGCCTGCCCGAGCGAGACCTGGCCCCCTCGCCCCGTGACGACCACCAGCGAAAGCAGCACCACCGCCAGCGCCGGCACCTGCACCGACGTGGTCAGGTCCGGGCCCGCGAAGCCCAGCGGCAGCAGGAACAGCACCCCGGCGACCAGCCACGTCCGCCCGTCGCCCGCCGAGTCCAGGGTGGCGGCCGGCACCCGCAGGAAGCCGTCGCCCGAGCCGGCCCGGAGCCGCGGCAGCGCCAGCGCCGCGACCAGCAGCAGCACCGCGAAGAGGTTCGCGCCCAGCGCCTGCACCACCTGCTCGCCCCAGCCCGCCGGATGGAACCGGGTGAGCTGCGCCTGCGCCACGCCGACCGCCAGCGCCACCGCCACGACCGCCGGCAGGCTCCGCAGCCCGGCGGCGACCGCGACCCCGATGACGGCCATCACCAGCAGCGGCAGCCCGTACGGGTCCAGCCGGTACTCCGGCGCCAGCAGCACGCCCGTGACTCCCGCCGTGAACGTGCCGAACGCCCAGCCCGCGTCCGCCACCCGGTCGGCGTCGATGCCGCTGAGCGCCGCGAGTCGCCGGTCGTCGACCACCGCGCGCAGCTCCCGCCCGAACCGGGTCCACCGCGTGACCGCCGCGACCGCGCCGGCCAGCGCCACCGCCGTACCGAGCTGCACCCACGGGTCGGACGGCAGCAGTTCCGGTGCGTCGGTGCGCGCGCCCGTACCCCACAGCAGCCCCGCCGCGCCCATCAGCAGCACGAACACCCCGAGCGACGCGACCAGCGCCTGCGCGCCGCCCGCGCCCGCACCGCCCGACTGCAGCACCGACAGCGGCCGGAAGACGAACCGCCCCATGAGCAGCCCGATGCCGGGCGCGACGACGAGCAGGCTGACGGCCGCCGCCGCCCACAGCGGCCAGTTCCAGCCGACGGCGAGCTGGCGCATGACGTACGCGGTGAACATCGCGACCGCGCCGTGCGCCAGGTTGAGCACCCCGGTGGCGCGGTACGTGACGACGACGCCGATGCCGGAGAGCGCAGCGGCGCTGCCCACCGCGAGCCCGGCGAGCGTCAGTTCGTACGTGAGGGACACCTCACGCCTCCGGCGTGGCGGCCGCCCCGGGGTCCGGCTCGCAGACCGGGCACGGCGTCAGCGCCCCTTCCCCACCGCCGGCTTCCACCG
Source organism: Streptomyces sp. NPDC004134 (assembly GCF_042874195.1). Classification (NCBI taxonomy): domain Bacteria; kingdom Bacillati; phylum Actinomycetota; class Actinomycetes; order Kitasatosporales; family Streptomycetaceae; genus Streptomyces; species Streptomyces sp. NPDC004134. The sequence continues at coordinate 157,387 of NZ_JBIAMS010000015.1, read as the reverse complement.
GATCCGCGACCGGTACGGCGCCGGGCTTACCGTCGACGAGGGGGCAGCCGGCCCTGTGGTAGAGCGTCCCGCCGGGCACCGCCAGATACGGGCCCGCCGCGCCCGGCTCCGCGAGAGCCGGCGCGGGTCCCGCGGCGGCGCCCGCGCCCTCCGCGTCCGTGGCCACCAGCAGCCCGTACAACTCCTCGACCCGCGCCGCCGCGAGCCCCTGGTCGCCGCGCGACAGCAGCACCGCCCCGGCGACGATCAGCGCCGCCCCCGGGATCGTGCACGACGCCAGATACGGGATCTGCCGCTCGGCGAACCGCTCTCCCGACACCCCGTACCAGCCGGCGGCGCACAGCACGGCCCCCGCGGCGAGCGCGGCCCAACTGCCCCACCGCAGGGCCATGGCCTTCGGCGAGTGCCCGCGCGCCGGGCCGGTTTGCCGCATTCTGCCCCCTGTGCATCGCCGCCGCTTGGGATGCACTATGCCCTGTGTGGTTCTACTGCGCAGTAGAGCCGACCGATCGGCGGGACACTCGACGATGACGACCTTCAGGGGTGAGGACGGATGACCCGAGGAGCACGCACGCGCAGCGCCGCGTGGCTGGCCGCGGCGGTACTGCTCACGGGGCTGGGCGCGGCCGGCTGCGGGGACGACGGCGGGGGCGCGGACACACCGGACAAGACACCGAGCGCGCAGGCGCCGGAGAGCGGCCCGGCCGCGGAGGCGAGCGAGGGTGCGGACGGCGGCGCGGACGGCGCCGGCGGCGCGGAACCGGCCGATCCGGCGGCGGCGGAGAAGGAGATCGAGGAGAACTGGACGACGTTCTTCTCGCCGGACTCCGACGCCGACGCGAAGCTGGCGGTGCTGGAGGACGGCGAGGCGATGCGGCCGCTGATGACGGCGTTCTCCGACGACAAGCGGTGGAAGCAGGTCGGCGCCGAGGTCACGGGGGTGGAGTTCGACTCCGCGGAGGAGGCGGAGGTGACGTACGACATCGCGCTCGAGGGCGAGACGGTGGTGCCCGGCGCCACGGGCGTCTCGGTGCTGCAGGACGGCTCGTGGAAGGTGTCGAAGCGGGCGATCTGCACCCTGGTCGAGATGAGCGGATCGCCGGGCCCCGGGTGCTGAGCCGAGGAGATCCGGGTGAGGAAACCGGGGTGAGGAGGCCGGGTTGAGGAGACCGGGGGGTGCCGCGCTGGCGGTGGCCGCGCTGGTGCTGCTGACCGCGGCGTGCGGTAGCAGGGTGCCCGAGAGCGAGTTCACCGAGCGGCCCGCGGAGCGGGGCGGCGGCGCCGCGCCGTCGGGCGAGGCGCGCGGGGAGCCGGTCACGGTCGGCGTCATCGCCAGCGAGACGAGCCCGGTGGGCGACGCGTTCAGCGGGCCGCAGGACGGCGCGCGGGCGTACTTCGAGGCGCTGAACGCGCGCGGGGGCGTGGGCGGCCGCCCCGTCGAGGTCGTCACCTGCGACGACGGCGGCAGCGGCCTGGGCAACAGCGACTGCGTACGCGAACTGGTGCTGAAAAAGAAGGTGTTCGCGCTCGTCGCCACCACCTCGCTGAACTACGCCGGCGCCCCGCAGGTCAGCGACGCCGGCGTGCCGGACATCGGCGGCCAGCCGATCGGGGCCGCGTACGAGACGTATCCGCACCTGTACGGCATCTACGGCAGCCGCGCCCCGCGCACCGGCGGCAAGCCCGGCTGGGACGGCGACCTGTACGGCGGCACCGAGGTCTACCGCTACTTCAAGCGGGAGCACGGCGCCCGCACCGCGGCCGTCGTCTCGTACAACCAGGCGGCCTCGGCCTCGTACGCCCGCAGCGTGACCAGCGGTCTCGAGGCCGAGGGCTACGACGTCGTCACCGAGCAGGTCGACTTCTCGTTGCCGAACTTCGACGCGGTCGCCGCCGACCTGCGCGACCGCGGGGTCGACCTCGTCTTCGACGCTGTGGACACCGGCGGCAACGCCAAGCTGTGCCGGGCGCTCGACGAGGCCGGCGTGGAGCTGACCGCGAAGGTCACCAACGTGCAGAACTGGAACTCCGGCGTCCCGGAGGACTACGCGGACGCCGAGCGCTGCCGCAACTCCCTCTGGGTCACCGGCTCCAGCCGCAACTACGAGGACACGGGCGACCCCGCGGTCAAGGCGTTCCGCGACGGCATGGACCGCTACGCGGACACCGGCACCCGCTCGCAGTGGCAACTGGAGGGCTGGGCCGCCGCGATGTGGTTCGCGGACGCGGCGACGTCGTGCGGGGAGGACCTGACGCGCGCGTGCGTCGAGGACTTCATGAACCGCGCCGAGCCCTACGACGCCGGCGGGCTGCTGCTGCCCGCCCGCTTCGAGCAGGTGCCGGAGCCGCCGCAGACCCGGCCCACGTGCGTGTCGGCGGCCCGCTGGCAGGACGACGCGGACGGCGGTGCCGGCGGCTGGGTCAGCCAGGGCGAGATGACGGACAACTGCTTCACGGTGCCGCAGCTCCCGTACCGGCCCTGACCGGCCCGTACCACCGGCCCGTACCACCGGCCGAGACCGGCCCGTACCGGCTCCGACCTGCCGTGATGCCGGGTGGCCGCGGCTGTGCGACGCTGTTGCGGGGGACTGCCCGCACCCGTCCCGAGGTACACCATGCGGATCTCCTTCCTGATCAGCAACGCGTACGCCGTCGGGGGCACCGTCCGCACCACCTTCACCCTCGCCCGTGCGCTCGCAGAGCAGCACGACGTGGAGATCGTCTCGGTCTTCCGGCGCGAGGACGAGCCGTTCTTCGACGCGGGGCCGCACGTGCCCGTACGCGCCCTCCTCGACGCCCGCCCCGGCAGCCCCCGCTACGCCGCCGGCCACCCCGACCACGCCCGCCCCGCGCGCCACTACCCGCCCGCGGACGGCCGCTACGGCCAGTACAGCGCGCTCACCGACCGGCTGCTGGCCACGCACCTGCGCCACCTCGGCGCCGACGCGGTCATCGGCACCCGCCCCGGGCTCAACGTCGCCCTCGCCCGGCACACCCGCCGCGGCGTGCTGCGCGTCGGGCAGGAGCACCTGACGTTCGCCACCCACCCCCGGCAGTTGCGGGTGGCGCTGAGCGCCGCGTACCCGCGGCTGCACGCCGTCGTCACCATGACGGAGGCCGACGCCCGCGCCTACCGCGAGCACCTGCGGCTGCCGGGCGTGGCGGTGACCGCCATCCCCAACGGCGTGCCTGCCCCCGGCGTACAGCCGTCCGACAACACCGCCCGCTGCGTCGTGGCGGCCGGGCGGCTCGCGCCGCTCAAGCACTTCGACCACCTGGTCAAGGCGTTCGACCGGGTCGCGGACGCGCACCCCGACTGGCAGTTGCGGATCTACGGCGGCGGCCCCCGCCACGACGCGCTGCGCGCCCAGATCGACCGCCTCGGCCTGTACAACCACGTCCTCCTCATGGGCGCCGTGCACCCGATGGAGGCGGAGTGGCCGAAGGGCTCGATCGCCGCGCACACGTCGGTGCTCGAGTCGTTCGGGCTGTCCATCGCCGAGGCGATGCGCGGCGGTCTGCCGGTGGTCGCGACGGACTGCCCGCTCGGCCCGCGGGAGATCATCCACGACGGCGAGGACGGCATCCTCGTACCGCCGCACAGACCGGCGGCCGTCGCCCGCGGGCTGCTGCGGCTCATCGGCGACGAGGACCTGCGCCAGGAGATGGGCACCGCGGCGCTGGCCAACGCCGCGCGGTTCGACCCGGCGCGCGCCGCCGAGCGCTACGACGACCTCTTCGCCCGCCTGCACGCCCACCGTCCGACGCTGCCCCTGACCGGCACGGTGCTGGGCGGGCTGTACGCCCACCGCACCCGGGAGGGCGCGGCGGCCGCCTGAGGGGCCGCTCGCCGGAGCCCGCCCGCGCCTCCGCCCGCGCTACGGCTCCCGTGGCCCCTGCTCGTCCCGCTGCTCCGGCTGCTCCGGCTCGTCCCGCTGCTCCGGCTCGTCCCGCCGCGCCGTGGCGACGGCGTAGGGGTGGTGCAGGTCGAAGGCCGGGGACTCGGAGCGGATCGGCGGCAGGGTGGTGAAGTTGTGCCGCGGGGGCGGGCACGACGTGGCCCACTCCAGGGAGCGGCCGAAGCCCCACGGGTCGTCCACGTCGACCTTCTCGCCCTCCTTGGCCGTGTGCCACAGGTTGTACAGGAACGGCAGCGTGGAGGCGCCGAGCAGGAAGGCGCCGATGGTGGAGATCGTGTTGAGCGTGGTGAAGCCGTCGGCGTCGAGGTAGTCCGCGTACCGCCGCGGCATGCCCTCCACGCCCAGCCAGTGGTGCACGAGGAACGTGGCGTGGAAGCCGACGAAGAGGGTCCAGAAGTGGATCTTCCCCAGCCGCTCGTCCAGCATCTTTCCGGTGAACTTCGGCCACCAGAAGTAGAAGCCCGCGAAGGTCGCGAACACCACCGTCCCGAAGACCACGTAGTGGAAGTGGCCGACGACGAAGTACGTGTCCGTCACGTGGAAGTCCAGCGGCGGCGAGGCCAGCAGCACGCCCGTGAGGCCGCCGAAGAGGAAGCTGACCAGGAACCCGATCGACCACAGCATCGGCGTCTCGAACGACAGCGAGCCGTTGACCATGGTGCCGATCCAGTTGAAGAACTTCACCCCCGTCGGCACCGCGATCAGGAACGACGCGAGGGAGAAGAACGGCAGCAGCACCGCCCCGGTGGCGAACATGTGGTGCGCCCAGACCATGATCGACAGACCCGTGATCGCGATGGTGGCGGCGACCAGCATCACGTAGCCGAAGATCGGCTTGCGGGAGAAGACCGGGATGATCTCGCTGATGATGCCGAAGAACGGCAGCGCGATGATGTAGACCTCCGGGTGGCCGAAGAACCAGAACAGGTGCTGCCACAGCACCGCTCCGCCCACGCTCCCGTCGAAGACGACCGAGCCGAACTTCCGGTCCGACTCCAGCACCAGCAGCGCTGCGGCCAGCACCGGGAACGCCATCAGCACGAGGATCGAGGTGAACAGGGTGTTCCAGGTGAAGATCGGCATCCGGAACATCGTCATGCCGGGCGCGCGCATCGTGACGATCGTGGTGAGGAAGTTGACCGCCCCCAGGATCGTGCCGAAGCCCGCCAGCGCCAGCCCCATGATCCACAGGTCCGCGCCCACACCGGGGGAGTGCACCGGGCCGTTCAGCGGCGCGTACGCGAACCAGCCGAAGTCCGCGGGCCCGCTGGGCGTCAGATAGCTGCTCAGCACGATCAGCCCGCCGAAGAGGAACAGCCAGTACGACAGCATGTTCAGCCGCGGGAACGCCACGTCGGGCGCGCCGATCTGCAGCGGCATGATCTCGTTGGCGAACCCGGCGAACGTCGGGGTGGCGAAGAGCAGCAGCATGATCGTGCCGTGGATCGTGAACGACTGGTTGAACTGCTCGTGGCTGAGGATCTGCATCCCCGGCCTGGCCAGCTCCGCCCGCATCACCATCGCGAGCAGGCCGGCGAAGAGGAAGAAGACGAACGAGGTGATCAGGTAGAGATGCCCGATCTTCTTGTGGTCCGTGGTGGTCAGCCAGTCCACGACCACCGAGCCGTGGCGTCGCGCGCGCGGGGGAGCAGGTGCCGGTGCCGGTGCCGCCTCTGTCGTCCCCATCGTCTCTGCACCTTCCGGTCGTAGGTCACGTGAGACGACGTGCGCGTCCACGGCACGACGGTGCCACCGGTGTACGGATCCGGCGCGCTACGCGCGTTCGCCCGGTGTGTCGCGCAGAGACCGTCCGAGGGTTTATGCGGAGCTGACGCCGAGCTCCGCCATCAGGGGGAAATTCGATGAATTCCAGGGGGCCCGGCGGGTAAACGGCAGGTGTGATTAGCGGCGCTGACAGCAATTCCCGATAGCCCGTCAGGAGGTGCCTCTCGGACGCCTGTACGGGCCCTCTCGGGGGCCTCCCGGCGGCCTCCGAGCGCTGTGACAGAAGTGTGACCCGCGGTGAACAGGGCCGGGACATCCCCGTGGTCCGCCGCCCTACCGCGGCCGTGACCAGGGGCATAGCGTGGGCGCCATGGCGACTCCACCGAACCTGCCGACACCGTCCCCGAACCCCGACGACGACCCCGAGAGCTACGTCGGCCTGGCCGCCGCCGACGCCGAGGAGCGGGCCAGGGACCGCGGCTGGACCACGGTCCGCTCGTTGCCCCCGGGGGCCATCATCACCATGGAGTTCATGAGCGGACGGCTCAACTTCACCGTTCAGGACGGCCGGGTCACGCGCTCCTGGGTCGGCTAGGGCCCGCGCCCAGGGTCCCCCGCCCCGGTGCCGGTCAGCCGCCCGCGCGCGCCTGCGGCCGGCCGCCGGGGCGGTCCGACTGCGGCGGGCGGCGGTGTCCCGCCGGGGTGACGGGAGGGCGCTCGTGCCGCGTGGTGTGCGGGCGCGGCGCCAGGTGCGGCCAGGTGTCGGGCCGGGCGGCGGTGCCGGAGCCCGAACTGACCCGGGCCATCTCCCTGGTGCTCTGCGCACCGGCCCCCGTGGGGCGCTGCGAGACGATCGACACCCGCGTGGCCAGCGGCGACAGCGAGGCCGGCGCGGACGGTCCGGTGGCGGGCACGCCGCGCAGCCGGTCGCGCAGGTGCAGCAGCCACGCTTCCGCGCGGGCCACGCCGGGCTCGAACCAGGGCAGGGCAAGCAGCACCAGCAGGCCGGCGACCCAGCCGAGGAGCACGTCGCTGAGCCAGTGCGTACCGAGATAGACGGTCGTGCCGCCGACGCCCAGCGCCACCATCGCGCAGACCACGGAGGCGGTCCTGCGGGCCCGCGGCGTCGTCGCCAGATAGGCCACGACACCCCAGGTCACGACGGCGTTCGCGGTGTGACCCGAAGGGAATATATCGCCGCCGGCCCACATCTCGTTCGAGCCGATCTCGGTGGCGTAGTGCGGGCCGAGCCGGCCCATGCCGATCTTCGCCGCGCCGACCGTGACGTTCAGCAGGAGCAGCGAGCCCGCCAGCATGAACAGCGGGCGCAGGGTGTGCTGCCGCCAGGCGCGCCAGCCGAGCCAGGCCAGCACGGCGACGGCGGTGGGGGCGCGCTGCCCGAGCACCACGAAGTAGTCCAGGAATGCGTGGAACTCCGGCCACTGCTTGTACGGCCGGAAGAGCATCAGTTGCCAGTCGAGGTGCACCAGCCACGACGTGGTCACGACGGCCGCGACGATCCCCGCGTAGACGGCCAGCGACGACCAGAACAGCCACAGCCGGGTCCTGGTCATACGCGGCTGCCACCCGCCGTGTGTGGTCGGACGCTCCGCTCCCTGCGGACGTCTCTCTTCGGTACGCACGGAATCGACGCTACATCGCCGACTGCCGCGGATTGACCAATCGGCCGGATTTGTAATGCCTATGTGATGTGGACTGCGTCGTCAACGGCCCTTACCTCACTGCCATTTCAGGACTCATGTCTTCCGCTTTCTTGGAATATCTGAGTGCGGCCAATCGGTCAATTGTTTTTCGCGCTCCTCCGTTTATCGGAGATTCGCCGTGCCGTTGCGGACCGTTCGCCCGGCGGGCGGTCCGGCCCTGATGTGACGGGCGTCACACATCATGAACAATGCCCTCAACCAGTGACTTCCCGGACCGGGGGCGCGCAATCATGGCACGTCAGCGGACCCGTCCCGGCGCGAGGGGGACCGGACGGGACGGCGGCGGACGGGACGGCGCCCGACCCGGGAAGGGGGCGCGCTCCACCGCGGCCGCGGGCGCCGTCACCTCAACGGGTAGTGCCGCCACCTGCATCCGGAGGACTCGCGTACGCTGTCGACTCGCGCGAGTCCGGGAGGTGCGTAGATGTCAGGGACGGCCACGGCCACGAGCCCGCCGCGGGACGTTCCCGGCGCCCACGGCGGCGGTGCCGGGCGCTGGACCGTGCTGACCGTCCTCTGCTCCAGCCTCCTGCTCGTCGCCCTCGACGCGACCGTCCTGCACGTCGCCGTCCCCGCGCTCACGGAAGACCTCAAGCCCGGCGCCGTCGACCTGCTGTGGATCGTCGACGCCTACCCCCTCGTCGCCGCCTCCCTGCTGATCCTCTTCGGCACCCTCGGCGACCGCGTCGGCCGCCGCCGCGTCCTGCTCCTCGGCTACGCGATCTTCGGCCTGGCGTCCGCGCTCGCCGCCGCGGCGAGCGACCCGCACGTGCTGATCGCCGCCCGCGCCCTCCTCGGCGTCGGCGGCGCCATGATCATGCCGGCCACCCTGTCGATCCTGCGCCAGGTCTTCCCCGACCGCCGCGAGCGCGCCGCGGCCATCGGGCTGTGGAGCGCCACCGCCGCCGTGGGCGCGGCCATCGGGCCGCTGCTCGGCGGCTTCCTGCTGGAGCACTACTGGTGGGGCTCGGTCTTCCTGATCAACATCCCGCTGATGGTGATCGCCGTGCCCGTGGGCCGCTGGCTGCTGCCGGAGTCCACCGCCGACCGGGCGGGCCCCTGGGACGTCCTCGGCGCGCTGATCGCCGCCGTCGGCCTCTTCGGCGTCGTCCTCGCGTTCAAGCAGGCGGGCGCGGGCGACGGGCCGCTGCACCCGGCCGTCGTCGCGCCGCTGCTCCTCGGCGGCGGCCTGCTCGTCCTCTTCGTCCGCCGGCAGCGCCGCCGCGCCCACCCCCTCGTCGACTTCGACGTCATCTCCTGCCGGTCCTTCGGCACCGCCGTCGGCTGCATCGTGCTCGCGCTCCTCGCCCTCGTGGGGCTGCAGCTCGTCGCCGTGCAGTACATGCAGCTCGTCCTCGGCCTCAGCCCGCTGGAGACCGGGCTGCGGCTGATCCCGCTGACCGTCGCCGCCGTGGCCGCGGGCCTCGCCGGCTCCCGGATGGTCGCCGCGCTCGGGCCGCGCGCCATGGTCGCCCTCGGCTTCCTGGTCACCGCCGTCGCCGTCACCGGGCTGATCAGCCTGGGTGAGGAGGACCGGCCGCTGGTGCTGTGCGCGGGCTTCGTGCTGCTCGGATACGGGCTGGAGACGACCATCTTCGGCGCGTACGAGTCGATGCTCAGCGAGACGCCCGCGGAGCAGGCCGGCGGGGTCGCGGCCATCGGCGAGACCTCGTACCAGCTCGGCGCGGGCATCGGCATAGCGCTTCTCGGCAGCGTCATGAACGCCGTCTACCGGCCCGCGCTCGGCACCGTGCCCGGCGTGCCGTCGAGCGCCGGCGACGCGGCGGGCAACTCGCTCGGAGAGGCGTACGAGGCCGCGGCCGAGCTGGGCGGCGCGGCGGGGGCCACGCTGCGGGACGCCGCGCGCGACGCGTTCGTGCAGGGCATGCACGTCACGCTGGCCGTCAGCGCCGGGCTGCTGCTGCTCGGCGCGCTCACGGCGCTGCGGCTGCCGCGCTCGATGGAGTGCGGTGAGCCCGGCGAGGCAGCCGGCGGCCCGGCGAAGGGCACAGGCGAGCAGGCGGGCGCCGGTCCCGTGGCCCCGCTCGGGGTGCGCCGTCAGCGGGGTGCGGCGGACGGCGCGCGGGACGGCGGCGGCCGGGCGCGGAAGCGGGGTGCGGGGCCCGTGCGCGTACGGCGTGTGCAAGACGTCACGCCGCGCGCGGAGAGGCTGGACGCCGCCGAATACGCGCAAGTAGCGTCGGGCCGTGACCCCGAGGGACCGCCGGAGGACGACAGCCATGGGCTCAAGCACTACGCCGCCGTTCAACCCCGCCGATCCGCTGGGAGTTGACGACCTCCTCGGCCCCGAGGACCTCGCCGTCCGCGACACCGTGCGCGGCTGGGCCGCCGACCGTGTGCTGCCGCACATCGCCGACTGGTACGAGCGCGGCGAGCTGCCCGGCATCCGCGAACTGGCCCGCGAGCTGGGCGCGATGGGCGCCCTGGGCATGTCGCTCACGGGCTACGGCTGCGCCGGCGCCTCCGCCGTGCAGTACGGACTGGCCTGCCTGGAGCTGGAGGCCGCCGACTCCGGCATCCGCTCGCTGGTCTCCGTGCAGGGCTCGCTCGCGATGTACGCCATCTGGCGGTTCGGGTCCGAGGAGCAGAAGCAGCGGTGGCTGCCGCGGATGGCCACCGGCGAGGTCATCGGCTGCTTCGGCCTGACCGAGCCGGACCACGGCTCCGACCCGGCCGGGATGCGCACGTACGCGAAGCGCGACGGCACCGACTGGGTGCTGACCGGACGCAAGATGTGGATCACCAACGGCACGGTGGCCGGCGTCGCCGTCGTGTGGGCCCGTACCGACGACGGCATCCGCGGCTTCGCCGTGCCCACCGACACGCCCGGCTTCAGCGCGCCGGAGATCAGGCACAAGTGGTCGCTGCGCGCGTCGGTCACCGCCGAACTGGTCCTCGACGAGGTGCGGCTGCCCGCCGACGCGGTGCTGCCGGCGGCCACCGGGCTGCGCGGCCCGCTGAGCTGCCTGACGCACGCCCGCTACGGGATCGTCTGGGGCGCCATGGGCGCGGCCCGCGCCTCCTTCGACGCGGCGCTCGACTACGCCCGTACCCGCGAGCAGTTCGGCAAGCCCATCGGCGGCTTCCAGCTCACCCAGGCCAAGCTCGCCGACATGGCCGTCGAACTGCACAAGGGCGTGCTGCTCGCGCACCACCTCGGTACGCGGATGGACGCCGGCACGCTGCGCCCGGAGCAGGTCAGCTTCGGCAAGCTCAACAACGTCCGCGAGGCGATCGAGATCTGCCGGACGGCCCGCACGATCCTCGGGGCGAACGGCATCTCGCTGGAGTACCCGGTGATGCGGCACGCCACGAACCTGGAGTCGGTGCTGACGTACGAGGGCACGGTGGAGATGCACCAGCTCGTGCTGGGCAAGGCGCTGACGGGGCTGGACGCGTTCCGGGGCTGAGCCGTACGGCCCAGCCCCGGTCTCGTGGTCGTCTTCTTCTGTCGTCTTCTTCCGTGGACTTCTGCTACGGCCGTCGCGTCAGCTCTGGTTGAAGAACCCGCCCTGCGTGGAGCGGGGCACCTCGCCCGGCACGATCGCGTACTCCGCGGGGGTCAGCAGGAAGACCCGCGTCGCCACCCGCTCGATGGAGCCGCGCAGCCCGAAGGTCAGCCCCGCCGCGAAGTCGACGACGCGCTTGGCGTCGGAGGCGTCCAGCATCGTGAGGTTCACGATGACGGGGACGCCCTCGCGGAAGAGCTCGCCGATTCCGCGCGCGTCCCGGAACCCGTCCGGCGACACGGTGGCGATACGGCGCCCCTGCTCCTGGGCGACCTGGGACGCCACGCGCACGCGCGGGTCCGTCGTCCAGGCGGCGTCTGCCTGGGGGGTGTCCGCGCTGTCGTCTTCGTACCCGTCGTAGTAGCGCTCGTCATCGTTGTCGTCGACGAGGCCGAGCCAGGCACTAGCCCTGCGTACCGATCCCATGACGCCTCCTCTCTCTCCCGCGGCGTGGGCTGTCCCCGGAGTCCGGGGATGTCTGTCCGCTCACCTATGGTCATCCATGATGCGGATGATGTGCCAATCAGATAGAGGGCACGGGCCGGGTTCGTGACAGTACTGGCACAGAAACGGCTGTCGGTTCGTCAGAGTTCCCCCAGCGCAGGGGGTCTGACGGGGTGACAGGAGATTACCGCGGGGCCGGACGGGTGTTTCGGCCTCCGCTCGGGTGGTTCCGGTGCTGTTCGAGTGGTCGGCGGCCCGGTCTGGCCGGTCGGACCGGGCCGCGGGCGCGATTACGCCAACATGTGCCAGTGCCTACTTGTGCACACCTGTCATCGTCTGAATACTCTCAGCAGCGCTTGTCAGGGGCACGACGAAAATAAGGGGCCGCACCCCCACGGCCGGGCGCACCGATGCCGGCCGGGCGAGCCCTTCCGTGTTTTCTCCGCCCCGTGGCTGCGCCTCACGGGCCTGCCCGCCGGCGGGTCCCCGAGCACACTCGGAGGATTGAGTGAGGATCAAGCGCACACCCCCACTGAGCGGCACCAAGAAGCGACTGCGGCTGGTCGCCGCGCTGACCGCCGCCCTGGCCGGCGCCGCACTCGCGGTACCGGCGTCGGGCGCCGCCCAGCAACCCGAGGGCTACAGTGCCGCGACCCTGGCGAGAGCCGACGACGCGGTGCTCGCCGCCGACGTCGGCGGCACCGCCTGGGGCGTCGACAAGAAGACCGGCACCCTCGTCGTCAGCATCGACGAGACGGTGACCAACGCCGAGGTGGCCCGCATCAAGCGGACCGCCGGCGCCGACGCCGGTGCCCTGCGGATCGAGCGCATGAAGGGCAAGCTCCAGCGCTACATCAACGGCGGCCAGGCCATCTACGCCTCCGGCTGGCGCTGCTCGCTCGGCTTCAACGTCCGCAGCGGCAGCACGTACTACTTCGTCACCGCCGGCCACTGCACCGACGGCGCGGGCACCTGGTGGAGCAACTCCGGCCGTACCACCACCATCGGCCCGACCGCCGGGTCGAGCTTCCCGACGAACGACTACGGGCTGGTCAGGTACAGCAACACGGCGCAGACCCACCCCGGCACCGTCGACCTGTACAACGGCACCACCCAGGACATCACCAGTGCCGCCAACGCGACCGTCGGCCAGTCCGTGCGGCGCAGCGGCTCCACCACCGGCGTCCACGGCGGCAGCGTCACGGGGCTGAACCAGACCGTGAACTACGGCGGCGGCGACATCGTCTACGGCATGGTCCGCACCAACGTGTGCGCCGAGCCCGGCGACTCCGGCGGCCCGCTGTTCTCCGGCACGACGGCCCTCGGCCTGACCTCCGGCGGCAGCGGCAACTGCTCGAGCGGCGGCACGACGTTCTTCCAGCCGGTCGTGGAGGCGCTGAACGCCTACGGGGTGAGCGTCTACTGACCCCCCGGCGTCCGCCGAATCCGACGCACGGGGCCTGAGCGCCCCGGCCGCCGCTCCCGCCCGGACCCCCACCGGGCGGGGGCGGTGCGGGTCTGCGGGTCTGCGGGTCTGCGGGTCTGCGGGGCCGATCGGGGGACCGGCCGCGGGGGGTTTCCGCCGCCCGGTTCTGCCCCGGTTTCCCGGGCCCCGCGGCGGTCTCCCGGACCCTCGTCCGCCATGGGCCGGCTCCCAGCGGTATCTCCCTCCCGGCAGCGGGGCTACCTTTGAGGGAGACCGGCTGACTCCCACGCGACGCAGGGGGCCGTGATGATCGAAGGACTGATCGCAGCGGCGGTGACCATCGCCTGTCTCGGGGCCATCTATGCGCTGGCCGGGGCCCGGGTGGTCAAACAGTACGAGCGGGGGTTGGTCTTCCGGCTCGGCCGGCTCAGGCCCGGTGTCCGCGGCCCCGGCTTCGCGATGATCGTCCCGTTCGTGGACCGGATGCGTAAGGTCAACATGCAGATCGTGACCCTGCCCATCCCGGCCCAGGAGGGCATCACCCGCGACAACGTGACGGTCCGTGTCGACGCGGTCGTGTACTTCAAGGTCGTGGCCCCTGCCGACGCGGTCGTGCAGGTCGAGGACTACCGCTTCGCGGTCTCCCAGATGGCGCAGACCTCGCTGCGGTCGATCATCGGCAAGAGCGAGCTGGACGACCTGCTCTCCAACCGCGAGAAGCTCAACCAGGGCCTGGAGCTGATGATCGACAGCCCGGCCGTGGAGTGGGGCGTGACCATCGACCGGGTCGAGATCAAGGACGTGTCGCTGCCCGAGACCATGAAGCGCTCCATGGCCCGGCAGGCGGAGGCGGCGCGCGACCGGCGCGCGCGGGTCATCAACGCCGACGCGGAGTTGCAGGCGTCCCGGAAGCTGGCGCAGGCGGCGGAGCAGATGTCGGAGCACCCCGCGGCGCTGCAGTTGCGGCTGCTGCAGACGGTGGTGTCGGTGGCGGCGGAGAAGAACTCGACGCTGGTGCTGCCGTTCCCGGTGGAGCTGCTGCGGTTCCTGGAGCGGGTGCAGCCGGGGGTGGCGGGGCCGGCGCAGGCACCGGCCGGCAGCCCTGCCCCGCCGCCACCACCGCCGCCCCCGGCGGCGGAGGGTGCGGGGACCTCGCCGGACGCGGGCGAGCACGAGGACGTGCCGGCGCCGGTGGACCCGGTCGACCCGCTGCGCGCGGTCGAGCAGACGGAGCTGGGCGATTCGGTGGCTCCGGCGGACCGGCCGGAGGAGGTGGACCCGGGAGACACCGCGTCGGCGGAGGAACTGGAGCCGCCGCGGCCGGACCGGACGGACCCGGAGCGCTGACGGGCGTGGTCGTACGCCGTACGGACCCGGGGGTGCGGTGCTGCCCGCCGGCCCGGGGTGGCCGGCGGGTGCGTACCGGATCCTCCGCCCTCGCCGCCTTCAGGCGCTGAAGGCGGCGAGGGCGTCCTCCGCGGAGTTGCGCGCCCACACGTACTCGTCCGCCCACGCCGCCGCGTCCGCGTAGCCGGACTCCGCCGCGATCCGGGCGCAGGCAGCCCCGTAGTCGTACGCCGTCCGCCGCAGCGCCGCGCCGCCCGGGCCGAGCAGCGCCCAGTGGGCGCCGGGGCGACCGTACGGCATGCCGACGCTGCCCGGGTTGACCACGAGCCGGCCGTGGGTGAGCCGGGCGAAGGGCATGTGCGTGTGCCCGAGCACCACGGTCTCGACCTCCGGCCCGAGGCCGCCCAGCACCTCCGCCCAGCGCCCGGCCGCCGAGTCCACGAGCACCCGTTCGTCGTCGGCGCGCGGGGTGGCGTGGCAGAAGTACACCTGCCCGAGGCCGCCGACCGGCAGCGTCGCGCTCGCGGGCAGCGCCGCCAGCACCTCGACCTGCTCCGCGCGCAACTGCTCCGCCGCCCACGGCGCGATCGGATCGGGGATGCCGGCGCGGGCGCCGCGGCGGTACCCGACCAGCTCCCGGTCGGCGTTCCCGCCCACCCACACGGCGCGGTCACCGAGCGCGGCCAGGGCGTCGAGGGTGCGGTCGGGGAGCGGTCCCGCGGCGAGGTCGCCGGTCAGCACGACGGCGTCGGCGGCGCGTACGTCGGGTTCGGCGAGCACGGCTTCGAGGGCCGGCAGCACGCCGTGGATGTCGGAGAGTACGGCGACGGTCTCGGGCATGCGACCAGGGTGCCGGGCGGCGCGGCGGCGCGCGGGGGGATTCGCCGAGAGCAGGGCGGCGGCGCGGCAGCGGGGGAGTGGGGCCCGTACGGCGGGTGTCAGCGCTCTGCGCGGCCGTCGCCTCAGCGCGCTGCGCGGCCGTCGCCTCAGCGCTCGACGCGGGCCTCCTGCCAGGCGCGGGCCAGGATCTCGTCCGCCGTCTCCGCCGGGGTCTGGTCCGAGGTGTCCAGCCACAGCCCGAGGCGCGGGGTCTCGTCGCGCAGCACGCCGTCCAGTTCCCGTACGCCCCACGCGGCGCCGTACGCCGTCTTCGCCCGCCCCGCCTCGCGGGCCGCCACCTCCGCCGGGCGCGGCGCCAGGACGACGACGAGCAGCGGGTCCGTACGGAACAGGGCCGCGGTCCGCGGCAGCTCGGCGCCCAGCACCACGTCCTGGGCCACCGCCGTGAACCCCGCCGCCGCGTACGCGTCCGCCGTATGGGCCATCAGCCCGTACCGCAGCCGCAACTGCCGCAGCGCCTCGGGCGACCCCTCCGGCGTCATCTCGGCGCGTCCGCCGACGACCATCCTGCGGAAGACGTCGCCGCGCACGTGTGCCGAGTGCGGCAGCCGTTCGGCGATCGACTGGGCGACGGTGGACTTGCCGGCGGCCTGGATGCCGGTCAGCAGCAGGACCGCCGGGGTGTCGGGGAAAATGGCGGCTCCTCGGAATGCGGCCGGGACGTCCGGCGTTGACGCTCGCGTCAATGTCGCGACTATCCGTACCACAGCAGGGAGATGGCCCATGGCGGCTGCCGCCGGTGAAAAGCCCAAGGTCGACTTCTACTTCGACCCCGCCTGTCCGTTCGCGTGGATCACCTCGCGCTGGATCATCGAAGTGGAACGGCAGCGGGACATCGACCTGCGCTTCCGGGTGATGAGCCTGTCCGTGCTGAACGAGGCCCGCGACCTGCCGGACTGGTACCGGGAGCTGCTGGACAAGGCGTGGGGCCCGGTGCGGGTCTGCATCGCCGCCGCGCAGCAGCACGGCGAGGAGGTCCTGCGCGACCTCTACACCGCGCTCGGCACCCGCATCCACAACGGGGGCGAGAAGGACTACGGGACCGTCGTCAAGGAGGCCCTGGCCGAGGTGGGCCTGCCGGCCGAGCTGGCCGAGGCGGCGGAGAGCGACAAGTACGACGAGGCGCTGCGCAAGAGCCACCACGAGGGCATGGACCCGGTCGGCGAGGACGTCGGCACGCCGACCATCCACATCGACGGCGTGGCCTTCTTCGGGCCCGTGATGACCGCCATCCCGCGGGGCGACGAGGCGGTGCGGATCTTCGACGGTGCGGTGGCGATGGCGACGTTCCCGAACTTCTTCGAGCTGAAGCGGACGCGCACGGGCGACCTGAGCTTCGACTGAGCGGTCCGCCGGCCGAGCGGCCGATCGAGACGAGCCGGTAAGGACCGGGTGCCAGGGGCACCCGGTCCTTACCCGGTTGCCGACGGGCCGGCCCCCGCCGCCGGCCGGCGGCGTCTTGTGCAGAAGCACGCCGCCGCCGTCACGGCCAGCGGCCACAGCAGGTACGGGCCCGAGGCCACCAGCAGCGCCGCGACCGCTACCATCGCCGGCACCGCCGCCTTCCGCCCCCCGCTGCCGCGCGGCAGCAGCCGGAACGCGGCGGCCACCCCCACGGCGTACACCGTGGTGAACGAACCCGTGGTCAGCAGCACCAGCGGCTTCGTGCCCGTGTCCGTCAGCGTCACCGCCGCCAGCGCCGCGAACGCCAGCGCCGAGATCACCGCCAGGCTGCGCCGCGGCACCTCCCCGGCCTCGCTGCCCCGCGCCAGCTTCGCCGGCAGCGCGCCGTCGCGGCCGAGGGCGGCGCCGAGCTTGGCGGCGCCCGCGTAGTAGACGTTCATGACGCCGAGGGTGAGGAGCAGCGCGGCGCCCGCGGCCAGATGGCGGGCGGGGCCGCCGAGGCCGCGGGCCATGAGGTCGCCGAGCGGCGCGTCGGAGTCCGCCGCGGCCGGGCCGAGCACCGCGACGACGGCGAAGGCGACGGACAGGTACAGCACGCCGACCAGCGCGACGGCCGCGCCCGTCGCGCGCGGCAGGTCGCGGGCCGGCCGGCGGAACTCGCCCGCCAGGTGCGTGATCGCCTCCCAGCCCGCGAAGCTCCACACCAGCAGCGCCGCGGCCGGCGCGACGGCGGTCCAGCCGTGCGGCGCGAAGGGCCGCAGATGGTCCGTACGGGCGTGGGGGAGCGACAGCAGCACCGCGGTCAGCAGGAGGACGACGAGCAGCACCGCGAGCGCCAGTTGCAGCCGCCCGGTCACCTTCAGCCCCGCGGCGTTGGCGGCCGTGACCGCCGCCATCAGCCCGGCCGCGGTGGCGGTGGTGGTCGCCGTGCCGCCGCCCACGGCGGCGGAGACGTACGCGCCGCCGAAGAGCGCGGCGGCCGCCGCGCCCGGCGGTATCGCGAGGAAGAAGCACCAGCCGACGACGGTCGCGGCGCGCTCGCCGAAGGCGAGCCTGGCGTACGTCGAGACGCCGCCGGAGTCCGGGTGGCGGGCGCCGAGGGCGGCGAAGGTGGCGGCCAGCGGCACGGAGACCAGGACGAGCGCGGCCCACGCGACGAGGGAGGCGGGGCCCGCGGTGTCGGCGGCGAGCGCGGGCAGGGTGATGACGCCGGTGCCGAGGACGGCGCCGACGTACATCGCGGTGCCCTGCGCGGCGGTGAGGCCGCCGGGTGCGCGGCCCTGCGGGGCGGGTTCCGGGCCGCGCCCCGCCCGGAGTCCCGGGGTACGCCCCGGGCGTACCGGGGCCGCGGCATGCGGCGGCTCGGCGCCGGCCGCCGGGGCGGCGCCGCTGGTGGTGTCGGCCATGACCGGAGCCTCGCCCGCCGGCACCCCGCACGGCCATGGGCAGAAATGCCTCCCTGCGCTAAATTCCTGCCATGACTGCGCCGCCGCCCGACTCCCCGGTGCCCCGCCACGTCGTCGGGGTCGCCGTCACGGACGGCGCCCCCGCCTACGAACTCGCCGTCCCCTGCGAGGTCTTCGGCCTCGACCGCAGCGACCTCGCGGAACCCTGGTACGAGCTGCGCCTGTGCGCCGCCCAGCCGGGGCCGCTGAGCACCGCCCCCGGGCTGCTCCTGCAGAGCCCGTACGGCCTCGCCGACCTGGCGGAGGCCGACACCGTGCTCATCCCCGGGCTGCCCCGCAGCCTCCAGCTCGACCCGCCGCCCGACCTCGTCGCCGCGGTGCGGAAGGCGTACGAGGCGGGCAAGCGGATCGTCGCGCTGTGCGCGGGCGCGTACGTACCGGCGGCGGCCGGCGTGCTGGACGGGCGGCGCGCGACGACGCACTGGATGAACGCCGCCGACTTCATCCACCGCTTCCCCGGCGTCCGCGTCGAACCCGACGCCCTGTACTGCGAGGACGGCCCCGTCTTCACCTCCGCGGGCACCGGCGCCGCCGTCGACCTCTGCCTCCACCTCGTCCGCCGGGACCACGGCGCGGCCGTCGCCAACGAGGTCGCCCGGCGCATGGTCGTACCCCCGCACCGCGAGGGCGGCCAGGCCCAGTACGCCAAGCTGCCGCCGGCCCCGGCCCGCCCGGCGGCGCCCGGCCACGGGCTGGCACCCGTGCTCGACTGGGCCCGCGCCCGGCTCCACGAGCCGCTGACCGTGGCCGCGCTCGCCCGCACCGCCCACCTCGCCGAGCGGACTTTCGCCCGCCGGTTCCGCGACACCCTCGGCGTCACCCCGCTGCAGTGGCTGCTGCAGGAGCGGGTCCGGCTGGCGCAGGAGCTGCTGGAGACCACCGACGTGCCGGTGGAGGCGGTGGCGCGGCGCGCGGGGCTGGGGAGCGCGGCGAACCTGCGGCACCAGTTCGCCCGGCAGACGGGGGTGTCGCCGCGGACGTACCGGCACGTGTTCCGGGACCGGGCACGGTGACGGGGGCGCGGTGACGGGGGCGCCGGGCCCCGGATGGTGCTGACCGGGGTGCCCCGGCCCGCGGCCCGTCAGAGGGCCTCGGTCACCGCCAGGTGCGTACGGCTGTGGCGGGGCGACTCCGCCTCGTCCAGCAGGGCGACCGCGAAGTCCGGGTACGAGATGCGCGCCCCCGCGTCGCCGTGGGGGTGGACGCGGTAGCCGTGTTCCGTGCGGCCGGCCTCGTGGTCGAAGTCGCCCGCGGGGCTGACGTAGAGCCAGTCCAGCTCGGGCGGCGCCGTACGGAGGATGTCCAGGCCCGCCGCGTGCGCCTCGCAGAAGGGGCGGAACTCCGCCGGGAACGCCGGGTCGTCGAGCATCCGGCGGCCCGTCGCGTCCGGCAGCAGCGACGCCAGACCGACCAGGACCAGCCGCGGCACCCCCGCCCGGCCGAGACCGGCGACCAGCGCCTTCGCCGAGCCACGGAAGAAGGCGTCCGGGTCCGTGCCCTCCCCGTACACCGCCGCCGCGGAGATCGCCGCGGTGCAGCCGGCCGCGGTGGCGGCCACCGCCTCCGCGTCCGCCGCGTCGCCGGCCACCAGCCGGATGCCCTCGCCCGCGACCCCCGCGTGCTTCGCCGGGTCCCGCACCACGGCGACCACCTCGTGCCCGCGCCGCCGCGCCTCCGCCACCGCCCGGCGACCGGCCCTGCCGCCCGCCCCGTACACCACGATCCTGCCCATCGGCTGCCTCCCACTGCTCGGCCGTCGTCGTCCGCCGCACGCTAACCGGGCGGGCGGTTTCCTCCGGGATACCGGGAGTGCCGCCTACGCTGGCGGGATGAGCGAGCCGCTGCGCCCCGACATGTTCGACGAGCTGTGCCCGTCGTCGGTAGTGCCGTTCCGCTTCGGCGACAAGTGGGGCGGCCTGCTCCTCGCGTGCCTGGAGGACGGGCCGCGGCGCTACTCGGAACTCCGCGTCCCGCTGCGGCGCGTGACGCCCAAGATGATGACGCGCTCGCTGCGCTCCCTGGAGCGCGACGGGCTGGTGGCGCGGACGGTGTACGAGGGACCGCCGCAGCGGGTGGAGTACGCGCTGACGCCGCTGGGGCGGAGCATGCTGGAGCCGCTGCGGGCGGCGTGCGCGTGGGCGGCGGAGCACTGGGACGAACTGCTGGACGCCAGGGAGGCGTACGAGCGGCGGGCGGGGACCGTGGGTGCCGTGGGTCCGGCGGGGGCTCCGGGGGCTTCGGGGGGCTGAGCTTCGGGGCGGTCCCGTACGCCCCCGGCGTACGCCCTATCCGCCGTGGTCCGGCTCCCGGCCGCCCAGCGGGAAGCGCAGCCACTCCCGCCACCGCCGCCCGTCGTACGCCACCAGGTCCACCGCCCGCACCCGCGCCGCGACCGGCAGCCGGGGCGCGAGGTCCGCCTCGATCGCCGCGTGCACCGCCTCGCCGCCGCCGTTGGCGACCGTCAGGTGCGGGTCGAGGTCGCCGAAGAGGCCGCCGTACGGCGGATGGTCCGGCCACTCCTCGACGACCGCCTTCGTCAGCGCCCGCAGCGGGTCGTCCGGCTCGGGGACGAGGTAGAGCACCCCGGGGAAGCGGGCGCAGCGCGCGAACGTCACCGGGAACGGCTCGTGGGCGGCGAACAGCCGCCGCAGCGCGGCGCGTACAGGCGCGTCGACGCGGTCGCGGTGGCGGAACGGGTAGAGGACGGTGACGTGAGCGGTGCCGCCGTGGGCGGCGGCGGTGTCGTAGCGGGCGCGCCAGCTCCGTACGACGGGATCCACCTCGGGCAGCGACACGCTGAGCGCGGTCGTGCCGGGCGCGGTGGGCCAGCCCTCGGTGTCCGTGTCGGCTGCGGGTTCGGTGCGCGCGCGTGGCATGCAGGGATCGTACGGCGGTGGCTCCCGGGGCGGTTCCGGCGCGGTTCCGGTGCCCGGGCGGCGCGTGGAAAACGTCTGTCCTGCGGCTTCGCGCACGGCGTACCGTACCGATCATGACTACGGACCCCGAGCTGCACCGGCGGCGCGCTTCCTCCTTCGGCGGCCAGGCCGCGGCCTACGCCGAGTTCCGCCCCGACTACCCCGCGGCCGCGGTCCGTTGGGCCCTGGCACCGGTCGCGGACCGCGAAGGGCCGCACGTCCTCGACCTCGCGGCCGGCACCGGCAAGCTGACCGCCGCGCTGGTCGCGGAGGGCGTGCCGACCACGGCCGTCGAGCCGGACGCGGCGATGCGGGCGGAGCTGCGGCGCGCGCTGCCGGACGTGCCGGCGCACGAGGGGACGGCGGAACGGATCCCGCTGCCGGCCGGCTCCGTGGACGCGGTGCTGGTGGGGCAGGCGTTCCACTGGTTCGACCCGGAGCGGGCGCTGCCCGAGATCGCCCGGGTGCTGCGGCCGGGCGGCGTGGTCGCCGGGCTGTGGAACGGGGGCGACCGCGAGGTCGACTGGATCATCGGCCTCGACGAGGTCACGCGCGGCGAGGCGTGCTTCGCCGACCTGGCGGACGAGGTGGAGGTGCCGGCCCACGAGAGGTACGAACCGGTGCAGCGGCAGCGGTTCCCCAACCGGCTGCGGTACACGCGCGATTCGCTGACGGCGATGGTCGCCACCCACTCGCGGCTGCTGCTGCTCCCGGAGGACGAGCGGGCGCAGTTGCTCGCGCGGGTGCGGGGCTACCTGGCGGCGCGCCCCGAGACGCAGCGCACGGAGTTCGAGGTGCCGCTGGTCACGCTGGTCGACCGGGCGGTGCTGCGGGGCTGAGCACGGACGGCGGCGCGCCGCCCGTACCCGTCATACCTGAGAGCTACCCGCCAGGTGGGCTCTCCGGCGGGACGCCGACGAGGCCCGCCGGTTCGTAGCTTTCTCACCGGATCACACCCCGGTGAGAGGACCCGCTATGACACGCCCCCGACCGTCCGAACCGGACGTGCGCGGTGAGGGGTTGAGGCGGTGGGCCGTGAACCGCGGGGCCCGGCCGCGGGGTGCGGGTGACCGCGGCGCGGGGCAGCCGGAGGTCCGGCCGGAGGCCGGGGGCCGCGTGGGCGCGCGGTTCCGCGGTGCCCGTCCGGCAGGCGCCCGGCCGCGGGCCGCGGAGCGCCCCGGCGCCTGGCCCTTCGGCGCCTGGCCCTTCGGCGCCCGGCCCTTCGGCGCCCGGCCCTTCAGCGCCCGGTCTCGCGGAGGCGGTCCTTCCGGTGCCGGGTCCCGCCGCACCGCGGCTCGTACCCGCGGCGCGCGGTTGCGGCGGGGGCTGCTGGCCGCGGCGGTCGCGGCCTCCGTGGCGCTGCCCGTGGCCGCCGCGGCGCGGCCCGCCGCCGTGCCGGCGCCGGTGCCGGACGTCCCGTTCGACGTGGGCGCCGCCACTCCCGCCGCCCTCGCGCAGCGGTACGCCGCCAACCGCGACGGCATCCGCGCCGCCGCGCGGATGGCCGCCGCCCACGGCGACCGGCGGCGCGCCGACGCGCTGCGCGCCATGGCGGCGCCCGGGCGGAGGTTCGTCTCGTTCGACGGCCGCGACGGCGGGCGCAGCGCCGAGGTGTTCGGCGACCTGGCGCACGCCGGGCGGATCGCCGTCCTCGTACCCGGTTCCGATACCGGCCTCGACGCGTACGGGCGCTTCCGCGCCGGCGCCGAGGCGCTGCGCGCCGAACTGCGCGCGGACCCGCCGGGCGACGGGCCGGGCGCCGTCGTCGCCTGGCTCGGCTACGCGACGCCGAGCACGGTCGGCCCCGAGTCGCTGACCGCGGGCCGCGCCGAAGCGGCCGCGCCCCGGCTCCGCGACTTCGTCCGCTCGCTGACCGCCGCCCGCCCGGGCGCCCGGATCTCGCTGCTCTGCCACTCGTACGGCTCGGTGGTCTGCGGCCGGGCCGCCGCGGGGCTGCGGGTCGCGGACATCGTGCTGTACGCCAGCCCGGGGGTCGGCGCGGACACCGCCGCCGACCTGCGCACGCCCGCCACGGTGTGGGCGGGCCGGGGCGCCGGCGACTGGGTGGGCGAGGTGCCGCACGTACGGATCCCGCTGCTCGTCACGACCCTCGGCTTCGGCCGGGACCCGGTCTCGCCGGCCTTCGGCGCGTGCCCCTTCCCCGCGGGCGCGGGCGGCCACAGCGACTACCTGACCCCCGGCTCCGTACCGCTGCGGAGCATGGCCGGGATCGTGCAGGGGGAGGCAGCCTGCGCGCGCCCGGGCCCGGCGGGCCCGCCCGTGACGGGCGAGGCCGCCGGGCCGCGCGCGGCGGTCACCGCGGATCTCCCGTGCCCGTATCCCCACGGCCGCGGCCCGGCCGCCCGGCACCTGCCCGCGACCGCGCGCCCGCGGACGCCGTGCTCGCCCTCCCCGTACGCCCAGGGCCCCTCTCTCCCGGACCTCCGGGCCCACGGCCGCGCCCATGCGTGACGTCCTCCTCCGCATCGACGCCGCCACCCCCGCCACCCGCGACCGCGGGATCGACGCCCTCCGCGCCCTCGCCATCCTCGGCGTCGTGCTCGGGCACTGGCTGGTCACCGCCCTCGTCGTCGACAGCGGCACCGTGCGCGCCGCCAGCCCGCTGCACCACATGCCCGCGCTGGCGCCCGTCTCCTGGGCGCTGCAGACCCTGGCCGTCTTCTTCTTCGTCGGCGGCTACGTCGCCGCCCGCGGCCACGCCTCCGCCCGCGCCGCCCGCACCCCCTACGCCCGCTGGCTCCGCGCCCGGCTCGCACGGCTCTTCCGGCCCGTCGCCGCCGTGCTCGCGGTGTGGGCGGTGGTCCTCGGCGTGCTGCTGGCGTCGGGCGCCGGATACGTGACCGTACGGGCCCTCGGCAAGCTGGCGCTGTCGCCGCTGTGGTTCCTGCTGGTGTTCGCCGCACTGACCGCCGCGACCCCGGCGGCCGCCCGGCTGCACCCGCTGTGGCCGCTGGCCGTGGTCGGGTGCGTGGACCTGTGGCGGCTGGGGTCCGGCGGGCCCGCCGCGCTGGGGTGGGTGAACGTCGCCGCGGGGTGGCTCGTCCCGTACGCCCTGGGCGCGCGCGGCGCCCGCCGCGGGCTGCCCGGACGGCGGACGGCGTGGGTCCTGCTCGGCGGCGGCGCGGCGGCGACGGCGGGCCTGGTGCTGGCCGCCGGCTACCCCGCCGCCATGGTCGGCGTGCCCGGAGCCGCGGTCTCCAACCTCGGTCCGCCGACCCTCGCCGCCGTGACCTTCGGCCTCGCCCAGTGCGGCGCCGCGCTGCTGCTGCTCGGGCCGCTGCGCCGGGCGCTGCGGCGGCCCGCCGCGTGGGCGGCGGTGGCGCTGCTCAATCTGTCGGCGATGACGGTCTTCCTCTGGCACCAGACGGCGATGATGGCGGTCTCGGCTCTCGGCCTGCTCGCGGGCGGGCCGCTGCCGGGGCTGCACACGCCGCCGGACGGGGGCGGCTGGGTGGCGGCCCGGCTGCTGTGGCTGCCGCTGTTCGCGGCGGTGCTGCTGGTGTGCCGGGCCGCTTTCCAACCGTACGAGCGGGGCCGGACCCGCCAGGCGAGGTACCTAGGGTGGGTCAAGTGAAGGAGGGGACGATGGCACAGCGAGTGGCCGCATGGCTGCGCACGGCCCTGCGGGTGTTGCGCGCGGACCTGTGGACGACGGCCGTCAGCCCGCCGCCGACT
The DNA here is from genome assembly GCF_042874195.1 of Streptomyces sp. NPDC004134. Lineage (NCBI taxonomy): Bacteria > Bacillati > Actinomycetota > Actinomycetes > Kitasatosporales > Streptomycetaceae > Streptomyces > Streptomyces sp. NPDC004134. The sequence goes on along the minus strand of NZ_JBIAMS010000015.1, from coordinate 132,890 downwards.
ACGGCAGCGGCTGCCGCCGCCGAGCGCTCACGGGTGCGCGAGTGGCTGCCGGCGCTGTTCGTGCCGGTCGTGCTGGGGCTGGTGGCGCTGCAGATCGCCGCCATCAACCAGTACGCCTTCGGCTACGGCATGGGCATGCGGGTCTCCGCCCTGCTCACCGCGCTGCAGACGGCGGCGTTCCTGATCGCGCTGGTCCGGCCGGTGCTGGCGTGGTGGATCATGACGGCGGCCATGGTGGTGGTCGCGCGGTACGCGCTCGTCTCCTCAGGCTCGGAGTCGGGCGTGATGTTCCCGTGGACCGGCACCGGGCTCGTGCTCCAGGCCACGGTGCTGTTCGCGGTGGCGCTGCGGTGCCGGCCGCGGGTCGCGGTGGAGACGCTGGTGATCAGCGTGCTGGTGGGCCTCTGCTACGGCTTCCTCGGCGACACGGAGGGCGTGCCGTTCGCCGTCCTGGTCCTCACGCTCCCCGTCGGAGTCGGCGTCGCGCTGCGCGGGCGGCGGGTGGCCCGTACCGAACTGGCGGCGCAGGAGGAGCTGACCGCGGAGGAACGGGCCCGGCGCGTGCTGCTCCAGGAGCGCACCAGGATCGCGCGCGAGCTGCACGACGTGGTCGCGCACCACATGTCGGTGATCTCCATCCAGGCGCAGGTCGCGCCGCACCTGGTGCGGGACCCGCCGGCGGAGCTGAAGGAGAACCTGGCGGGGATCCGCGCGAGCGCCGTCGAGGCGCTGACCGAACTGCGCCGGGTGCTCGGCGTGCTCCGCGCCGACGACCAGTCGCCGGACGCGGCCGCCCTGCACCCCCACGACGTACGCCACGCCCCGCAGCCCACGCTCGACCGCCTCGGCGAACTCGCCGCCGCCGTACGCCGCGCGGGGGTCGACGCCGGGACCCGGACCACCGGAGAGCCGTACGCGCTGCCGCCGGGCATCGAGCTGTCCGCGTACCGCATCGTGCAGGAGGCGCTCAGCAACGTGGCCCGGCACGCGCCCGGGGCCCGCGCCCTGGCCGAGATCGGCTACCACCCGGCGGGGCTCACGGTCCGCGTCACCAACACCGCGCCCGAGCGCGCCGCGCCGCCCTGGGCGGGGGCGGGGCACGGGCTGCTCGGGATGCGGGAGCGCGCCGCGATGCTCGGCGGCGAACTGGCCGCCGGCACCACCCCCGACGGCGGCTACGAGGTCACCGCGATACTGCCGGTGGCCCGTGCCGCGCCCGCCACCCCTGCCGTATCCGCCACACCCGAGGACGCCCCGTGACGAACATCCGCGTGCTGATCGCCGACGACCAGGTCATGGTGCGCCAGGGCTTCACCGTGCTGCTCGACGCCGAGCCCGGCATCGAGGTCGTCGGCCAGGCGGTGGACGGCGCCGACGCGGTCGCGAAGACGGCCGAACTGCGCCCGGACGTCGTGCTGATGGACATCCGGATGCCCGGCCTCGGCGGCATCGAGGCCACCCGCCGCCTCACCGAGCCGCCGTCCGCGGCCGTCCGGGTGCTGATCCTGACGACCTTCGACCTCGACGAGTACGTGTACGAGGCGCTGCGCGCGGGCGCGTCCGGCTTCCTCCTGAAGGACGCCTCGGCCGCGGAACTGGCCCACGCGGTACGGGTCGTCGCCACCGGCGACGCCCTGCTCGCCCCCGCGGTGACCCGCCGCCTCATCACCGAGTTCGCCCGCCTGACCCGTACCCCGCGCACCCCGCTGAAGGACCGCGTCGGCGGCCTGACGGAACGCGAGACGGAGGTCCTGGGCCTGATCGCGCAGGGCCTGTCGAACGCGGAGATCGCCGAGCGGCTGGTGGTGGCGGAGCAGACGGTGAAGACCCACGTGGGCCGCATCCTGACCAAACTGTCCCTGCGCGACCGCACCCAGGCAGCGGTCTTCGCCTACGAAACGGGCCTCATCCGCCCCACGGGCCACTAGCCGCTTCCCGCGGATCACTACCGGGCGGATCGGGACCGTGTGCCCACCGACGACCGCGGGCTGCCCATGGTGGTCTTCCACCCGTGGGACGGCACCGGGCCCGGCCCCGGCGAAGCCGGAATCCGGGTGGAGCGGCGCCGGTTCGCTGCGATACTGCCCCGGTGATCAACCTGCCCACCGCCGTGCTGGATTCGCTGCACGGGCTCGCCTTCGGTGACGCCTTCGGCGACCGCTGGTTCGGCATCCTGCGCCGGGAAGGACCTGCGGCCCTGGAGGCGCGGACGCCGCCCCCGGAAGAGGTGTGGCGGTGGAGCGACGACACCGCCCAGGCGCTCGTCCTCGTACGGGAACTCGCCGAGGGCGGTGGCACCGTCGACCAGGACCGCCTCGCGCTGCGCCTCGCGGCCGCGTACGCCGGCGACACCCACCGCGGCTACGGGGCCTCGATGCACGACGTACTCCGCCGGATCGGTGCGGGCGAGCCCTGGCGGGAGGTGGTCGCCGGGCAGTTCGGCGGCCTGGGGTCCTGGGGTAACGGCGCGGCGATGCGCGCCGCCCCGCTCGGTGCCTGGCACGCCGCCGACCTCGACGCGGTCGCCGAACAGGCCGCCCTCCAGGGCGCGGTCTCGCACCATCACCCGGAGGCGGCCGCGGGGGCGGTGGCGGTCGCCCTCGCGGCGGCGCTCGCGACCCGCAGCCGGGGCGGGCACGCCCCGGCCCGGCCGGACTTCCTGCGGGCGGTCGCGGAACGGCTCCCGGACGGCGACGTGCGATCGGGGGTGCGGATCGCGGCCCGCCTGCCGGAGAGCACCTCGGTCCGGCATGCCGCGGAGGTCCTGGGCTCCGGCTACCGGATGTCCGGGCCCGACACCGTCCCCTACGCCCTGTGGTGCGCGGCGGGGCACCTCGACGACCTGCACGAGGGCCTGTGGTTCACGGTCGCGGGGCGCGGCGACATCGACACCACCTGCGCCATGGCGGGCGGCGTGATCGCCGCCCGCACAGGCGTCGCCGCCCTCCCCGCCGCCTGGCACGCGGCCCGCGAACCGCTGCCCCCGGTCGTGCCGGAGTAGCACCGGTTGCGGGGCCCGCCGGCGCCCCCGCCGGGCGCCGGCCGGCCGTGGGTGTCAGCCGTGGGTGACGGTGAAGTGGGCGGTCGTCGTGGCGGTCGGGGTGGTGATGCGGACGGTGCCCCGGTAGGTGCCGCGGCGGGCGTAGCGGTGGTCGGCCTCGATGCGGTAGACACCGTTGACCTGGCGGTCGCCCGGGGCGTCGCCCGTGACCGCCGCCGGGCCCGTGCTGCCGTCGCCCCACTCCACCGTCGCGGTGACCCCGGCCGGCGCCACCCCCGGCAGCGCCAGCCGCGCCACCGCGCCGCTCACCGTGCCGTCCCGGCCGGCGCGAAGGCCGGCGCCGACCGCCGCGGGCTCCCAGCGCACCCCCGGGTCCGCCCAGAAGTTCCGGCCGGCGAACTGCCAGCGCGCGCCCTGCACTCCGGTCCTGGCCACCACGCCCTCGGCGTCCTCGGTGGCCTCGGCGGGGGACCACGCCTTCTCCAGGATCGCCGGGAGCCTGGGGAACACCTGGTACTGCACGTCGGGCAGGCCGCGCAGCATCCGCTCGCCCCAGATCGGCGCCTCGATGCCGATGATGTCCTCGTTGTTGAGCCCGTAGTCGCGCTGCACCTTGGCGCCCGTCCAGCCGTCGGTGAGGTCGGACGGGTTCCACGAGTACGCGCGCCGGGTGTCGTACGTCGGGTAGGGGTAGTCCAGGTACGTCTGCTGGGTCGGGGAGAGCAGCACCGGGCGGCGCGGGTCGAACCACTCCCGTGACATCTCCCGGCTCTGGTCCTGCCAGTAGTGGTGGACCGTCTCCGTGTCCAGCCCGACCCCGCAGCTCGGCGACCAGCCGATCATGGTCTTCCCGTGGCCGCGGGCGATGCCCTCGACCCGGCGCAGGAACCGTACGTACTGGTCGTGCGGCATGTCCGACTCGTCGGCGCCCAGGTGGACATAGGGGGAGGGGAAGAGCGCGGCGACCTCGCGGAGGACGTCGTCGACGAACGCGTAGGTGGTCTCCAGATCCGCCAGGTAGCCGCCGGCGCCGCTCAGTTGCGGGTACGCGGTCCTGGCCGCCGTCGTGTGCGAGGGCATCTCGATCTCGGGGATGACCTGCACGTGCCGGTCCGCGGCGTACCGTACGACGTCCCTGATCTGGTCCTTGGTGTAGAAGCCGGTCCGCCCGCCGGGCATGGACATCCCGCCGCCGACCTCGGTGAGCCGGGGCCAGGAGTCGATCCGGACCCGCCAGCCCTGGTCGTCGGTCAGGTGCCAGTGCAGCACGTTCCCCTTGGACTGCACGAGCCCGTCGACGAGTTCCTTGACCTCGCGGACCTCCAGGAAGTTGCGGGCCGGGTCGATCATCAGGCCGCGGTGCCCGAACCGGGGGTGGTCGCGGATCTCGGTCGCCTCGACGGTCCACGGGCCGGGCACCGCGATGTCGCTCTCGATCCACGGGGGCAGCAGTTGCCGGAGCGTCTGCACGCCGTTGAGCAGGCCGTGCGGGGTCGCCGCCGCGATCCGTACCCCGCGCTCGCCGGCGGCCAGGGTGTAGCCCTCGGCGACGGCCAGCCGGGCCCGGGACGGGGCGTGGGAGCGGCCGAGCAGCAGCGTGATGTCGCCGTCCCGGCCCGGGCCGCCGACGACGGGCAGCGGGTAGCCGGTCGCCGGGCGCAGGTATCCGGCGAGGAGCCCGGCCACGGCGCGGGCCTTCCGGTCGGTGGCGACGATCCGGCTGCGGGGCCCCAGCTCGAAGGGGCGGGCGTCCGGCCGGGAGGTCTGCGCGACCGGGACCGGGATCACCCGGCCCGCGGGGAGGCCGACGCCGGGGCGCGGGCCGTTCCAGACCTCCATGGCGAAGATCGAGTAGCCCCAGCCGGTGGCCACGGCGACGCCCTGCATCCGCACGTAGCGGACCGGGGTGGTGAGGCCGAGTTCGAGGACTTCCCTGCCGCCCGGGGCGTCGGGGACGTCGCGGGCGGTACGCCAGGTCTGGCCGTCGTCGGAGACGTGGATCTGGTAGTGCGCGGCGCGCGCGGTCTCCCAGTGGACCACCACGTGGTGCACCGGGCTGGGCTCGGCGAGTTCGATCTGCACCCACTCGCGGCTGGGGTCGGGGTAGCCGTTCTCCGGCGAGTTGGAGCCCCACCGGGTGCTCAGGTCGCCGTCGTTGACGTGCGCGGCGGCGAACCTCGCCGGGTCGAGGTCGTAGACGCTGGACGCGGTCGCGGTGCCGTCCCTGGCGACGTCGCGCGCGGGTTCCGGCCAGGGGGCGCCGGCGGCGGCCGGGGCGGCCGCGGGTGCCGGTGCCGGTGCGGACAGGGCCGGGGTGGCGGAGGCCGCGACGAGGGCGGCGGACCCGGCGGCGGCGAGGACGGTTCTGCGGCGGACGGTCTGCTCTTCGGACGGTGCGGACATCGTCTACTCCCGGAGATGGGTGTGTGGGCAGCGGTGGGTCCTTGGCGCGGCGGTGCACGGGCGGCCGGCTGTGGGGTCCGAACGGCCGTCCGGGAGCGGGGGGTGGGATGGACGGGAACGTAGATGTGCGCGCACTCAAGGGTCAAGAGGTCTACACCACTTGAATTCAAAGTCCCTGGTGGGGGCGGTGTGAAGAAGTTTGAAACGTTCCTATTGGTCTAGGCCAATCCGTGGATCGCGTCCGGGTGGAGGGTGGCGGCCGGTGCCGGCGGTCGCGCACCGGCGTCCGCCGCTCGGCTCACCCTGCGCCTGGCGAGTGACGTATCTCATGTGCGGGCGCCCGCACCTCCAACTCGCCTGCCCGGGCGCGGAGATGGCGGAAAGCGCGGCGCCGGCGGCCTTCGCGGCGCCTCCGGGCTGGAGGATTGCGCGATCCGGAGCGTTCGCCGGGCGGGCTCGCGGGGGCTAGGGTATTCGAACGGACGTGCGAGAGAATTGATCCGGACAAAAGGCCGAAATGGGGTGGAGTGATGGAGGTGCGGCAAGGTGGGCTTCGTCCGCGTGCACGTCGCGTCCGGTTGCTCCGAGCGCTGCGCCGCCGCCCGCCCCGGACACCTCGTCAGGCGCACCGCGGCACGGGAGTTGCTCGCGCGGGGCAGGGTCGGGCGGGCGCGGCCGTGTCGCATCGTGTCCGCCGCCCGTGCGGGTGCGACCGGCGGCGGCCCGCCGCGCCGTTCCCGTCCGGAGCGCGCGGCGGAAACGGGGTGCCGCGCCGGCGGGCGTCCGCCGCCGGCGCGCGCCGAGGGCCCCCTCTCCGCTTGAATCGCACAGCAGTGCGATTTTCGTTTAGTGTGGTCTCCACGCTTCACGAAACACCAGGTGAAGCGCCAGAAGCGGAGGTGCGGGTCGGTGTTGGCGAGGCGGCGCGAATGCGGGGATTTACGCATCTGCGCGCCGTCTCCGGCTTCTCCATGCGGTACGGCGCCTCGCATCCGCACGTGCTGGCGGAGCGGGCCTCCGAGCGGGGGATGGACGCCGTGGCGCTGACCGACCGGGACACCCTCGGCGGTGCCGTGCGGTTCGCCAAGGCCGCCGGCAAGGCGGGGGTGCGCCCGGTGCTGGGCGTGGACCTGGCCGCGGTCGAGCAGCCCGAGGCCGTGAGCCTGACCGAGCGCCGCCGTACCCCCGTGCGCGGAGGTGCGTTCGTGGACGAGACGGCGCAGCGTGTGCTCTTCCTCGCCCGGGACGGGGCGCGCGGCTGGGCCGAGCTGTGCCGCCTGGTCACCGTCGCGCATGCGGCGACCGGAGCCGGGCAGGCGCCCGCCGCCAAGCCCCTGCTGCCCTGGGACGCCCTGGGCGGTGAGGGCGTCATCGTGCTGCTCGGTCCGCACTCCGACGTCGGCCGCGCGCTGGCCGCCGGCCGCCCCGACCGCGCCGCCCGGCTGCTGGCGCCCTGGCGGGAGCGGTACGGTGACGCGCTGCGCCTGGAGGTCGTCAGCCACGGCCGTGCCGGCACCGGCTTCGGCTCGCTGCGGCTGGCGGCCCGCACCCTCGGCTTCGCCGCCGACCAGGGCGTCGCCCCCGTGCTGACCAACGCCGTCCGCTACGCCGACCCCGGCATGGGCCCGGTCGCGGACGTGCTGGACTCCGCACGCCGTCTCGTCCCGATCGATCCCCGCGGCGAACGCGACAGCGGCGAGCGCTGGCTCAAGCCCGCCGCCGAGATGGCGCAGATCGCCCAGCAGGTGGCGGAGGCCGCGGGCTACACCAGGCGTACCGCCCAGCGGCTGATGGAGGTCACCGCCGAGACCGCCGCCGCCTGCGCGGTGGACCCGGAGGACGATCTGCGCCTGGGCCACGTCCACTTTCCCGAACCGCGGCTGGTCGGTGCCCACCGCCGCACCCCGGAGCGGGTGCTGCGCTCCAGGTGCGACGCGGCGATGGTCCTCAGGCGCTACGACCGCAGGCGCGCGTACTGGAAGCGGCTCGACGAGGAGATGAACCTGATCAGCCGCAAGGGCTTCGCCTCGTACTTCCTCACCGTCGCCCAGGTCGTCGAGGACACCCGCGCGCTCGGCATCCGGGTCGCCGCACGGGGCTCCGGCGCCGGATCGCTGGTCAACCACCTTCTGAACATCGCGACCGCGGACCCGGTCGAGCACGACCTGCTGATGGAGCGGTTCCTGTCGGTCCAGCGCACCGAACTGCCCGACATCGACATCGACGTGGAGTCGGCCCGCCGGCTGGAGGTCTACCGCACGATCCTGGACCGGTTCGGCCCGGAACGGGTGGCGACCGTCTCCATGCCCGAGACCTACCGGGTGCGCCATGCCGTACGCGATGTCGGCCTGGCGCTCGGGCTGGACCCGGACGTGGTCAACCGGCTTGCAAAATCGTTTCCGCATATTCGTGCACGCGACGCCCGCGCCGCCCTCACCGAACTGCCCGAACTGCGCGGCATCGACCCCGAGGCGTACGGCCCGCAGATGTGGGACCTGGTCGAGGCCCTGGACGCGCTGCCGCGCGGCATCGCCATGCATCCGTGCGGCGTCCTGCTCTCCGACGACACGCTGTTGCGCCGCACCCCCGTCGTGCCGACGAGCGGCGAGGGCTTCCCGATGTCCCAGTTCGACAAGGAGGACGTCGAGGACATGGGGCTGCTCAAGCTCGACGTCCTGGGGGTGCGCATGCAGTCGGCGATCGCGCACGCCGTGGCGGAGGTCGAGCACACCGCCGGAGAGCGCCTCGACATGGACGGGCTGCCGACGGACGATCCGAAGACGTACCAGCTCATCAAATCGTCCGAAACCCTGGGCTGCTTCCAGACCGAGTCGCCCGGGCAGCGGGATTTGATCGCCCGGCTGCAGCCGGAGACGTTCCATGACCTGGTCGTCGACATCTCGCTGTTCAGGCCGGGGCCGGTCGCCGCGAACATGGTCGACCCGTTCATCAAGGCCCGGCACGGGCGGCAGTCGCCGCGCTATCCGCACGAGAGGCTCGAGCCGGCCCTGCGTGAAACGTACGGGGTGGTCGTCTTCCACGAGCAGATCATCAAGATCTTCCGGGTGATGACCGGCTGCACCCTCGCCTTCGGCGACTACGCCCGCCGCGCCCTGTCCAGCGGCGACCAGGTGCCGCGGGTGAAGGCGTGGTTCGAGGAGCAGGCGCGGCGGCTCGGCTACGAGCCGGAGGTGGTCGCGCGCACCTGGGAGATCGTCGAGGCGTTCGGCGCGTACGGCTTCTGCAAGGCGCACGCGGTGGCCTTCGCCGTGCCTTCGTACCAGTCGGCCTGGCTCAAGGCGCATCATCCGGCGGCCTTCTACGCCGGGCTGCTCACGCACGACCCGGGGATGTACCCCAAGCGGCTGCTGCTGGCGGACGCGCGGCGGTGGGGGGTGACGATCCTGCCGCTGGACGTGAACGTGTCGGACTCCGCCTACAGAGTCGAACTGGTGTCTGATGATCGGCAATACGGCATCCGGCTCGCCCTGTGCGACGTGCACGGGATGAGCGAGACCGAGGCCGGGCGGATCGTCGCGGAGCGCCCGTACGTCTCGCTGCAGGACTTCGTCTCCCGCGCCCGCCCGTCGCGGCCGGTCGCCGAACGGCTCGCGCAGGTCGGCGCGTTGGACCGCTTCGGCAGGAACCGCCGCGACCTGCTCCTGCACATCGCCGAGCTCCAGCGAGGCCAGAGCAGGGCGGCATCCCAGGGGCAGATGTCCCTGGACGGCGGCACGGAAGGTGCGGACCCGGTAGCCCCCGCCCACCTGCCGGATCTGAACGACGCCGAGCGGCTCGGCGCCGAGCTGGGTGTGCTGGGCATGGACACCTCCCGGCATCTGATGAGCGACCACAGGGAACTGCTCCGGCAACTGGGAGTGGTCTCCGCCAGGCAGCTACGAGAGGCCGAGCACGGGCAGATCGTGCTGGTCGCGGGCGCCAAGGGCGCCACTCAGACACCGCCGATCCGCTCCGGCAAGCGCGTCATCTTCACCACCCTCGACGACACGGCGGGACTGGTGGACTGCGCGTTCTTCGAGGACAGCCACGACGCCTGCGCGCACACCGTCTTCCACTCCTGGCTGCTGCTCGTCCGTGGCGTCGTCCAGCGCCGCGGCGGCGGCAACGGCAAGGCGCTCTCCGTCGTCGGCTCTGCCGCCTGGGACCTTGCGGAGCTGGCCGAGCTGCACCGCAGCGGCGGACTGCCCGCGGTGACCGAACGGCTGACGGAATCCGGCCCCGCGCCCTCGACCGCGGAGGGCGGCCGCAGCATCCGGATGGAGACGGGTTACGAACTCCACCCCTGGGCCGATCTCCAGCCACCGGGTGAGTCCACGAAGAACAGCCGCAAGTTGTGGCACCAGAGCCCGGGGAGCGCGGGATGAACGTGCTTTACATCCACTTCCACGGCGGCATCGCCGAGGAGGTGTACGCGCATCTCCTGTCCCTGCTCGCCGAGTACACGCCGGTCGTCCAGGCGCTGCCGCCGGACGCCGCCCTCGCCGACGTGGGCGGCAGCCTGCGCTACTTCGGGGTGGACGCGGTGGCGCTCGCCGAGCGGATCCGGGCGCGCACCGGCGGGCTGTACGGCATACGCTCCACGGCCGGCGTCGCCGCGAACCCGATGCTGGCCCGGATGGTCGCCGCCGACGGCCCGCCCTCGGCGGTACGCGTCCTGCCCGACGACCTGGACGCCGTCGCCGCGTTCCTCGCCCGCAAACCGGTCGCCGCTCTGCACGGCGTGGGCCCGAAGACCGCCCGTACCCTGTGCAGTTACGGCCTGGACAGCGTCGCCCGGATCGCGGACGCCCCCCTCGGCACCCTGCAGCGCATCCTCGGCGCCACCGCCGGCCGCCGGCTGCACAACGCGGCCCGCGGCATCGACCCGACCCCGGTCACCCCGGCCGCCCCGGCGCGCTCCCTGACCGCCGAGCACCGCTTCGGCCACGACGAACTGGACCGCGACCGCCGGCGCGCCGCCCTCCTCGCCCTCACCGACCGCCTCGGCCTGCAACTGCGCACCGAGAAGCAGGTGACCCGCGCCCTCACTCTGACGGTCCGCTACGCCGATCGCTCCATGACCACTCGCACCCGCAAAGTCGCCGAACCCACCGCCCACACCCAGGCGCTCACCGCCCTCGCCTACGACCTCCACGACCGCCTCGGCCTGCAACGCGCCCGCGTCCGCGCGATGACGCTGCGCGCCGAGGAGTTGATCGCCGCGGAACTCGCCACCCGCCAGTTGACCTTCGACTCGTCCGACGAACGTGCCCGCCGCATCGAAGCCGCCGCCGACCGCGCCCGCGCCCGCTTCGGCCCCGATGCGGTACACCCCGCAGGAGCGGCCGCGACCGGGGCGGCGTAACCGGGCCCGCCGGCACCAAGCCGTCTCCTCCGCGGGGTCCCGGACGCGCCGCGGGCCGGCGAGCGCACACGGACGGGCTGGGCCGCCGGGCCCCATCGGAGTCACCTCGCATCCGGCCGCCACGACCGCCGGGCCCGCGAACCTGTCCGGCCACAGCGCTAGTTGACAGTTCAACGATCGCACCGCTAGTTTAGGTGTCGTGTCAACCAAATATGGCGGGCTGCCGGCGGGCCGGCCCGTTGCCGGCCCGCCGCCGGCACCGGGACTTCGGTGCGCAGCCTGAGGCCCGCGTACGCGAAGCTCCGTAACACGGCGACTCACAAGGGACCAGCACATGGGATACATCACCGTAGGGAATGAAAACACCACCCCGGTCGAGCTCTACTACGAGGACCAGGGCGCGGGTCAGCCCGTCGTCCTCATCCATGGATATCCACTGAACGGCCACAGTTGGGAACGCCAGACGCGCACCCTCCTGGCCGCCGGATACCGCGTCATCACCTACGACCGCCGGGGCTTCGGCAAGTCGTCGAAGGTGAACTCCGGGTATGACTACGACACCTTCGCCGCGGACCTGAACACCGTGCTGGAGACGCTCGACCTTCGGGACGCCGTCCTGGTGGGCTTCTCGATGGGTACGGGAGAGGTCGCCCGCTACGTCTCGCGATTCGGCCATGAAAGGGTCGCCAAGCTGGCGTTCCTGGCCTCGCTGGAGCCTTTCCTCGTCGCCCGGGACGACAATCCCGAGGGCGTGCCGCAGAAGGTCTTCGACGGAATCGAGGCAGCGGCGAAGGGGGACCGGTACGCCTGGTACACGCAGTTCTTCTCGGACTTCTACGACCTTGAGGAGAACCTCGGCAGCCGGATCAGCCAGGAGGCCGTCACCGCGAGCTGGCACGTGGCGACGTCGAGTGCCCCGGTGGCGGCCTACGCCGTCGTCTCCGCCTGGATCGAAGACTTCCGCGCCGACGTCGAAGCGGTTCGCGACAGCGGCAAGCCCGCTCTGATCCTGCACGGCACGGCTGACAAGATCCTCCCCATCGACGCCACCGCCCGCCGCTTCCGGCAGGACCTGCCCGAGGCGCAGTACGTGGAAATCGAGAGCGCACCGCACGGGTTGCTCTGGACGCACGCAGACGAGGTCGATTCAGCCTTGCGCTCCTTCCTCGGCTGGACCGGCGACGAGGCCGGAAGGCCATCTTCATAGGCCGGTTGCTGCCGAGATGGTGCAGTCCGCCCGCTGAACTGGAGTGACGATCAGGGCCGGCGGGCGGCAGCGGCCGTCCGTGCTCGGGATCCGGCGCTTGGCGGGACCCGCGGGATTCCTGGCCTCGGCTCCCCGGCCGGCGGTGCAGCGGTGAGCGCGTCCGTCGTGACCCCGGCCGGCGGCCCGCGCATCAGGACGTCCCGCCGGGCCGGTGCGGGGCTGACCTCCCGTGATCCGGGCAGTCGCGTCCCCCGCCCGGTCAGTCCGGCTGCTTCTCCATGTGGTCCAGGACCCGCTTGGAGATCCGGGTGAGCGTGCTGAGCTGGTTCGGGGTCAGGGCGTCGATGAACAGCCGGCGGACGTGCTCGACGTGCTGGGGTGCGGCCTCTTCGATCGCCTTGTAGCCGGCCGGAGTGGCGACGATGAATGCTCCGCGTCCGTCTTCGGGGCATTCTTCCTTGGTCACGAGCCCGCGTTTCGCCATCCGCGTGACCTGGTGGGACATTCGGCTCTTCTCCCACTCCACGAGTTTGGCCAGATCCAGGAAGCGCATCCGGCCGCTGCTTCTTTCGGTGAGGTTGACGAGCACGAGATAGTCGGAGGCGGACATTCCGGAGTCGGCGTGAATGCGGCGGGACAGCCGTCCGATGAGCTTCTCCTGCATACGGATGAAGCTTTCCCAGGCAGCCTTCTCTTCCGGGTCGAGCCAGCGCGGCGGTGCCTCCATGAAGGCAGTCTACTGAACCTCGAATCGTGGCGCCGTGCGGGCTGACCCCTCCGCCGCACTCCTGCTGACCTGCAGACTTCGGCCGGACGTCGTGAACGGAGACCGGTCTGGTTGCAGCGCGACCGCGGTCGCCTCGGCAAAAGTTGATGTATCAACCTAATGGAGCTAGGCTGATTCCCGGCGGACGGGATTCCGTCGAGCCGCGCGGGATCAGGCCCAGGAGGAGGACACATGACGGAAGCGAGCGATGTGCCCGAGGCGAAGCGCTACGAGGCCCGCGCCGACGGAGGGTCCGAGGTGGCGGGCGTCGCGACGGCCACACCGACGACGAGCTGGCCGGGCCTCCGGGTCTCGGACTGGACCGCCACCCGCGACACCCTGCACATGTGGACCCAGATCGTCGGCAAGATCCGGATGGCCCACGCACCCCTGGTCAACCACTGGTGGCAGGTGACCTTGTACGTCAGCTCTCGTGGGTTGACGACCTCGACCGTCCCGTACCGCGCCGGGGCCTTCGAGATCGAATTCGACTTCGTCGGCCACCGGCTCGAAGTCCGCAGCAGCGACGGCGGCACGCGCAGCTTCCCGCTCCGGCCCATGCCGGTCGCCGAGTTCTACACCCGGATCCTGCACACGCTCGACGAGCTGGGGATCGAGGCCCCGATCCACCCGTACCCCAACGAGGTCGAGCCGGCGATCCCCTTCGCCGAGGACCATGACCACGCCTCCTACGACGGTGAAGCGGCCGCCCTGTTCTGGCGCCAGCTCTTGCAGGCGAACCGGGTCATGGGCGAGTTCCGTTCGCACTTCGTCGGCAAGGTCAGCCCGGTGCACTTCTTCTGGGGAGCGATGGATCTCGCCTGCACCCGTTTCTCCGGGCGATCGGCTCCTCTGCACCCCGGCGGCGCACCCAACTGCGGGGACTGGGTCATGGTCGAGGGCTACTCCCGGGAACTGTCGAGCTGCGGGTTCTGGCCCGGCGGGGGAGAGGAAGGCGCCTTCTACGCCTACGCCTACCCCGAACCCGACGGGTTCGCCGATTATCCGGTCGGCCCCGAGGGCGCCTACTTCAGTTCCGAGTTCAAGCAGTTCCTTCTGCCCTACGAGGCCGTCCGCGCCGCGCCCGACCCTGACCGTGCTGTCGCCGAGTTTCTTCACACGACCTACGAGGCCGCCGCGGTGCGCGGACAGTGGGACCGCTCCGCCCTGGAAGACGACCCCTTCCGGTGGGACGGCACTACTTCGCGCCGGCGGGACTCCGAGTGACCACGCACCGCCACACACCGACACGACGAAAGCGCTGAGCGACGTGAACACGACGGATGTTTCGCAAATCGAGTTCGGTATCGACAGCTTCGGAGACCGGCCCCGAAACGACCGGGGCGTGATCGTCTCGCACGCGCAGGCGATCCGCGCCGCGGTGACCGAAGCGGTCCTCGCCGACCAGGCCGGCATCGACATCGTCACGTTGGGCGAGCACCACCGGCCTGAGTACGCGATCTCCAGCCCCGAGACAGTGCTGGCGGGCATCGCGACGGTCACCAAGCGCATCAGGCTCTCCTCGGGCGTGACGGTGCTGTCGTCCGACGACCCGGTGCGGGTGTTCCAGCGGTTCGCCACCGTCGACGCACTCTCCGCCGGCCGCGCCGAGGTGATCCTCGGCCGTGGTTCCTTCACCGAGTCGTTCCCCCTGTTCGGGTACGACCTGAAGGACTACGACGTGCTGTTCGAGGAGAAGATCGAACTCTTCCACCGACTCCTGGACGAGAAGCCGGTCACCTGGGAAGGCACCACGCGCGCCGCCCTGCACCGCGCAGACGTGTACCCGAAGACCGATTCGGGACGCCTCAAGACCTGGGTAGGAGTCGGCGGGACACCGAACTCCGTGCTCCGCACGGCGCAATACGGCTTCGGGCTCATGCTCGCGATCATCGGCGGCGCCCCTGACCGATTCGCTCCCTACGTGGCTCTGTACCGCAAGGCGAGCGAGGAGTTCGGCACGATCGCGCAGCCGATCGGGATGCACTCGCCCGGCTTCGTGGCCTCCACCGACGAAGAAGCCAAGGAGCTCTTCTACCCCGGGTACAGGGACATCCGCGACCGGATCGGGGCGCAGCGCGGCTGGCCGCCGCTCAGCCGGAAGGAGTTCGACGCCGAGGTGGACCGCGGGTCGCTGTATGTCGGCTCGGTCGAGACGGTCGCGGCCAAGATCGCCCGTGCCATCCGGGTACTGAGCGCGGGCCGGTTCGACATGATCTACTCCGCCGCCGGCACGGTCTCGGCCTCCGCGCGCCTGCGTTCGGTCGAGCTGTACGGCACCCGAGTCATCCCTCGGGTCCGCGAACTTCTCACCGAGCAGCCCGCGGCCACGGCGGAAGCGACGCGATGACCAGCCCCGTCACGACGATCGGGATCCTGGGAGCCGGGAAAGTCGGCACCGTCCTGGCACGCCTGGCGGTCGCCGCCGGCTACCGGGTCCTGATCTCCGGGTCCGGTGACCCCGCCAGGATCGCGCTTACCGCCAAGATCCTCACCCCCGGAGCGACCGCCGTGTGGCCGGCCCAGGCGGCTGACGCCGCCGACGCGGTGGTCCTGGCCCTCCCGCTCGGCAGACACCGCGACCTCCCGGTCCGGAAGCTGGCGGGAAAGCTGGTTGTCGACGCGATGAACCACTGGTGGGAGGTCGACGGCCCCCGCGACGCGATCCTCCCGCCCGGCGCCTCGTCGAGCGAAGCCGTGCAGCGGTTCCTGACGGGCGCACGCGTCGTGAAGGCCCTCAACCACATGGGCTACCACGACCTCGAAGACGGGGCCCGTCCAGCGGGCGGCCCCGGACGCAAGGCCATCGCGATCGCCGGTGACTCGCCCGAGGATCTCGCCGTCGTGTCGGCGCTGATCGACACTCTCGGGTTCGACCCACTCGCCATCGGCGACCTGGCGGCGGGCGTCCGGCTCGAACCCGGAACCCCCGCCTTCGGAGTCAATGTCGACGCCGACCGCCTCCGCCTCCTTACCGCCACCCCAGCCCCGACAAGACTTGTCGAGCACTCGTAGCAGAAGTGTCCTCTCCGGTTTCCCTGTTAAGAGCCAGGGGACGCGCAGTCGAGTTGTGCCTTCAGCCACTGCAGGACGTCGGGCGTGACCGGGTCGGTGATGTCCGCGAACTCGTCGTGTCGCTTGAGGAACTTGGCGACGTAGGGGCAGACCGCGACGATCCGCATCCCGGATGCCCGCACGTCGGCGAGTGCCTGCTGGACCAACTGCGGGCCCAGTCCTCGGCCGGCGAAGGCCGCGCCTATCTCCGTGTGGAAGAAGACGCGTTGCACGCCGAGGTCACGGTAGGCGGTCAGACCGGCGCGCGTTGGCCGTCGACCAGGATCTCGTACCGGCGATCGGCGTCCACACGCTTGACGACCGTGGTGGTGGAGGACTCGCTCATGGGTGTGCCTTTCGTCAGGGAGGTCAACGGATCGGCGGGTTCCGGCGCGGTGTGTCGATCACGAGCAAGCACCCCGTGCCGCCGCTTCATGGCACGTAGAGGCCACCGGATTCCGAGTGCCGGGGGCTCCCGCGACAGGTTCCGGTCGCGGGCGCGGGGGTGAACTCCTCGTGCGGTCAGTCGCCCAGGGCGCGCTTGAGGACCTTGCCCATGTCGTTGCGGGGGAGGGCGTCGAGGAAGTGGATCTTACGGGGGCGCTTGTGCGGAGCCAGGTGGTCGGCCACGTACGACGACAGCTCCGCGGCGGGCGGCGCCGTACCTTCCGGGACCACCCAGGCGACGATGCGCTCGCCCAGGTCCGGGTCCGGCTCGGCGGTGACCGCCGCCTCTGCGACGGCCGGGTGCTCCAGCAGCGCGTTCTCGATCTCCCCGGCGCCGATCTTGTAGCCGCCTGACTTGATGAGGTCGGTGGCGCGGCGGCCGACGATGCGGAAGCGGCCGGCCGCGTCCCGTACGGCCATGTCGCCGGTGCGGAACCAGCCGTCGCGGAAGGCGGCCGCGGTCGCCTCGGGGCGGTTGAGGTAGCCGGTGAAGAGGTTCGGGCCGCGGACCTCGATCTCGCCGACCGTCTCCCCGTCGTACGCGGTGAGTTCCGCCCCCGCGTCGTCGACGAGCCGGGCGGCGACGGACGGCAGGGGCACGCCGACGCTGCCGGTGGCGTCCGGGTCGCCGGGGCGGACGCTGGTGTTCATCAGCGTCTCCGTCATGCCGTAGCGCTCCACGACCCGGCGGCCGGTCGCGGCGGTGAGCCGGCGGTGGTCGGCCGCCGGCAGCGCGGCGGAGCCGGAGACCAGCAGCCGGGCGCGGGCGAGGGCGGCGGCCAGGGGCGTACCGGACGGTGCCCCGGGCGCGACCTCCTGCTCGGCGTCGAGGGCGCCGGCCAGCCGGTGGTACATCGTCGGCACCCCGAACAGCATCGTGCCGCCCGCGGTCAGCGCCGCCGCCACCGTCTCCGGCGCGAACCGCCCCACGTGGTGCACGGCGCCGCCGCGGCGCAGCGGGCCCAGCACGCCGAGGACCAGCCCGTGCACGTGGAACAGCGGCAGCGCGTGCACCACCGTGTCCCGTTCGGTCCAGCCCCAGACCTCCGCGAGGTCGTCGAGGGTCGCGGCCAGCGCCCGCTGCGGCAGGACGACGCCCTTGGGCGGCCCGGTCGTGCCGGAGGTGTAGACGACGAGCCCGGGGGTTCCCGGGCCGGGGGAGGCCGTGCCGGGCGGCGCGGGTGCGGTCGTGGGCCGGGGGCTCGCGGACGCGGGTTCGGAACCGGGGGGCCCGGAGGCCGCCGCCACGTCCACCCGCGCGACCCCCGCCAGCGCCTCCGGCAGCTCCGCCCCGGGCGCCGCGAGCACCAGTTCCGGATCGCTGTCGGCCACGATGTGCGCCAGTTCCCGCACCCCGGTACGGGGGTTGAGCGGCACCGCCGCCACGCCCGCCACCAGCGCCCCCGTCACCGCCACCGCGGTCGCGGGCTCCGGCGTCGCCCAGACCGCCGCCCGCCGGGCGCTCCCCAGCCGCCGGGCGACGCCGTCCGCCGCCGCGGCCAGTTCGCCGTACGTCAGGACGGTGCCGCCGAAGCGCAGCGCGACCCGCTCCGGCGCGGCCCGCAGCGCCGGGAACAGCTCCCACGCCGCCGCCCGCGGCGCCCCGGACTCCCGCGACTCTTCCGTCTCCCGCATCCCCACGACGCCTTCCTCCCCCTCAGCCCGCGCCGCACCTGCTGCCGCGCCTTAGCGGAGGGCACCGTAACCCGTCGCCGCGACCCGCGGCTCGCGTACGAGCGTATGCCGCGGGGCGGCCGTGGCGGAGCTGCCGGGGCGCGGTCGACTCAGTGCCCTTCGCAGGGCGGCGACGCCCGGGGCGGGGACAGGAGCGGAAGCGTCCGGCGGAGAGGCGCAACGCCCCGACGCCCGGTGCCTCCAGCCGCCCGCAGGCCACGCGGAAACGCCGCGCCGCCCGTACGGGCCCTGTCGGCCCGTCGGGCGGCGCGGCGCTCCAGTTCCCCGGTCCCGCAGCCGTCAGCCCAGCGGCCGGAAGCGCCGCAGCCGGAGGCTGTTGGCGACGACCGAGACGGAGGAGAAGGCCATCGCCGCGCCCGCGAGCATCGGGTTGAGCAGGCCCGCGGCGGCGAGGGGGAGGGCGGCGGTGTTGTAGCCGAACGCCCAGGCGAGGTTGGTCTTGATGGTGGACAGGGTCGAGCGGGCGAGCCGGATGGCGTCCGGTGCGGCCCGCAGGTCGCCGGTGACCAGGGTGAGGTCGGCGGCCTCGATCGCGGCGTCGGTGCCGGTGCCGATGGCCAGGCCCAGGTCGGCCTGGGCGAGGGCGGCGGCGTCGTTGACGCCGTCCCCGACCATCGCGACCGTACGGCCCTCGGCCTGCAGCCGCTTGACCGCGTCGACCTTGTCCTCGGGGAGGACCTCCGCGATGACCTCGTCGATGCCGACCTCGGCGGCGACGGTCTTCGCGACGGCCGTGTTGTCGCCGGTGAGCAGGATCGGGGTCAGCCCCAGGTCCCGCAGCCGCTTGATGGCCTGCGCGCTGGTGGGCTTGACCGCGTCGGCGACTTCGAGGAGGGCGCGGGCCTCGCCGTCCCAGGCGACCGTGATCGCGGTGCGCCCGGCCTGCTCGGACCGCTCCTTGGCCGCGGCGAGTTCCGCGGGCAGCGTGATCGCCCACTCCGCGAGGAGCTGCTGCCGCCCGACGAGGACCGCGTGGCCCTCGACGATGCCCTGGACGCCGAGGCCGGGCACGTTGGCGAAGTCCTCGGGCACCGGCAGCGTACCGAGGCGGTCGGTCGCCGCCGCGGCCACCGCCTGGGCGATGGGGTGCTCGGAGGCGTGCTCCAGCGCGCCCGCGAGCCGCAGCACCGTCTCCTCGTCCTCGCCGCCCGCGGTGTGCACCGCGTGCAGGGTCATGGTGCCGGTGGTCACGGTCCCGGTCTTGTCCAGGACGACGGTGTCGACCTTGCGGGTCGACTCCAGCACCTCGGGGCCCTTGATCAGGATGCCGAGCTGCGCGCCGCGGCCGGTGCCGACCATGAGGGCGGTCGGCGTGGCCAGGCCCAGGGCGCAGGGGCAGGCGATGATCAGGACGGCGACCGCGGCGGTGAAGGCGGCGGCGATCCCGTCGCCCGTACCGAGCCAGAAGCCGAGGGTCCCCAGGGACAGCGCGATGACGACGGGCACGAAGATGCCGGAGATCCGGTCGGCGAGCCGCTGCACGGCGGCCTTGCCGTTCTGGGCGTCCTCGACCAGGCGGGCCATCCGCGCCAGTTGGGTGTCCGAGCCGACCCGGGTGGCCTCCACGACCAGCCGGCCGCCGGCGTTGACGGTGGCGCCGGTGACGGCGTCGCCGACGGTGACCTCCACCGGCACGGACTCGCCGGTGAGCATCGAGGCGTCGACGGCGGAGGCGCCCTCGACGACGGTGCCGTCGGTGGCGATCTTCTCGCCGGGCCGGACCACGAAGCGGTCACCGACCGCGAGCCGGTCCACGGGCACCCGCTCCTCGCGGCCGTCCCGCAGCACCGCGACCTCCTTGGCGCCCAGCTCCATCAGCGCGCGCAGCGCCGCGCCCGCCTTCCGCTTGGACTTCGCCTCGAAGTACCGCCCGGCGAGGATGAACGTCGTCACGCCGGCCGCGGCTTCGAGGTAGATGTTGCCGGAGCCGTCGCCGCGGGCGATGGTCAGCTCGAAGGGGTGGGTCATGCCGGGCTCGCCCGCGGTGCCGAAGAACAGCGCCCACAGCGACCAGAGGAACGCCGCGGTCGTACCGACCGAGATCAGCGTGTCCATGGTGGCGGCGCCGTGCCGCGCGTTGGTCCAGGCGGCCTTGTGGAACGGCCAGGCGCCCCAGACCACCACCGGTGCGGCCAGCGTGAGCGAGAGCCACTGCCAGTACTCGAACTGCAGGGCGGGGACCATCGCCATCGCGATCACCGGCACCGACAGCGCCAGGGAGCCGAAGAGCCGCTGCCGCAGCGTCCGCAGCTCGTCCGGCGGGTCCTGCCCGCCGGTGCCGTCCGCCGTGCCGTCGCCCGCGGCCGGGCCCGCGGGGGCGGGCGGTGCGGCGGTGTAACCGGTACGTTCGACGGTGGCGATCAGGTCGTCGACCGCCACGTCGCCGGCGAAGGTGACCTTGGCCTTCTCGGTGGCGTAGTTGACGGTGGCCTCGACGCCCTCCATGCGGTTGAGCTTCTTCTCGATCCGTGCGGCGCAGGAGGCGCAGGTCATACCGCCGATCGCGAGTTCGACCTCGGCCGTCCTGCCAGGCGTGGTGGTGGTCATCACTGCTCCTCGTGGCTCGCTATACCCCCAGGGGGTATTAGATCCTCCGACACCATGTATACCCCTGACCCGTATCCATTGCAAGCGGCGCCCTCGCTTGACTTTATACCCCTAGGGGGTATTGTCGCCAGTGTCGAGGCCGGTCGCAGCGACGGGCCGACCGAGAGGAGCGAGCGATGAACACCGCAGCCAGGGCCGGACTCTTCGCAGGTGCGCTGGCCGTCGCGTTCGCCGGGGCGTACGGGGTCGGCAGCGCCGTGGGGCCCGTCGCCGACGAGGACGACCCCCCGGCCCACGGCGGCCACGCCGCGGACGCGGGCGCGGGCGCGAAGGAAGAAGCGGGAAAGAAGGGGGACGGGCACGGCGGCGGCCACGGGGAGGACACCGGGCCCGCCGCGGGCGGCCTCCAGCTCTCCGAGTCCGGTTACACGCTCGACCTGGACACCCGGCGGATCGACGCCCGCAGCCCCGCCGAGCTGCGCTTCGCGGTGCGCGGCGCGGACGGCGAGCCCGTGACCTCGTACGAGCGGGAGCACGGCAAGGAGCTGCACCTGATCGTCGCCTCCCGCGACCTCGGTACGTACCGCCACCTCCACCCCGTCCGCGACGCGGCCGGCACCTGGAGCACGCCCGTCGAGCTGCCCAAGGCCGGTGACTACCGCGTCTTCGCCGACTTCGTGCCCACCGGCGGCCCCGAGAACGGCCTGACCCTGGGCGGCGACCTCGCCGTCGCCGGCGACTACCGCCCGGCGGCGCTCGCCGGGCCGGAGCGCACGGCGACCGTCGACGGGTACGAGGTGACGCTGGACGGCGCCCTGACGCCTGGCTCCGCCCGCGAGGTGGAGTTCTCCGTCGAGAAGGACGGCAAGCCGGTCACCGACCTGCAGCCGTACCTCGGCGCGTACGGGCACCTCGTCGCGCTCCGCGCCGGGGACCTGGCGTACCTGCACGTCCACCCCAACGGCGAGCCCGGCGACGGCAGCACGGAGCCCGGCCCCGAGGTGGCGTTCTCCGCGACCGCGCCCAGCACCGGTTCGTACCGGCTGTTCCTCGACTTCAAGCACGACGGCGAGGTGCGCACCGCGGCCTTCACGGTCACCGCGGGCGGCGGTGGCGGCGGGGCGAGCGGGCAGGGCGCGGACGGCGGGCAGGGCGCGGAGAGCGGGCAGGACGAGGCGGACGGCGGCGGTCACAGCCACTGACGGCCGTGGTAGACCTGCTCCATGCGCAGCAGGAAAGCTCTCGTACGCCGTCCCGGACCCCGTCTCGCCGAGGGCCTGGTCACGCACATCGACCGCACGCCGGTCGACGCGGACCGGGCCCTCGCCCAGTGGCGGTCCTACGTCGCCGCCCTCGAACTGCACGGCTGGGAGACCGCCGAGGTCGAGCCCGCGGACGACTGCCCGGACGCGGTCTTCGTCGAGGACACGGTGGTGATGTACAAGAACGTCGCCCTCGTCACCCGTCCCGGCGCCGACTCCCGCAAGCCGGAGACCCGCGGCACCGAGGCCGCCGTGAGCCTCATGCGCTGCTCCGTGAACCGGGTCCACGCGCCCGGCACGCTCGACGGCGGCGACGTGCTCAAGGTCGGCGACACCATCTACGTGGGCCTCGGCGGGCGCACCAACACCGACGGCGTCCGGCAGCTCCGCGCCTGCTTCGAGCCGCTCGGCGCCCGCGTCGTCACCGTCCCGGTCACCAGGGTGCTGCACCTGAAGTCCGGCATCACCGCCCTGCCCGACGGCACCTTCGCCACCCACGCCGGGCTGATCGACACACCCGAGCTCTTCCCGGGCCGCATCGAGGTGCCGGAGGCCGCAGGGGCGCACGTCATCCTGCTGGGCGGCGGGGCGCTGCTGATGGCGGCGAGCGCGCCGCAGACGGCCGCGCTGTACGAGGAGCTGGGCTACACGCCGGTGCCGGTGGACATCAGCGAGTTCGAGAAGCTCGAAGGCTCGGTGACCTGCCTGTCGGTACGCATGCGCGGCCTGTACGCCTGAGGCGGCCGCGGCCGCGGCCGCGGCGGCGGCGGGGTGCTCCCGCCGCCGGGCGCGGGCTCAGCGGCTCTCCGCCGCCACCCGCAGCGGGTCGCGCGGGGTGCGGAAGGACGGGGCCGGGTCCGGGGGCGGGGTGAGGTGGCCGCCGAGGCGGCGGCCCGCGGCGACGGGGGCCCGGAGGGCCGCGGGCAGGCCGACTGACGCGCGTAGAGCCGATGCCTGACGACGTACCCTGGCGGCCGCCACCTCACCCCCCGCGCCGCCCGCCGCCGCGTGCGCGGCGGCGAGCACGTCGAGCGTGCGCGACGTCCAGTACGGGGTGTCGAGGTGCCGCCAGATGGACAGCGCCTGCCGCGCCGTCGCCTTGGCCTCCGCCGGCCGGTGCGCGTGCAGCAGCAGGTCCGCCTGCGCGCGCAGCGTCAGCGCCTCGCCGAACCGCTCGCCGAACCGCCGGTACGCCGCCAGGCTCTCGTCCAGCATCCGCTCCCCGCGCGCCGGCTCCCCGGCCACGTCCGTCAGATGCCCGAGCCACTGCAGCGCGTGCACCTCGCCCACCCGGTCGCCGCTCTCCACCGCCAGCTCGCAGCTCCGCAGCATCCGCGCCGCCGCCGCGTGCACGCGGCCGACGGCGAGGTCGGCGAGGCCGAGGTTGCGCTCGGCGGACGCCTCGCCGTGCCGGTAGCCGTCCTGTTGCGCGAGGGCCAGGGCGAGGTCGAACTCGCGCCGGGCGGCGACCGGTTCGCCGCACTCCAGATGGACGGTGCCGAGGCCGCATCGCGCGTACGCCTCGGACCGCACGTTGCCGCCCGCCCTGGCCCGCTCGATGCCGCGGCGCAGACAGGCGGCGGCCTGCGCGTACTGCCCGCGCAGCCGCAGCAGCACGCCGAGGCCCGCCGCGGCGGCGGATTCCGCGGGGTGGTGGCCGCCGGTGTCCGTACGGCCGTCGCGGGCCGGGTCGTGGGCCGGGTCGCGGGGGTGGTCGCCCGGCTTCGCGCGGGGGACGGCGCGCGGGCGGTCCAGCGCCGCGAACTCCTTCAGCGACCGCTTGAACGCCACCACCGCCTCGCCGTAGTGGTCCTGCACGGTCTCCAGCTCGCCCAGGTTGCGGTGCAGGACGGCGACGCCGAGCCGGTCGCCGGCCGCGGTCGCCGCCGCCAGCGCCGTACGGTGCGTCTCGCGCCAGTCGTCGAAGTGCGCGGACGACTCGAAGAACGCCGCCAGCGCCGCCGCCAGCCGCCACGCGGTGCCCGCGTCGCCGGCGTCGGCCGCCTGGCGGACGAGGGCGCGCAGCGTGGTCCGTTCGGTCTCCAGCCAGGCCAGCGGCTCCGCCGCGACCCGGGCCGCCTCGGCCGCAGGCGGGCTGTGGCCGGGGGCCGGGACCTTGACGCGGCCGGAGAAGCCGGAGGACAGGGCGTCGTCGGCGCGGCGGGCGAGGTCGAGGTAGGCGGTGTGGACGCGGCCGAGGGCAGCGGCGCGTTCGGCGGGCGGCTCCTGGGCGTGGGCGCGCTCGCGGGCGTAGAGGCGGAGGAGGTCGTGGAGGCGGTAGCGGGGTTCCGCGGCGGGGTCGGAGGCGTGGACCTCGACGAGGTGGTTGTCGACGAGTGCGTCGAGGGACCGCTCGGCGAGGGCCGCGGGATCGGCCGGGGGGCGGCCGCCGTGGACCGTGTCGCTTCCGCCCGTCCCGCGTCCGGCCGCTTCGTCTCCGGCCGCTCCGCACGGCGCGTCGCCGAGGAGCGCGGCCACCACCCAGCCGGGCATGGTCGGCACGTCCAGCAGGCCCAGCAGCCGGAACGCCCGCTGCGCCGCCGGGTCGAGCGCCGCGTAGCCCAGCGTGACGCTGGCCCGTACCTCCAGATCGCCCGCGACCAGCTCGTCCAGCCGCCGCCGCTCGTCGGCCAGCGCGTCCGCCAGCCGAGGCAGCGACAGGTGCCGCCTGGTGGCCAGCCGGGCGCCCGCGATGCGCAGTGCGAGCGGCAGGTTGCCGCACTGCGCCGCGATCCGTGCGGCGACCGCGGGGTCGCGGCGGGTACGGTCGTCGCCGGCCGCCCGCGCCAGCAGCTCCAGCGCCTCCGCGTCGCTGAGCAGGCCCAGCTCCACGCGCAGCGCGCCTTCGAGGCCGGCGAGGGCGGCGCGGCTGGTGACGAGCACGGCGCTGTCGCCGGTGCCGGGCAGCAGGGGGCGGATCTGCCGCTCGGAGCCCGCGTTGTCGAGCACGACGAGCACGCGGCGGTCGGCGAGTTCGGCGCGGTAGCGCCGGGCCCGCTCCTCCAGGCTCTCGGGGATGCCGGCGCCGGTCATGCCGAGCGTCTTGAGCAGGGAGGCCAGTACGTCGCCGGTGTCGGCCGGGTGGCCGGACGCGGTCCGCAGGTCGGCGTGCAACTGGCCGTCGGGGAAGGCGTCGCGGAGCAGATGCGCCGCGTGCACCGCGAACGTGGACTTGCCGGCGCCCGCGACGCCGGTGACGAGGACCGTGCGGGGCGCGGGGTGACGCGCGTCGACCTGCCACGCGTCGAAGCCCGGGGCCTCGCGGTCCGCCGCCCCCTCCGGCCGTCCCAGCCACCGCAGCACCTGCACCAACTGCTCCCGCCGGCCCACGAAGTCCGGGATGCGCGCCGGCAGTTGGCAGTACGCGGGCCGCTCCGCGGCCTCGGGCCGCGGCGCCGGCTCGGGACCGCCCGCCAGCACCGCCGCGTGCACCTCCTGCAACTGCGCCCCCGGCTCCACGCCCAGCTCGTCCGCGAGCATCCGGCGGGCCCGCGCGTACGTGCGCAGCGCGTCCGAGCGCCGCCCGGCGCGGTGCAGCGCCAGCATCAGCCGGCCCCACAGCGGCTCCCGCAGCGGGTGCTGCGCGAGCAGCGCGCCCAGCTCCGCGGCCAGTTCGGGGTGCCGGCCGACGGCCAGCTTCGCGTCGGTCAGGTCCTCCCAGGCCGTCAGCCGGTTCTCCTCCAGGCGCGCGGCCTCGGCCCGTACGGCATCGGTGGCCGGCACGTCGGCGAACGCCGGACCGCGCCACAGCCCCAGCGCCTCGGTCAGCGTCTCCACGGCCGCGGCGGGGCGCCGGTCGGCCAGCTCCGCCCGCCCGGCGGCGGCCAGGGTGGCGAACCGGGCGGCGTCGGTCCCGTCGGGCTCGACGGCCAGCTCGTAGCCGCCGGGGCGGGTGTGTAACGTCTCCGGGTCGCCGCCCAGCGCACGGCGCAGCCGGTGCACGTAGACCTGGAGTGACTTGGCGGCCGAATCCGGCACGTCGTCGCCCCACAGCTCCGCGATGAGCGCGTCCGCGGGGACGAACCGGCCCGCGTTGATGAGCAGATGGGCGAGCAGAGCACGCTGCTTCGCGGCGTTCAGCGTGATCCACCGCGTGCCGTTGCAGACGTCGAGCCTGCCGAGGACCCGATAGCGCATCACACCGTCCCCTGGTCACGGTCGTCGTGAGCTGCTTCGGCGTCACCATCCTTCTACTGGGCGGTACATGTCAAGGTCACCCGTGTCGTGGCAGGCAGGGGGCGCGCAACCGGCGCGCAACCGGCGCGCTCCGGCCATCGCGTAGACACGTGCCGCAGTGCCGTCCCGCGACCGGAGCCCCCACCGCAGTAGGAGAGCGATTCGCGATGTCAC
Source organism: Streptomyces sp. NPDC004134 (assembly GCF_042874195.1). Lineage (NCBI taxonomy): Bacteria > Bacillati > Actinomycetota > Actinomycetes > Kitasatosporales > Streptomycetaceae > Streptomyces > Streptomyces sp. NPDC004134. The sequence goes on along the minus strand of NZ_JBIAMS010000015.1, from coordinate 106,793 downwards.
TCAGCCGTACGGGGTCCTGGCGCCCCCTGCTCGCCGGCCTGGCGGCCCTCGTCACCCTCGGCGGGCTCACCGCCGCGGGCCCGGCCGCCGCCGCGCCCCCGCCCGACACCGGCAGAACCGTCGACTACCGCGGCTACGAGGTCACCGTCCCGGCCGGGTGGCGGGTCGTCGACCTCGCCGCGGAGCCGGGCGCATGCATCCGCTTCGACCGCCCCGCCGTCTACCTCGGCGAGCCCGGCGACCAGAGTTCCTGCCCGCCGGGGCTCAAGGGCCGTACCGCCGGGCTCGTCGTGGAGCCGATCGACGCCGGGGCCGCGCGGCAGACCACCGCGGCCACCGCCGTCGCCCCGCGCGGCAGCGCGACGGCGCCCGCGGCGAAGTCCCGCGACGGCGCGATCCAGGTGGCCGTCGAGGACGCGGGCGTCCTGGTCACCGCCGCGCACGGGCCCGCGACCGAGGACCTGGTACGCGACGTCCTCGCCGGCGCCGAGCTGACGGCCGCCGCCGAGCGCACGGAACTGCCCGCCGCCGGCGCTCCGTCGGAGGGTGCCGCGCGGCCGGCGGCCGCCGCGGGGCCGCAGCCCGGCGACTTCCGCGGCCAGGGCTTCGACGCCTGCGCCGCGCCCTCGCAGACCGCGATGGACGCCTGGCTCGCCGGCTCCCCGTACCGCGCCGTGGGCGTCTACATCTCCGGCGCCACCCGCGCCTGCGCGCAGCCCAACCTCACCGCGAGCTGGGTGACGAACCAGACGAACAAGGGCTGGCACCTCATCCCCATCGACGTCGGCCGCCAGGCGCCCTGCAGCAGCTTCTCCAACAAGATGTCGTCCGACCCCGTCACCGCCCGCGCCCAGGGCGTCAGCGCCGCCAACGCCTCGGTGACCGCCGCCCAGAGCCTCGGCATCCCGGCCGGCAGCGCCCTCTACTCCGACATCGAGGGCTACACCTCGACCGCCTCCTGCAAGGCCGCGGTCATGAGCTACGTCTCCGGCTGGACCGAGGGCCTGCACGCCAAGGGCTACCTCTCCGGCCTGTACTCCAGCGCCTCCTCCGGCATCCGGGACGCGGCCAGCGTCTACGACGACACCCGCTACCTGCGCGTGGACCACCTGTGGTTCGCGTGGTGGAACGGCGTCGCCGACACCGACGCCGGCTCGTACGTCCCGGACTCCTACTGGGCCGGCCACCAGCGCATCCACCAGTACGTCGGCGAGGTCTACGAGACGTACGGCGGCCAGCGCCTGCACATCGACCGCAACTACCTCGACGTCGGCAAGGGCACCCCGCCGCCCGTCACCTGCACCACCGCCAACCTGAGCTTCAACGCCTACGGGACCATCCGCTCCGGCTCGACGGGCGCCCTGGTCGACGCCGCCCAGTGCCTCCTGGAGGCGGCAGGACACGACCCCGGCGGCGCCACCCCGACCGGCACCTTCGACGCCGGCACCGTCACCGCCACGAAGGCGTTCCAGACCGCCAGGGGCCTGACCGCGGACGGCGTCATCGGCCCCCGCACCTGGACCGCGCTGCTGGCCCGCGGCACCACGCCCACCCTGCAGAACGGCTCCACCGGCGACGCGGTCACCCGGCTCCAGCGCGCCCTGACCGCCGCGCTCGGCCGCACCGTCGGCATCGACGGCATCTTCGGCCCCGGTACGCAGACGGCCGTACGCGACTACCAGAGCGGCCGCGGGCTCGGCGTGGACGGCATCGTCGGCCCGGCGACCTGGGGCGCGCTGCAGGCAGGCAAGTGACCGGCGATTCCGCGGAGGAGAACGCGATGAAGAAGACGAACGAACGCAAGAACAGACCCCTGTTCCGGCTGGCCGCGCTGGTCGCCACCGTGGCCGCCCTGCTCCTGGGCCTCGGCTCGCCGGCGTACGCGTACCCCCAGGCCGCCTTCCCGACGCAGAGCAGCGGCAACAGGGGCACCGACGTCCTCGCGCTCCAGCACCTGCTGACCGGACAGGGCGTCTCGGTCTCGCCCGACGGGGTGTTCGGCCCCGCCACCAACACCGCGGTGCGCCAGTTCCAGAGCGCCAAGGGCCTCGGCGTCGACGGCATCGTCGGCCCGCAGACCTGGGGCGCGCTGACCCCGACGATCCGCCAGGGCGACACCGGCGGAGCCGTCCGGGCCCTGCAGTCCGCGCTCAACGCCAAGCGCGGCGCGGGGCTCACGGTCAGCGGCACCTTCGACGCCGCCACGACCGCGGCCGTACGGACCTTCCAGGGCCACGCGGGCATCGGCGTGGACGGCATCGTCGGCCCCGTCACCTGGAAGAACCTGCTCTGGCACTACGAGAACACCAGCTTCGGCAGCACGATGTGCGGCCAGAGCCCGGACGGCAACGCGAACGCCCACTGGGGCACCTCCGCCGCCGTCGCCCAACTGGAGGCCGCCGCGGCCTCCTTCGCCGGCACCGGCAACGGCAAGCTGCCGGTCGGCGACAGCGGGTTCGAGCACGGCGGCGACATCCCGGGCCACGCCAGCCACGAGCTGGGGCTCGACTTCGACGTCTGGCCGATCCGCACGGACTCCGCCCAGTGCACCGCCGGGCGGATCACCTGGCAGTCGGCCAGCTACGACCGCGCGGCGACCCGCGAACTGGTCAGGGCCATCCGCGCCTCGGCCCCCGGGCACATCAAGCTGATCTTCTTCAACGATCCGCAGTTGATCTCCGAGGGCCTGGTCACGCAGTACGCCAACCACGACAACCACCTGCACGTGCGCTACTGCGAGGCGGTCCACGGGAACGCGCTCTACGACTGCTGAGCGCCAAGCCGCCTGTCAGTGGCGGCTGCGAGGATCGGCGCATGAGCGCAGAAGTGACCGACGGCGCACCGCGCGAGCGCGTGGCCCGGCTGGAGCGGCCCGACCGCCACCGGGAGATCGTGGACGTGCACCTGCTGCTCCTCCGGCGCACCCCCGCGCCGGAGGTGCTGCTGGCCCGCCGCGCCGGCACGGGCTACGCGGACGGCCTGCTGAACATGCCGAGCGGCCATCTGGAGGACGGCGAGGACGTGCGGTCCGGGGTGCTGCGCGAGGCCGCGGAGGAGATCGGCCTCGTGCTCGTCCCGGAGCAGGTCGCGGTGGCGCTCGTCATGCAGCACAAGCCGCCGGCGGGCCGGTCCCGGATGGGGTGGTTCTTCGCCGCGGAACTGCCGCCCGGCGCCCGGGTGGTGAACGCGGAGCCGGACAAGTGCGCGGAAATCGGCTGGTATCCGCTGGACGCGCTTCCGGACGATCTGGTGGCGTCGTGCCGGGCGGGTCTGGAGGCGTTCCGGGCGGGGGAGCGGTTCGTCGTGCACTGGCACGAGGCGGACGACCCCCTCGCGTACGACCCGGGGATACCGGACCGGGCGGTGGTGCTGCCGCAGACGGCGGGCCCGCCGTGACGCCGGGCGGGGTGTGATCACGGGCGGGGTGTGACGCCGGGCGGGGTCCTCAGAGGTCCTTGACGCAGCGCAGCTCGGTCAGGAACGGCTCGTAGCCGAACCAGCGGTTGATCGCCAGCATCGGCTCGTTGTCGCTGTCGTTGCCCGTGAACGCGTCGGTGTACCCGGCCGCCCGCGCCCGCCGCAGGGACTCGTGCTTGGCGAGCTTCGCCAGCCCGCGGCCGCGGAACGCCCGGCGGCTGCCGGTCATCCCGGAGAGATAGCGCGTGCGGCCGTCGGTCTCCGCCAGGCTGAACGCCGCCACCTCGCCGTCGACCAGGGCGGCGATCGTCAGGTCGTGGTCCAGCAGCGGCTCGCGCCAGGTGTGGTCGAGCCAGTGCTCGTACGACATGGCGTCGGCCGGCGTGTCGCTCGGCTCGTCCAGCGCCGCCTCCGCGTCCGCCTCGTACAGCGGCCGGGGGTCGTCGAAGTCCGCGTAGGCACGCAGCTCCACGCCGGCGGCCGGCTCCCGCCGCGGCGGGAGGGCGGCTCCCAGGTCGAGGTGGAGGATCCGGCCGGTACGCCCCCGGCGGTAGCCGCGCCGCTCGGCGAAGCCCAGGTCGCGCTCCGTGTCGTACACCCAGGTGTAGACGGTGGTCGCGCCCTGCGCGGCGAGATGCGCCTCGGCGGCCGCGAGGAGCGCGCCGCCCACGCCGCGGCCGGTGTGCCCGGGGTGCACGTGCGGCTGCGCTATGCCCTGCCCCGGCGTGCTGCTGTCGTACATGACGTGGGCGTCGCACTCGCCGACGATCTGCCCGCCGGCCTCGGCCACCAGCGAGCGCAGCAGCTTCTGCGGCGGCGCGGACGCCACGCTCCAGCGGACCGACTCGGGGGTGGTGACGAGGAACGGCACCGCCGCCCGCTGCACCTCGGCGACGGCGCCGGCGTCCTCGGGGCGGAAGTCGCGTACGAGCACACTCATGGCGCCGCACCGTACGGCGACGGGGGTGCCGCTGTCGTGCGAATTTCGCCACGCGGACCACAATGTGTCCGTGACCATCCAGATTTTCGTCGACCAGCAGGCGCCCGAGGCACCGTACGAGCAGGTGCGCGCCCAGATCTCCGCCCAGGCCCGCGGTGGCGTACTCCCGGCCGGCACCAAACTGCCCACCGTCCGGGGCCTTGCCGAGCAGTTGGGCCTCGCCCCGAACACCGTCGCCAAGGCGTACCGCGCGCTGGAGAGCGACGGGGTGATCGAGACCCGCGGCCGGCACGGCAGCTACGTGGCCGCCGCCGGCGACGCCGCACAGCGCGAGGCGGCCGCCGCCGCACAGGTGTACGCGCAGCGGGCGCAGCGCCTCGGACTCGACCACGGAACCGCGCTGACCGCGGTGGAAGAGGCGCTGCGCGCCGCCTACGCCGGCGCGTAGGACCCCACCGGGCTAGGGACCCGGTCCGGGTCCTCGGGGGTACACGCCGAACCTGGGGCCTCGTCACCCGGGCCGGGCCGTTGTGCCCGCGGTACGGCGCCGGGCGGGCGGTCGGCGTGCGACGGCCCGGCCGACGAGGCCCACCAAGGGCCGAGCCGACGACGTACGCAGACCGCACCCGGAGCCGCCCGCGAACCGACCCGGCCCGGGAGGCCGTCGCGCGGCGCCGAGCGGATACCCCCGTACTCCGCCCGGCGCCGCGCCGCTTCGGTGCTGGGGCTTGGCTTGGTGCTGGTGACAAGCCTGCGGACCGGGGGGAACCGGCCGCAAGCGCTCCGGGTGGAAACGGGAAGCTGGAACGGGAATCCGGCCACCGACCAGCACGGACAGGACTAGGGTGGAACGCGTCGGAACGGGGGCGGGACGTGAAAGACGCGGCGACGGAGAAGTTCGCGGCGCTGTTGCGCGAGTTGAAGCAGCGCTCGGGGCGCAGTTACGGGTCGCTGGCGGCGCGCCTCCACGTGAGCACGTCGACCCTCCACCGCTACTGCAACGGCGACGCGGTCCCGTCGAGCTACGCGCCGGCGGAGCGCTTCGCCCGCCTGTGTGGTGCTACCCCGGAAGAACTCGTCGAACTCCACCGCCGCTGGCATCGCGTCCACGGCACCCGCCGCGGGTCGACCCCGTCGTGGGCGGCGGGAGAACCGACGCAGGGCACGGGCCGCGGGTCGTCTGCGGCGGGCCCGGGGCGTGGGGAAGCGGCGGGCCGACCGGCTGGTGCGAGGCCGGGAGGCCGGGGCAGCGATGCGGCGGCGCGTGGCGGTGCGGCGGGTCGCGGTACGCCCGCGGCGAGCGCGGGGCGTGGTGGAACGGACCGGCGACCGGCACCGCCGCGATCGCCGGATGCACCGGATGCACCGGATGCACCGGATGCACCGGGGGGCCTGGACTCCGATTCCGCGACGTACGACGGCGAGACCGCGGGACCCGGCGAAGCAGCAGGCCGGTCCGAGGCGGCAGCGGATGACGCACGTGGCGGTGCCACCGGCGATGTGCACGAGGCGAACTCCGCGGCGGCCGCGGCGGCTTCAGCCGCAGGCCCCGCGGCCTCCGGCGGCACGGACGCCCCGGGCGCCGACGCCGATGAGGCGCCGGACCCGGACGCGCCGCGTGCGCTGCCCACCGCCTCCGGCGGTGCGGTCGCCCGGGTTGCCGACAGGGGTGACGCGACGGGCTCCGCCGTCGGGCCGTCCATCGCCGGGGGCGCTGGGGCGGCTGCCGCACGCGGCGGCTCCGGCGCGCGCGGGCCGGCCGCCGATGGGCCTTCGGCTTCCTCCTCCCGTGGCTCCGCCGCCCGTGAAGGCGGGGGCGGTGACGCGGCGACTCCCGTTTCCCCCGGCTCGCCCGCCCGCGGGGCCCGCGGCGGCGGCAGCGGTTCCGGCTCCGGCTCCGGCGAAAAGCGCCGCTTCGCCGGCACGTTGCGCCTCGGTCGCGGTTCCGCGTCTTCGGCTGAGCGCCGCGGGCGGCGGTGGCGGCGGGTGGGGGTGCCCGGGGTGGGGGTGGCGGCCGCTGCGCTCGTGGCGTTCGTGGCCACCTCCAGCGGGTCCACCGGCGAAGGCCGCGCCGACGGGGGACCCGGGCCCGCCAGCGGCGTCGTCGCCGACGGGAGTCGCGGTGGCGGCGGTGCGCAGGGAGGCGAGACCGTGGAGAAGGAGGGGTCCGCCGAGCCCTCCGAGCGGCGCAAGCCCTCGCCCGCCGGCGGCGGTGGGGATACGGAGTCGGGCGCAACCCCGGGTGCCAAGCCCCGCAAGGGCGGGGCCGGGCCCGCGGGCAAGGACTCGTCCGCCGTGCGGACCCCCCTCGCCTGGTCCGTCCGCTCCCACGTCTGGTCGAACGGCTGCGACCACCGCTACCTCGTCGACAAGTCGCCCGACGACGTGCCGCCCCCGCCCATCGCGCAGGACGCCGAGGCGTGGGCCTCCAGCCAGGGCGCCGTCCACGGCGGGACCACGAACATCGAGGCCGCCCTCGAGCCCCGCGGCGACGAGCCGGTGACCATCAACGCCGTCCACGTACGCAAGACCTCGACCGGCACGCCGCTGCCGTGGAGCGCGTTCGCGATGTCCAGCGGCTGCGGCGGCGAGGTCACCCAGGCGGCGTACCGCGTCGATCTCGACAAGCCGCGCCCCGTTCTCAAGCCCCAGCAGGGCGGTGACTCCACGCACAAATGGGACCCCCCGGCGCTGCCGTTCCGCGTCACCGACGACGATCCGCTGTCCCTCCTCATCCACGCCGGCACCGAGGACTACGACGTCCGCTGGTACCTGGAGGTCGAGTGGAGCAGCGGTGACGACTCCGGCGTCGTACGCCTCGACGACCAGGGCGCCCCGTTCCGCACCAGCTCCCTCAAGGGCCGCCCGCTGTACGGCTACGACACCCTGAACGGCTCCTGGTACACGGAGTCGGTCGACGTCCCCGCGGACGAGTCCGCGTCCCCGGCGCCGTAGCCGCCCCGGCCGCCGAGCCGGCCGGCCCGGAGGAAGAGGAAGAACCGGAAGAAGCGGAAGGGGATCCACCGCCGAGGGGCGTATTCCAGCCAGATGAAACGGTTCTCCAGGTCAAGACCGCGTTCTGGGCCGGGAATTGGGGATGATTCCCGTGTGGGGGATGCGCATGTGACGCAGGCAGACGATAGGGTTAGCCTGCCCGGGCCGGGAGCCCTCGTAAGGGTGGGGAGTGTCATGGATCAGATAGCAATGCGCGGCAAAGCGCGAGTTCCTGCGATCAACTGCGGGAGCACTGCGTCGCGGGCACGCGTCGACCGGCATCTAGCCGTGCTCGGCGGACCCGCCGCCCCCCAGGGGGACACGGACAGCGCCACCATGCTGATGCGTGAGCTGACCGCACGCGAGGACAGGGCCGCGAAGCCGGGCCGTATGGCGCGCGTTTCCCTCTTCGCCCCGCTGCGGAAGCTGCGGCGCACCCTCTTCGGCAACCGCCGGAGCTGACAGACAGCCCGTATCGGGGCGGGCGCGGCGACCCGGCATGCCGCGCCCGCCCCGATCGCTGCCCGCGTCCGTTCGCACCCCCACCCGAACAGACCCGCAGCGGCGTGTCTCAGCCCCGTCCGCGCGCGCTGCGCCGCACCGCCAGCGGTACGAACACGGCCAGCAGCACCACCGACCAGACCAGCGCCGCCGCCACCGGATGCGTCATCGGCCATGCCGCGCCCGGCGCGTCGTCCAGCCCCGGCGGCGCGCTGCCCGTCAGATCCCGTACGGCGGTGACGTACGCGCTGAGCGGGTTCCACTCCACCACCGCCCGCAGCCAGCCCGGCATGCCGAGGGTCGGTACGTACGCGTTGGACAGCAACTGCAGCATGAACGTCGTGCTGGCCAACTGCCCCGCGGCCTCCTCGTTGCCCACCGCCATGCCGAGGTGGATCCCGATCCACACCGAGGTGAACCGCAGCAGGAGCAGCAGCCCCAGCGCCCCGGCCGTCGCCGCCGCGGAGCCGTCGTTCCGCCACCCCACGGCGTAGCCCACCGCGACCAGCGGCACCAGCCCCACGGCGAACAGCAACACGTCCGCCACCGCCTGCCCCAGCGGCACCGCCGCCCGGCTGATCGGCAGCGCCCGGAAGCGCTCCGTGACTCCGCGGCCCGTGTCGACGGCGGCCTGGAGCATGCCGGTGACGAGGCCGCCGGCGGCGGTGGTGGCGAAGAGGCCCGGGACGATGTACGTGCGGTAGTCGGCGTCCCCGGGGAGTGAGACCGAGTTGCCGAAGACGTAGCCGAAGAAGAGCAGCAGCGTCAGCGGCATCACCTGGGTGATGACGAGCAGCGCGGGGTTGCGCCGGGCGCGCTGCAACTGGCGGCCGACGATGGCCATGCCGTCGTACGCGAGGTCGCTCATGCCGCCTCCTCCTTCGGGGTCGCGGTCGCGCCCGCGGCCTTCGCCGGCGCGCCGGAGCCCTGCGCGGTCGCGTCGGCCTCGTTCGCGGTCCCGGCGGCGTCCGCCCCGGTGAGCCGCAGGAACACCTCGTCAAGCGTCGGCCGGCGCAGGGTCGCGTCGACCACCGGCACCCCGGCCGCGTCCAGCTCCCGCACCACGCGCGGCAGCGTCAGCTCCGGGTCGTACGCGGCCGCCCCCACCGCGCGCCGCTCGGCGTCCAGCCGCGGCTCGCCGCCGGTCAGCGGCCCGAGCACCACGGCCGCCGCCGCGAGCGCCGTCTCGTCGGCCACGACCACCTCCGCGTACGCGCCCACGCGCTGCTTCAGCTCGTCAGGCGTGCCGGTGACGGCCGCCCGGCCGTGGTCGACGACCACCACCGAGTCGGCCAGCCGGTCCGCCTCCTCCAGGTACTGCGTCGTCAGCAGCACCGTCGTACCCGCCGCCGCCAGCTCGCGCACCGCCGCCCAGATCTGCTCGCGGCTGGCCGGGTCGAGCCCGGTGGTCGGCTCGTCGAGGAAGAGCACCCGCGGCCGGGACAGCAGGCTGGCGGCCAGGTCGAGCCGCCGCCGCATGCCGCCGGAGTACGTACGGGCCGGCCGGTCGGCGGCCTCCGCGAGGCCGAACCGCGCCAGCAGCTCGTCCGCCCGCTCCCGCCCCGCGGGCCCGCGCAGGCGCAGCAGCCGGGCGAAGAGGCGCAGGTTCTCGCGCCCCGACAGGTCGTCGTCCACGGAGGTGGCCTGCCCGGTGACGCCTATGGCCCGGCGCACGGCGGCCGGCTCGGCGGCGACGTCGTGCCCGGCGACCCGCGCGGTGCCGCCGTCCGGCGCGACGAGCGTGGTCAGCACGCGTACGGCGGTGGTCTTGCCGGCCCCGTTCGGGCCGAGGAGGCCGCAAACGGTGCCCTCGGGGATGGCGAGGTCGAGGCCGCGGAGGGCGTGGACGTCGCCGTAGCGCTTCTCCAGCGCCTCACTAAGTACAGCGTACGTAGTTGTCATGCGGCCGAGCATAACCGACTCAGTACGCTGTACGTAAACCGGCACCCGACGGCCCGAGGAAGGCAGCGATGGCAGCGAGCGGACGAGCCGCCGACGGGTCGGCGCGCGGCGCCACCCCCGAGGTGATCTGGACCCGCCCGGAGCGCGCGGGCCGCGGCCCGCGCCCGGCGCACAGCCGCGCCGCGATCGCCGCCGCCGCGGTCCGTATCGCCGACGCGGACGGGTTCGACGCGGTCTCGATGCGCCGCGTCGCCGCCGAGATCGGCAGCGGCACCATGTCGCTCTACAACTACGTGCCGCGCAAGGAGGACCTGCACGAGCTGATGGTCGACGCGGTCAGCGCCGAGTACGACCTGACGGTGCCCCTCACCGGCGACTGGCGCGCCGACGTGCTGGCGCTGGCCGAGCAGTCGCGGGACCTGATGCGCCGGCACCCCTGGCTGCCGCGGCTCACCGCGACCACGGCGTACGGGTTCACGCCGCACGCGCTGCGCTACCTCGACCGGTTCCTCGCCGCCCTGGCGGGCCTGGACGTGCCACCGGGCACGAAGATGGAGCTGGTCGCGATGGTCACGGCATCGGTGACCAGCTACGTCACGTTCGAGATCGCCCTCGCGGAACGGGCCCGCGCGCTGCCGTGGACCGAGGCGGAGGAACAGGCGGTCCGGGGGGCGTATCTGGCGGGGCAGTTGGCGACGGGCGAGTACCCGCACCTGGCCGCGACCCTGGCCCAGGCGGCGGAACCGGGGGACTACGAGGCGGCGTTCCAGCGGATGCTGGGACGGGTGCTGGACGGCTTCGAGACCTCCGGCGGGCCGGAGTGACGGAGTTCCGCCAGGTCGACCGGCGGTGCCCGACGCCCTCTTGAAGGCGTCCCGTCCCGGGATTACGTTGCTCTGCCGTGCATCTCTCCCGGCGCCTGCTCGCCCTGCCGCTCGGCCTGGCCGCGACCGCCGCGATCGTGCTCGTGCCCGGCGCCGCCGCGACGGGCGGCACGCCGGGCCCGGCCGCGGCGCCCGGCGCCCCCCTCTCGTACGTCGTCAACAGCGCGACCGACGCCGCCACGCGCACCGCGCCGCTGCGGAGCACGGGGGCGGCGCCGGAGGAGGGCGGCTAGCGCCCCGGCGCCCGCTCAGAGCAGGGCGAACTGGCCCTCCGGGCCCTCCTCGTGGTGGTCCAGCACCGATGCCGGGCGGCGGGCCGAGGGTGGTGCGGGGAGGATGCCGGCCTCGTGGAGTTCGGCCGCGGTGATCTCCGCGGGGTACGAGCCGTCTCTGGCCCGCGCCTCGTCCGCGCCCGGCTCCGCCGCCTCCGCGAGCAGCGCCAGCACCGTGATCAGCTCCAGCAGCTCCGACGTCCACTCCTGCGGCCACGCCGCGGGCCGTATCGCCGCCAGCGTCCCCGGCTCGGCGGGCTCCAGCCGTGCGGCGACCCACTGCTCCAGCACGGGGACGCCGCCCGCCGTGAACTCCCATGCGCCGCGCGGCACGGGCGAGATGCGGCCCTCGCCGAGGAGCAGCGCCTCCTCCTCCGGGTCGTACGACACCTCCGCGGGCCACGGCGGTATCGCCGCCCGCACGTACGGCCGCCGGCCGCCCGGGAGCCGGGGCCTTCCGCCGCCGCGGGCGCCGCGGAGCTGCACCTCCAGCAGCCGCCGCCCGCGCGTCACGCCCGCCTGCCATGCCTCGGGGTCCGCGGTCAGCGGCACCGCACAACCGCGCGGGGTGGCCCGCCCGGTGGCCAGCACCCAGGCGAACACGTCCTCCGGACCGACCTTGCCGCCGAGCCGCCGGCCCAGCCAACGCAGCAGCCGCGGCGGGAGGTTGGGCTCCCGGCCGCGGGGGCGCCGGTACAGCGGCCGGATCCGGCCGGGCCGTCCGGCGGGCGACCGCCCGTCCGGCAGCAGCGCGGACGCGACCACGGCGAGCCCGCCTGACCCGCCGGGAACCGGCGTGACGTACCCCGCCTCGACGGCGAACAACTGCCGGTCGTCCGCGACCCGCCACAACTCGGGGCGGGCGGCGTCGAGCAGCCGGTTGTCGGGGATCAGCCACTGCTGGTCGTACGCCCCGTGCAGCACCCGCACCGGCTCGGGGCACGGCCCCGCCGCCCGCGCCAGCCGCCCGGTCCCGGCGGCCCGGCCGGGCAACTGCGCCACGGCGCTGTGCGTCGTCCGCGCCCGCGTCGCCCGGAAGAGTGCGTCCCGCTCGTCGCCTTCGGCCCGTACGAGCGCATCCCACCGCCGCCGCAACGAGGCGGCGTCGGGGGCCATGACCCACCCCCGCCCGGGCCGCAGCGGGGCGACGCCCCAGGGCATGAGATCGGCGAGCAGCGGGGCGGAGCCGCCTTCGGCGGGCTCCCGGGCCGGGGCGGGCGCTGCACCGTCGGCGGGTGCCCGCGGCTTGACCACGGCCCGCCGCGGCGCGGGGGCCGCGGGCGCGTCCGCCGCGGAGTGCGCGTGCGCGGGCCGCTCCTCCGCCGGTGGCTCCTCCACCGGGCCCTCCGCCGGCTCCTCCGCCGCGGCCGCGGCGGGCTCCGCCACGGCCGGACCACCGTCCGCCGAACCGCCCATCCCGCGACCTCCCCTCGATCCCCGAGCCCCGCAGGGCGCTTCGCATCCTACGATCCCGGTGCGACATCCCAGGCGCCGTCATCGTCCCGTCGCGCGTTGTCGGACGCCAGGTGCACCGCGGTGCCTTACGGCGCCTCCAGGGTCACGCTGAACGAGAACCGGTCGCCGCGGTAGCGGATCCGGGCCACGTCCACCACCCTGCCGCCGTCGTCGTACGTGACGCCGGTGTAGTGCAGGATCGGGCTCAGCAGCGGGACGCCGAGCAGCTCGACCGTCTCCGGTTCCGCCAGCGTGGCGGTGACCGTGTCCGTGATGCGGGCGATGCGGATGCCGGCGCGGTCGCGGAGGACCTTCGTCATCGGCCAGCGCTCCAGGTCCGCCGGGTCGATGCGGGCCGCCGCCTCCGGGTGGACGGTGTTGTCGGCCCAGTTGGTGGCCTCGCCGGTGGTGCCGTCGTGGCGCAGCCTGCGGTACGTCATGGCCTCGGCGAGATCCGGGAAGTACCCGGCGAGGTCCGCGGGGACCGGGGCGGGGCCGTGGGCCAGGAGCGTCGTGCGGTCGCCCGACTGCTGGGCGACGATCGCGTCGACCGAGCCCAGCAGCCGGACGGGGGCGGTGTGCCGGGCGGCGGCCTCGATGAACGTGCCGCGCCGCCGGTGCCGCGTGATCAGGCCCTCCTCCTCCAGCTCCTTGAGCGCCTGGCGGAGCGTGAGCACGCTGACGCCGTAGTGCTCGGCGAGCCGTTCCTCCGTCGGCAGCCGCAGCGGCGCGTCCGGGGGGCGGCCGAGGATCGAGGCGCGCAGGGACTGCGACACCTGGTACCAGAGCGGCAGCTTGCGGTTGAGCTGGAGGGAGTCGGGGGCGAAGAGGCCGGTCATGGCCTGAATTCTTGCCGCAGCCCCCGCCACACGTCGTCGTAGCCCTGCTGGAGGTGTTCTGCGTCCCGCGCCTGCGGCGTGAGCGTGACCGGCCAGCGGGTCTCGAACATGAACGCCAGCCCGTCGTCGATCTTCTGCGGCTTCAGCTCGGCGGCCGAGGCACGGTCGAAGGTCTCCTGGTCGGGGCCGTGCGCGGACATCATGTTGTGCAGAGAGCCGCCGCCGGGCACGAAGCCCTCGGCTTTGGCGTCGTACGCGCCCTCGACGAGGCCCATGTACTCGCTCATCACGTTCCGGTGGAAGTACGGCGGCCGGAAGGTGTCCTCGCCGACGAGCCAGCGCGGCGCGAAGACGACGAAGTCGACGCCCGCGAGCCCCGGGGTGTCGGAGGGCGAGGTGAGGACGGTGAAGATGGACGGGTCGGGATGGTCGTAGCTGATGGTGCCGATGACGTTGAAGCGGTGCAGGTCGTAGACGTACGGGACATGGTTGCCGTGCCACGCGACGACGTCGAGCGGAGAGTGGTCGTACGTGGCCGTCCAGAGGTTGCCGCAGAACTTGCTGACGACCTCGACCGGGCCGGCCGCCTCCTCGTACGCCGCGACGGGGGCGAGGAAGTCGCGGGGGTTGGCCAGGCCGTTGGCGCCGATGGGGCCGAGGTCGGGGAGGACGAAGGGGCTGCCGTAGTTCTCGCAGACGTAGCCGCGCACGGTGGCGCCCGCGGTCAGCGGCTCGACGCGGAAGCGGACGCCGCGGGGCACGAGGGCGACGTGTCCCGGCTCGGCGCGCAGCAGGCCGAGTTCGGTGCGCAGCAGCAGGCCGCCGTGCTCGGGGACGACGAGGAGTTCGCCGTCGGCGTCGGAGAAGACGCGGTCCATGGGGGCGTTGGCGGCGTAGAGGTGGACCGCCATGCCGGTGCGCTGGGTGGCGTCGCCGTTGCCGCCGAGGGTCCACAGGCCGGCCAGGAAGTCGGTGCCCGCCGGGGGTTCGGGCAGCGGGTTCCAGCGGAGCCGGTTGGGGTCGGGGACCGCCTCGGCGAACGGGGCAGTGCGCAGGGCGCCGTTGTCGGCGCGGACGAAGCGGGGGTGGGCGGCGGAGGGGCGGATGCGGTAGAGCCAGGAGCGCCGGTTGTGGGCGCGGGGCTCGGTGAACGCGGAGCCTGACAACTGCTCGGCGTAGAGCCCGAGGGGCGCGCGCTGGGGGGAGTTGCGGCCCGTGGGCAGGGCGCCGGGGACGGCCTCGGAGCTGTGCTGGTTGCCGAAGCCGGAGAGGTACGACAGCCCCTCGGCGGTCTTGCGCGCCCGCTCGGCGCGCTCCTGCTCCCCGCCTGTCTCGCCCGCCCGTCCCTGCCCTGCCCGTGCCTGCTCTGCGCTGCTGGTCATGGGGGTACCGCCCGCCTTCTCTTCACCATTCCTATAGGGGACCATAGGAATGGTCTCAGGTGGACGCCGGCGGCGCCACCCGGCGCGCGTGACCCACCGCACCCCCGGACGGCCTGGGCGCCGAAAACTACCGGCGCTAGTTTGGTGCCGTACGCACACCGCCGACCCACCGGGAGACGTACCGATGCAGGCTCACGACGGCATGTTCATCGACGGCCGCTGGCGGCCCGCCGCCGGCGGCGGCGTCATCGAGGTCGTCGACCCCGCCGACGAGCAGGTCATCGCCACCGTCCCGGCCGGCACCGCCGCCGACGTGGACGCCGCCGTCGCCGCTGCCCGCGCCGCGTTCCCCCGCTGGGCGGCGACCCCGCCCGCCGGCCGGGCCGCGCGCGTCGGTGCGCTCAGCGACGTGCTGGCCGCCCGGGCGGAGGACGTCGCCGCCACGGTCACGGCGGAGCTGGGCGCGCCGCTGACGTTCAGCCGTAAGGTGCACGCCGCGGTGCCGGTCGCCGTCTCCGCCTCGTACGCGGAGATCGGCGCCTCCTACCCGTACGAGGAGAAGGCCGGGACCGCCACCGTCCTGCACGAGCCCGTGGGCGTCGTCGGCGCGATCACGCCGTGGAACTACCCGCTCCACCAGATCGTCGCCAAGGCCGCCCCCGCGCTCGCCGCCGGCTGCACCGTGGTCCTCAAGCCCGCCGAGAACACCCCGCTGGTCGCCCGGATCTTCGCCGAGGCCGTCGATGCGGCCGGCTTCCCGCCCGGCGTCCTCAACGTCGTCACCGGGTACGGCGCCGAGGCCGGCCGGGCGCTGGTGGAGCACCCCGGCACGGACTTCCTGTCGTTCACCGGATCCACCGCCGTCGGCCGGACCGTCGCCGCGGCGGCGGGCGCGGCGGTCAAGCCGGTGGCGCTGGAGCTGGGCGGCAAGTCCGCGAACGTCATCCTGCCGGGCGCCGACCTCGCCAGGGCCGTCAGCGCCGGCGTCGCCAACGTCATGGCCAACTCCGGCCAGACCTGCACCGCGTGGACCCGGATGCTCGTCCACAGGGCCGCCTACGACCAGGCGCTCACCCTGGCGACCACCGCCCTGGCCAAGTACGCGCCCGGCGACCCCCGCGACCCCGCCACCCGCCTCGGGCCCGTCGTCAGCGCCGCACAGCGCGAGCGCGTCCGCGGCTACATCGAGCGCGGCACCGCGGAAGGCGCCGTGCTCCTCGCCGGCGGGGCCGGGGCCCCCGAGGGCCGCGAGCGCGGCTACTTCGTCCAGCCCACCGTCTTCGCCGACGTCACCCCCGAGATGACCATCGCGCAGGAGGAGATCTTCGGCCCGGTGCTGGCGATCATGCCGTACGAGGACGAGGACGACGCCCTGCGCATCGCCAACGGCACGGTCTACGGCCTGGCCGGCGCCGTATGGGCGGCAGACGAGGCCAAGGCGGCCGCGTTCGCCCGGCGGATGGAGACCGGCACGGTCGTCGTCAACGGCGGGAAGTTCGACCCGCTGGCGCCGTTCGGCGGCCACAAGCAGTCGGGCATCGGCCGCGAGCTGGGGGTGGCAGGGCTCGCGGAGTTCCTGCACACCAAGTCGCTGCAGTTCTGACGTACGCACCCCGCCGCCACCCGGAGATACGGAGCCCCCGATGACCCGCGCCGCCGTCCTGCCCGCGATCGGCTCCCCGCTCGAACTCGCCGACATCGACATCCCCGCCCCGGGCCCCGGCCACGTGCGCGTCCGCCTCGCCGCCGCCGGCGTCTGCCACTCCGACCTCTCCCTCGCCAACGGCACGCTGCGCCAGCCCGTACCCGCGGTCCTCGGCCACGAAGGCGCGGGCACCGTCGTCGGCGTCGGCGAGGGCGTCACCGGCGTCGCCCCCGGTGACGAAGTGGTGCTCAACTGGGCGCCCTCCTGCGGCGCGTGTCACTACTGCGGGCTCGGCGAGCCGTGGCTGTGCGCCGCCGCGGGCGCCGCCGCGGCCGAGCCGTACGCCACCCGCGACGGCGCCGGCCTCTACCCGGCCCTCGGCACCGCCGCGTTCGCCGAGGAGACCGTCGTGCCCGCGCGCGCCCTGCTGCCCCTGCCCGCCGGGGTGCCGCTGGCCGACGCCGCGCTCCTCGGCTGCGCCGTGCTCACCGGCTGGGGCGCCGTGCACCACGCCGCCGCGGTACGGGCCGGGGAGTCTGTCGCCGTCTTCGGCGCCGGCGGCGTGGGGCTCGCCGTACTGCAGGCCGCCCGGATCGCGGGCGCCGGACCGCTCGTCGCGGTGGACGTGTCGCCGGCGAAGGAGGAACTGGCGCGCGCCGTGGGGGCCACCGACTTCGTCCTCGCCGCGCCGGGCGGGGAGCGCGACACCGCGAAGCGGATCCGTACGCTGACCGCCGGGATCGGCGTCGACGTGGCGATCGAGTGCGCCGGCCGGGCGGAGTCGATACGCACCGCCTGGTCCAGCACGCGGCGCGGCGGGCGGACGACGGTCGTCGGCATCGGCGGCCAGGAGGAGCGGGTGTCGTTCTCCGCGCTGGAGCTGTTCTACTTCGGCCGCACGCTCGCCGGTTGCGTCTACGGCAACAGCGACCCGGCCCGAGACCTGCCCGCCATCGCCGCGCACGTACGCGCGGGGGAACTGGACCTGGGCGGGCTCGTCACCGCCCGCATCGGGCTCGACGGCATCCCGGCGGCGTTCGACGCGATGCAGGCGGGGCGCGGGGGCCGGGCGCTCGTGGTGTTCTGAACACCGTCAGCGGTGTTCTGAACGCCGTCAGCCGGATTACTTGACGGCCCGCACGGCGGGCGGAAAGAAAGTGCCCTGACGATCAAGCTGCGACAACGCCCCCGCCTTCACTTCTTGGAGGCGCGAGGGTGACCGGATGCGCTTTCCCGCAACTCTCCCCGCGCTTTGGACTCTTGGTGGATAAAGTTTGTTTGCGGTGGAGTCGAAGCAGTTCCCAGAGTGACGAAAAGAAGTTAACTTGATGCGGACCGGTCAGACCGGGACTGCGTTGTCACCCCCCTCCTGAGGACGACGCCGCCCCGTGGCGCGACGGCGCGCGCCTGTGCAACCCCCCACCGACCTCTCCACGGAGGAAGCGCGTGCACAGGAAACTGAGAAAGGTCATGGCCGCATTGTCAGGCGGCCTGCTCGTGACGTCGGGCGTGGTCGCGCTCACCGTCACGCAGACGGCCACGGCCGCCCCGCCGCGGGCCGCGGCGGCGGAGTTCCGGCAGGTCGAACTCGCCAAGGGCGTTCCCGACATGGGCGAGCCCATGTCGCTGGCCGTACTGCCCGACAGGTCGGTGCTGCACACCGCGCGCGACGGCACGCTGCGCCTGACCAACGCCAACGGCGACACCAGCATCGCGGGCAAGCTCCCCGTCTACACCAACGACGAGGAGGGCCTGCAAGGCGTCGCCGCCGACCCCGGCTTCGCGTCCAACCGCTTCGTCTACCTCTTCTACGCCCCGCCCCTGAACACCCCCGGCGGCGGCGCCCCCGAGACCGGCAGCCCCGCCGACTTCGCCCGCTTCGACGGCGTGAACCGGCTCTCGCGGTTCGTGCTGAGCGCGAACGGCACGCTGGACATGGGCAGCGAGGTCACCGTGCTGGAGGTCCCGACCTCCCGCGGCCAGTGCTGTCACGTCGGCGGCGACATCGACTTCGACGCGCAGGGCAACCTGTACCTGTCCACCGGCGACGACACCAACCCCTTCGCCTCCGACGGCTACACGCCGATCGACGAACGCGCCGACCGGAACCCCGCGTTCGACGCCCAGCGCTCCGCCGGCAACACCAACGACCTGCGCGGCAAGGTCCTGCGGATCAAGGTCAACGCGGACGGCTCGTACGACATCCCGGACGGCAACCTCTTCGCGCCCGGCACGGAGAAGACCAGGCCCGAGATCTACGCCATGGGCTTCCGCAACCCGTTCCGGATGAGCGTCGACAAAGCGACCGGCGTCGTCTACCTCGGTGACTACGGCCCCGACGCCGGCACCGCCAGCGCCACCCGCGGCCCGGGCGGCCAGGTCGAGTTCAACCGCATCACCGAGCCCGGCAACTTCGGCTGGCCCTACTGCACCGGCGACAACGACGCCTATGTCGAATACGACTTCGGCAACGGCTCCTCCGGCGGCACGTACAACTGCGGCGCGCCCGTCAACAACTCGCCGCACAACACAGGACTGACCGAACTGCCGCCCGCCCAGGCGGCGTGGATCCCCTACGACGGAAACTCCGTCCCCGAGTTCGGCAACGGCTCGGAATCCCCCATGGGCGGCCCCGTCTACAACTACGACGCGGGCCTCGACTCGGCCGTGAAGTTCCCCGAGGAGTTCGACGGCGACTACTTCGCCGGCGAATTCGGCCGCCGCTGGATCAAGAACATCAAGGTCGACGGCTCCGGCGGGGTCCAGTCCATCAACGCCTTCCCCTGGTCCGGCACGCAGGTGATGGACATGGCCTTCGGCCCCGACGGCGCGCTGTACGTCCTGGACTACGGCACCGGCTTCGGCAGCGGGGACGCCTCAAGCGCGCTCTACCGCATCGAGCACGTACCGGCGGGGCAGGCGGCCGGAGCCGAGGCGGGCGGGAAGCCGGAGGTGGTGAAGGCGGGCGGCGCGGACAGTGGCAGCGCGCCGGCCGAGAGCGCCGCCTCCGTGGAGCTGCGGCTGCCGGGCGACGGGCAGCTCTTCGAGTTCGGCGACGCCGTGCCGTTCGAGATCGAGGTGACCGATCCCGGCGGCGGCGAGGTCGACTGCTCGAAGGTGACCCTCGACTACCTGCTGGGCCACGACTCGCACGCCCACCACCTCGCGTCCGCCGCGGGCTGCTCCGGCACCCTGCAGACGCCCACGGACGGCGGACACGACGTGAGCGCCAACATCTTCGGCGTCTTCACCGCCAAGTACACCGACGCGGACGGCACCACCGTCACCGACCAGCACCTCGCGCAGCCCCGGCACCGGCAGGCGGAGCACTTCAAGACCGCCGAGGGCGTCGAGGCCGAGCAGGCCGCGGCAGCGGAGGGCGGCGCGCGCCTCGGCGGCATCGACGACGGCGACTGGATCGCGTTCAGCCCGTACCTGGTCGAGGACGGCGAGTTCACCGCCCGCGTGGCCGCGGCGGCGGCGGGCGGTGCGATCGAGGTACGCGCCGGGGCGCCGGACGGCGCGCTGCTCGGCACCGCCGACGTGCCGGCGACCGGGGGCGCGGACGCGTACGAGGACGTGACCACCACGCTGGCCGACGCGCCGGCGGAGACCACGACGCTGCAACTGGTCTTCACGGGCGCGGGCGACGCGCCCTTCACCGTCGACTCCTTCACCCTCGGATCCGGAGGCGAACAGTGACCGACAACAAGAAGCGGCGGGCCGGGCGGCTCGCCATCCCGGCCGCGGCCTGCGCACTGCTGTGCGCCGCGGCGGCGTTACCGACAAGCGGCGCGACGGCGGCACCCGCACCGGCATCGCCCGCCGCCGAGCAGGCCGCCGCCTTCGACGTGCTGGTCTTCTCCAAGACGGCCGGCTTCCGGCACGACTCGATCGACGAGGGCGTCGCGGCGCTCACCGAACTGGGCACCGAGAACGACTTCTCGGTCACGGCCACGGAGGACGCGGGGGCGTTCACGGCGGCGAACCTCGCCCAGTACGAGTCGGTCGTCTTCCTGCACACGACGGGCGACGTGCTCGACGGGACCCAGCAGGCCGCGTTCGAGGGCTACATCAGGGGAGGCGGCGGCTACATGGGCATCCACGCCGCCGCCGACACCGAGTACGGCTGGCCGTTCTACGGCGAGCTGGTCGGCGCCTGGTTCGCCTCCCATCCGGCGATCCAGCAGGCCACGGTGAACGTGGAGGACCACGCGCACGACGCCACCGCGCACCTGGACGACCAGTGGGTCCGCAACGACGAGTGGTACGACTACCGGGCCAACGCGCGCGACACCGCGCACGTGCTGGCCACGCTCGACGAGTCGACCTACAGCGGCGGGCAGATGGGCGAGGACCACCCCATCGCCTGGTGCCAGGAGTACGAGGGCGGCCGGTCGTTCTACACCGGCGGCGGCCACACCGCCGAGTCGTACGCGGAGCCGGACTTCGTCCGCCACCTCCTCGGCGGCGTCCGCTGGTCGGCGGGCGCGGTGGAGGCCGACTGCGGCTGAGCCCGCCCCGAGACCCGTCGCCGTCGCGAGGGGCGGCGGCGACGGCCCGGCCCCCGGGCCGGCCGGCGCGGGGCGGAACGCCGATCCACCCCCGCCGCACCCAGGTGCCCGGCCGTCCCGGCCGGGCACCTGGTCCGTGCGGGGCAGGTGCCCGGTGCGCCGGTGCCGTGCCGGGGCAGGTGCCCGGTGCCGGTGCTACGGCCTGTCGTCCAGCAGTTCGCCTTCCAGCAGCCCCATCGTGAACTGGTCGTACCAGCGCCCGTCCCGCCGGAACACGGACCGCAGCCGGCCCTCCTCCACGAAGCCCACCTTCTTGTACACGCTGATCGCCGCGTGGTTCTCGGTCACCACCGTCAGCGAGATCTTGTGCAGCCGCATGTCCTCGAAGCCGAAGCGGCATACCGCGCGCAGCGCGTCGGTGGCGTAACCGCGGCCCCAGTACTCCTTCTCGCCGAGGTAGACGTCCAGCTCAGCCAGGCCCGTCTCGGGCTCGGCGTCGCGCAGCCGGACGAGGCCGATCAGCGCGCCGTCGGCCAGCACTTCGACCGCGTACAGCACGTCGCCGTACACGTTCGGGGGGCGCTCCTCCAGGTTCCGGCGGACCCGCGCCAGGGACGCCGCGTAGCCGTCGTCCATCCAGCGCATCACGTCGGGGTCGTGGTTCCACCGCCACAGCGCGTCCGCCTCCGCGGGCTCGAACGCCCGCAGCTTCACCAGCTTTCCGAAGACCATCCGGCTTCCCCGTTCTCTCAGGCGTCCTGGATCCGGCGCCAGGGCAGGTCGGCCTCCAGCGCGAAGGCCAGCTCCAGCAGGGTGCGTTCGTCACCGTGGGCCGCCGAGAGCATCACGCCCACCGGTATGCCGCCCGCGGGCGCGGGCTCCGTGGCCGGGGCGGGGAGGGAGATCGCGGGGCTGCCGTTGATGTTGTTGATGGGGGTGAAGGCCACGTACGCGCGCAGGCGGTTCAGCAGCTCCTCGTACGGGACGTTCGGCGACAGGTGGCCCAGGCGCGGGGTGGTGTGCGCGAGGACCGGGGACAGCAGCACGTCGTAGCGCGTGAGGGCCGCGTCGTACGCCTCGTCCGCCGCGCGGCGCAGGCGGCGCAGGAACGCCGGGGTGGTGTGCATCCGGCGCAGGTACGTCGACCGCAGGCCCTTGCTGAGGCCGTCCATCCGGCGCGCGTCGAAGTGCCGGTCGTACACGAACCGGCCGCCCGCGCCGGCGAGGAACGCGAGCAGCCCCCAGTACGCGATGAAGTCCTGCTCGAAGTGGCCGTCGAGCGGCAGCGCGTAGGTCTCGACGGTGTGGCCCTGCCCCGACAGCGCGGTGGCGACCGCCGCGACGGCCGCGCGCGTGGCGGCGTCGGTCGGCGTGCCGGTCGGCGACTCGGCCACCAGGCCGATCCGCAGCCGGCGCGTGCCCGGGCCCTCGACCAGGCCCAGCGGGGGCATGCGCGGGTTGCGCCAGTGCCGTTCTGCCGCGGCGAGGAACGCGGCGGTGTCGCGCACGGACCGGCTCAGCACCCCGTCGCCCACCATGTCGATGGGCAGCCTGCGGCCCGTCTCGTTGGCCACGACCCGGCCCCGGGTCGGCTTGAGGCCGACGAGCCCGCAGCACGCGGCGGGGATGCGGATGGAGCCGCCGCCGTCGTTGGCGTGCGCGATCGGCACGGCGCCGGCGGCGACGAGCGCGGCGCTGCCGCCGGAGGAGCCGCCGGGGGAGTAGGAGGGGTGCCAGGGGTTGCGGACCGGCTCGTCGTCCTCGTACTCGGTGCTGGCGTTGAAGCCGAACTCCGGCAGCCGGGTCTTGCCGAGGAACGTCATGCCGGTGCTCAGGAACTGGCGTGTGAACGGCGCGTGCCGCGGCGCGGCCTGCGGCGTGAAGGCAGCGCTGCCGTGGCCGGTGGGGAGGCCGCCGTAGTCGGTGTTGTCCTTCAGGAGCGTGGGCACGCCCGCGAGCGGTCCCGTGGCCGCACCGCCCGTCTCGTACGTGTCGTAGGCCGGCACGGCGACCGCGTGCAACTCGGGGTCGACGAGCCGGATCCGCTCCACCGCGGCCCGGGCCAGCTCCCCGGCACCGACCTCGCCGTCGCGGACGAGCGCGGCGAGGGCGACGGCGTCGTGCGCGCCGAGGGCGTCGTCCCGGAAGGCGTGCACAGGCGGGCGGTCCGCGGGCGTCGCGGCCCCGGCCGTACGCGCTCCCGCGCCAGGAGCGCCGCGCCGTGCCGCGCGGCCGGGCTTGCCGGCCGCCTTGTCGTCCCGGCGGTCCGCCGTCATGTCGTCGGTCATGGCCTGCCTTCCGGCTCGGGCGACGCGTCCACGGCGGTGGCCATCCGGTCCACCGCCTCGGTCAGCACCTCGGGCGAGGTGGCGAAGTTGAGCCGCGCGTGCCCCGCGCCGCCCGTGCCGAACGGGATGCCCGACGCCAGCGCCACCCGCCCGCGCTCCAGGAACACCGCCGCCGGATCGTCCCCGAGCCCCAGCGCGCGGCAGTCCAGCCAGGCCAGGAACGTACCGTCCGGAACGTGGTACCCCACCCCCGGCAGCCGCTCCGCCAGCAGCCGCCCGAGCAGCCGCCGGTTCTCGTCGAGCCCGGCGAGCAGCGCGTCCAGCCACGGGCCGCCGTGCCGGAACGCGGCCACGTGCGCGAGGGCGCCGAGGTGGCTCGCTCCGTGCGACATCTCCTGCGGCAGCAGCGCCAGTTCACCCGCCGACTCCGGGCCCGCGACGGCGACCGCGGACTTCAGCCCCGCGAGGTTCCACGCCTTGGACGCCGACAGCAGCGCGAACCCGCGCTCCGCGCCCGGCACGGTCAGATACGGGACGTGCCGCGCGCCCGGCGGCACGAGCGGGGCATGTATCTCGTCGGCGACGACCCGCACCCCGTGCTCCCCGGCGAGCGCGGCGACCCGCGCCAGCTCGGCGGCGGTGTGCACGGTGCCGGTCGGGTTGTGCGGGCTGCACAGCAGGTACGCCGCGCGGTGACCGCCGGCGCGCGCGGCGGTGAACGCCTCCGCCAGCGCGGCGAAGTCGATGCGCCCGTCCCCGCCCAGCGGGGCCTCGACCACGCGCAGGCCCATGTGCTCGGTGTAGGCGTAGAACGGCGGGTAGACCGGGGAGTTGACGACGACCACGTCGTCCGGGGCCGTGACCAGCTTCAGCACCTCGGCGATGCCGCGCATCACGTCCGGCACCAGGGCTATCCGATCGGTCGGCACCCGCCAGTCCCAGCGGCGCCCGGCGAACTCCGCCACCGCCTCCGCGTACGGCTCGACGGTCGCGTACCCCGTGTCGCCCAGGTCGATCGCCGTGCGCACCGCCTCGGCGACGGGCGCGGCGAGCTGCGTGTCCATCTCGGCGACCCAGAGCGGCAGCACGTCGGGCGGGTACGCCCGCCACTTCACCGACGTCCGCCGGCGCAGCTCCGCGAGCGTCGGCCCGCGCAGCGGATCGGCCACCGGGGCGGCCTGCGTCCCGGCGCTCATCGGCGCCCGCCGGCGGGGCGTGGCGGGCGGGGGCGTACGAAGGTGTTCGACTCGGCCATGCCCGCCATGGTAGGTCGGCCCACCGACACCGGACCTGCGAATTCACGCCTCCCGGCGCGAGGGCTGCCCGCCGGCCGGGACGCGCGGTCCGAGCTAGCCGTCCGCCACCTGTTCGAGCCAGTGCCGGTACGCCCCGGCGAACGGCTCCGCGCCCGCCGCCACCGCCGCCATCAGCCACTCGGCCGACGCCGTCGCCTGCGCCACGGTCTCCGCCGAGTAGCCGTAGCGCACCCGGTGGTCGGCGAACTCGTCCTCGTCCAGCAGCCGCGGCTCGTGCTCCCCGCGCCGCCGGGCGACGTCGAGGTCCAGGTCGACCATCGTGACCTCGGCGGCCGAGCGCCAGCGCGGCGGCGTGGTGATGTCCGCGTAGAGGTCGGTGCGCCGCGGCGGGGCGTTGAACTCGGCGGTCCACCAGGCGTCGCGGGGGAAGAGCGCCACGTGCGCGCACTCGAAGATCACGGGCGGGCCGGTGCCCTTGCGTGTCGTGCCGCCCGGGGGCTGGCCGAGCCACACGCCGTGCTCGTCCTCGCCGAGCCGGCGCATGGTCGAGTTCCAGTGGAGGGTGCCGTCGTACTTGCGGTAGATCACGCGTACCAGGTCGGCCATTGCGGGATCATAGCCCCGCCCGCGGCCCGGCGGGCGGCACCCCCGCGCCGGGCCCGCCCCGGATCGACGGCTGCCCGCTGAGCTGGGCGAACTGCAATTTCAGCCCGTCCACGAGCGCTCGCAGCCCGGACTCGAACGCGCCCTCGTCCACCTCCCGGCGGTGCTCCGCCAGCAGATGCGCCCGGCCGAGGTGCGGGTAGTCCGCCGGGTCGTACGCCGCCGGGTCGGCGACGAAGCCGCCCGCGAACGAGCCCAGCGCGGATCCGGCCACGTAGTAGCGCATCAGCGCGCCGACCCGGGTGGCCTGCGCGGGCGGCCAGCCCGCCGCGACCATGCCGCCGAAGACGGCGTCCGCCAGCCGCAGCGCCGCCGGCCTGCGGCCGGGCCCCTGGGCGAGCACGGGCACGATGTTCGGGTGCGCGGCCAGCGCCGCCCGGTACGACCTCGCCCAGGCCAGCAGCGCCTCGGGCCACGGCAGGCCGTCCGCGAACATCGACAGGTCGACTTCGGCGACCACGGCGTCGACCGCGGCGTCCAGCAGTTCGTCCTTCGTCGTGAAGTGGTTGTAGAGCGAAGGGCCGCTGACCCCCAACTCGGCCGCGAGCCGCCGGGTGGACACGGCCTGCAGCCCCTCGGCGTCGACGAGGGCGAGCGCCGCCGTGACGATGCGCTCGCGGCTCAGCAGGGGCTTGCGGGGGCGGGCCATGCGGCACATTTTAGAGGCGCGCGCCGCGGAAACCAGCGGCTCCAATGGCGAGGTCACGGGCCGGATCCGAGGGCCCGCCGCGGCCGGGCGGCGGGTGTCACGCCCGGCCCGCACGGCCCTAAGCGCTTGCTCAGTACCGGGGGTAGGGTGTTCTCCGCTGCACCCGGGAGAGCGGAGAGCGAGTATGCAGGACGGCCAGGAGCCCGCGGCCTGGGGCGGCGTCGAGCCGGAGGCGGCGCAGCGGCTGCTCACCGCGGGCGTCGAAGCCTTCGCGGAGCGCGGCTACCACGCCACCACCACCCGCGACATCGCCGGCCGCGCCGGGATGAGCCCTGCCGCGCTGTACATCCACTTCAAGACCAAGGAAGAGCTGCTCTTCCGGATCAGCCGGGTCGGCCACGAGCGGGCGCGGGCGATCATCGCCGCGGCGGCGGAGTCCGAGGGCCCGGCGGGCGAGCGGCTGGCGCGCGCCGTACGGGCTTTCGCGCGCTGGCACGCGGAGCACCACACGACGGCGCGCGTGGTGCAGTACGAGCTGGCGGCCCTCGGCGAGGAGCACTACGCGGAGATCGTCGCGCTGCGGCGGGACATCGACCGGCTGGTGCGGGGGATCATCGAGGACGGCGTACGGGACGGCGAGTTCGCGGTGGCCGACGTGCCGGGGACGGCGCTGGCGGTGCTGTCGCTGTGCGTGGACGTGGCCCGGTGGTTCAGCGCGTCGGGCAGCAGGCCGCCGGACGAGCTGGCGGCGCTGTACGCGGACCTGGTCGGCCGGATGGTCGCCGCACCGGCCGCACCGGCCGCGCCGGCAGCACCGAAGCGGAGCGGCCGGAAGCGGGGCGCCCGCAAGTAGCCGGCCGGGGGCGGGTGGTCAGAAGTAGTAGCGGACCACCGACTCCGCGACGCACACGGGCTTCTCGCCGCCCTCGCGCTCGACCGTGTACCGCAGGGTGAGCTGCACGCCGTCCCCGGCCTCGGCGGCGTCCGTGATCGTCGCGGACGCCCGCAGCCGGGAGCCGACGGGCACGGGCGCGGGGAACCGGACCTTGTTCGTGCCGTAGTTGACGCCCATGCGCACGCCGGCGACGTCGATGAGCTGCGGGCCGAAGAGCGGCAGCAGCGAGAGCGTGAGGTAGCCGTGCGCGATGGTCCCGCCGAACGGGCCCCCGGCGGCCCGCTCCGGGTCGACGTGGATCCACTGGTGGTCCCCGGTCGCCTCGGCGAAGAGGTCGACGCGCCGCTGGTCGATCTCGACCCAGTCCGTATACCCCAACTCCTCGCCCACCGCGCCCTTCAGCTCCTCGACCGAGGTGAACGTGCGGGGCTCTGCCATGGCGTGCCTCCCGGGGCGGGCGAGGGTGCGTCGGGATCGTCTAAGCGACTGCTTAGCATGGTCGGGCTACGGGGCCGTGTCAACGGCCCCGCGCCGGGGGCGGACCCGCGCCGGCGGCCTTCCCCCCGGCATACCGACCGGTTAGTCTGCGCCGTACCGGCAACCGTGGGGAGGCGGGCACCGTGGGCAGCGTGCGGGACGCGCGGGCAGTGGTCACCGGAGGCGGCGCCGGCATCGGCGCGGCGCTGGCGCGGCGGCTCGCCGCCGAGGGCGCCCGCGTCGCCGTCAACGACCTGGACGCCGCCAGAGCCCGCGCCGTCGCCGCCGAGATCGGCGGCGTGGCGCTGCCGGGCGACGCCTCCGGCGCCGTACCCGCCGCCCGCGAGGCGCTCGGCGGCGTCGACCTCTTCTGCGCCAACGCCGGCCTCGCCGCCGGCGGCGGCCCCGAGGCCCCGGACGACGAGTGGTCCGCCGCCTGGGACGTCAACGTGATGGCCCACGTGCGCGCCGCGCGCGAGCTGGTGCCGGAGTGGCTGGAGCGCGGCGAGGGCCGGTTCGTCGCCACCGTCTCGGCCGCCGGCCTGCTGTCGATGGTCGCCGCCGCCCCGTACGCGGTCACCAAGCACGCCGCGCTCGCCTTCGCCGAGTGGCTCTCCCTGACGTACCGCCACCGCGGCATCTCCGTGCACGCGGTCTGCCCCCAGGGCGTACGCACCGACATGCTCCGCGCCACCGGCGCCGCGGGCGACCTCGTCCTCGTCCCCGGCGCCATCGAGCCGGCGCAGGTCGCCGACGCCGTACTGGCCGGCATCGCGGAGGACCGGTTCCTGATCCTGCCGCACGCCGAGGTCGCCGGTCACAGCGCGCTGCGCGCCACCGACCCGGACCGCTGGCTGAGCGGGATGAACCGGCTGCAGCGGACACTGGAGGAGGGCCGGGGCTGACCCGGGCGGCCCGGGGACCTTCCGGGAGGCCGGGACGGGCCGGGGTGCCGGGACCGACACTGGAGGCCGGGACGACGAAGGGCGAGGACATGGCGACGACGACGGGCGGGAACAGCGGGACGGTGCCGGAGCGGCTGCTCGCCGCCGCCACGAGGCTCTTCGCGGAGCGGGGTTTCGACCGCACCTCGGTGCAGGAGATCGTCGAGGCCGCGGGCGTCACCAAGGGCGCCCTCTACCACTACTTCGGCTCCAAGGACGACCTCCTGCACGAGATCTACGGCCGCCTGCTGCGGCTCCAGCAGGAGCGCCTCGACCACTTCGCCGCACTGGACGCCCCGGTCGAGCAGCGGCTGCGGGAGGCAGCGGCGGACGTGGTGGTCACCACCGTCGACCACCACGAGGACGCCCTCATCTTCTTCCGCTCGATGCACATGCTCAGCCCGGAGAAGTACAAGGAGGTTCGGGCCGAGCGGCGCCGCTACCACGAGCGCTTCCGCGGCCTGATCGAGGAGGGCCAGGCCGGCGGCGTGTTCTCCACCGCCACCCCGGCCGACCTGGTGGTCGACTACCACTTCGGCGCGCTGCACCACCTGGGCAGTTGGTACCGCCCGGACGGGCCGATGTCGGCGCGAGACGTCGGCGACCACCTGGCGGAGCTGCTGATGCGCGCCCTGCGCCCATAGCGCCGGAGCCGGAGGGCGGAAGGGGCGCGGCCGTACGGAGCCACGCGCACCCTGCCCGTACGGCGCACGCTCACCCGCCCGGCGCGTACTTCCGCAGCTCGCGCCGGGCCAGCGACCGCTGGTGCACCTCGTCCGGACCGTCCGCCAGCCGCAGCGTGCGCGCCGACGCCCACAGCTCGGCCAGCGGCGTGTCCTGGCTGACGCCCGCCGCGCCGTGCAACTGGACCGCGCGGTCCAGGATGCCGGTGACCTCCCGGGGCACGGCGATCTTGATGGCCTGGATCTCGGTGTGCGCGCCGCGGTTGCCGACCGTGTCCATCAGCCACGCGGTCTTCAGGACCAGCAGCCGCAACTGCTCCACCGCCACCCGCGCGTCCGCGATCCACGTCTGCACCACGCCCTGCCGCGCCAGCTCCTTGCCGAACGCCGAACGCTCCACCGCCCGCCGGCACATCAGCTCGATCGCCCGCTCCGCCATGCCGATCAGCCGCATGCAGTGGTGGATGCGGCCGGGGCCCAGCCGCGCCTGCGCGATGGCGAAGCCGCCGCCCTCCTCGCCGACGAGGTTCGCCGCCGGGACCCGTACGCCGTCGAGCACGATCTCGGCGTGGCCGCCGTGCAGATGGTCCTCGAAGCCGTAGACCCGCATGGCGCGGCGGACGGTGAGGCCGGGGGCGTCGCGCGGCACCAGGACCATGGACTGCTGGCGGCGGGGATCGGTGCCGTGCGGGTCGGTCTTGCCCATGACGATGAACACCGCGCAGTCGGGGTTCATCGCCCCGGAGATGTACCACTTGCGGCCGTCGAGGACGTACGAGTCGCCGTCCCGCTCGATCCTGGTCTCGATGTTCGTGGCGTCGGAGGAGGCGACCGCCGGCTCGGTCATCGCGAACGCCGAGCGGATGCGCCCCTCCAGCAGCGGCTCCAGCCACCGCGCGCGCTGCTCGGCGGTGGCGAACTGGGCCAGCAGCTCCATGTTCCCGGTGTCCGGCGCGCTGCAGTTGAGCGCCAGCGGCGCCAGGTGCGGGCTGCGGCCGGTGATCTCGGCGAGCGGCGCGTACTGCAGGTTCGTCAGGCCCGCCCCGTACCCGGTGTCGGGGAGGAAGAGGTTCCACAGCCCGCGCCTGCGCGCCTCGGCGCGCAACTCGGCCACGACCGGCGGGTGCACCCATGGATCGTCCTGCCCGGCGAGCTGCGCGGCGGCGACGGGCTCGGAGGGGAAGACGTGCTCGGTCATGAACGCGAGCAGGCGCTCGCGCAGTTCCTCGGTGCGCGCGTCGAGTGCGAAGTCCATGGCCGGTCAGCCTTCCTGCAGAGTGATGCGGCCGCCCGCGATGAAGCGGGGCACGAGCTCGCCGATGCGGTCGAAGCCGGCGCCGACGGTCTGGCCGAGCGTGAAGCGGTAGTGGATGCCCTCCAGGATCACGGCGAGCTTGAAGTACGCGAAGGCCGTGTACCAGGCGACGCGGGAGACGTCGCGGCCGGAACGTTCGGCGTAGCGCGCGACGATCTCGGCGGCGGCCGGGTGTCCCGGGGCGTCCGTCGTGGTGGCGATGGGGGAGTCGGCGCCGGCCGGTGTGCTGTACATGGCGAGCAGGCCGAGGTCCGTGAGCGGGTCGCCGAGCGTCGACATCTCCCAGTCCAGGACGGCGGTCACGGTGCCCGCGGCGTCGACGAGGACGTTGTCGAGGCGGTAGTCGCCGTGGACGACGGCGGGTGCGACGGCGGGCGGCAGGTCGCGTGCGAGGGCGTCGTGCAGTTCGTCGATGCCGGGCAGCTCGCGGCTGCGGGAGGCGTCGAGCTGCTTGCTCCAGCGGCGGAGCTGGCGTTCCAGGAAGCCGTCGGGGCGGCCGAAGCCGGCGAGCCCCGCGGCGGCGGGGTCGACGGCGTGCAGGCGGACCAGGGTGTCGACGAGCCCTTCGACCACGGCGCGGGTGCGCGCGGGGCCGAGCGGCGCGAGCTGCCCCGACGTGCGGTAGACGGTGCCGGGGACGTACTCCATGACGTAGAAGGGGGCGCCGAGCACGGTCTCGTCGGTGCAGAGCAGCAGCGTCCGCGGTACGGGGACGGGGGTGGGGTGCAGGGCGGTCAGCACGCGGTGCTCGCGGGCCATGTCGTGCGCGGTGGCGAGGACATGGCCGAGCGGGGGGCGGCGGACGACCCAGCGGCCGGTGCCGTCGGTGACGTCGTACGTGAGGTTGGACCTGCCGCCCTCGATGAGCCGGGCGTGGAGCCCGCCGCGGACGAGCCCGGGGAGCTGCGTGTCGAGGTACCGGCGCAGCGCGCCGGGGTTGAGGCCGGGCGGGTGGTCGTCGCTCATACGGGGTCCTCCGGGGGCGGGTCGGCGGGCCACCATAATGCCGACCGGTCGGTATGCAGTCCAGACCGCACCGCCCGCGACCGCAGGCGTGCAGCCGGCGGGCCATGCGACAGCAGGCATGACCCGGCGGCCGGTGCACGGGCCGCTCCCGCGTGCGCCGCAGGCGCGGTCCGGTAACGGCCGCGGCGCGGGCCGTGCACGCCGGACTCCGCGGGTCGCGTCCGGCCGCACTCGTACGTTCCGGGATCCGGCCGCCGTGGCCCGCCGCCGCGCGCGTCGCGGGCGCTACGCATGACAGGGCATCATCTCGCCGCCGTTCAGCGCCGCCATGTCCGCGAAGTACTCCGCCGCGTCCAGCGGCCGGCCCTCCGGCTCGCCGGCCAGCTCGCTGTACGCCCGGTGCAGGTTCGCCACCAGCCGCTCCGGCTCGCGCAGTTCTGCGAACGCCTCGGGGTCCGCCGCCCGCGCCGTCTGCAGCGGCGTCCGGCCCGCCGCGCGGCCCTGCGCGGCCAGCTCGCCGACGTACCGCAGGTACCGCTCCACCGCGTCGAACACCCCCGCGTCCGTCACCGGCCCGTGCCCCGGCACCACCGTCTCCGCGCCCAGCGACCGCAGGTGCTCCAGCGCCCGCAGCGACCCCCCGAGCGAGCCGAACGCGACGAACGGCGTACCGCCGCACAGCGCTATGTCCCCCGCGAACACGACCCGCTGCTCCGGCAGCCAGACCACCGTGTCGCCGACCGTGTGCGCGGGGCCCGGGTGCAGCAGCCGCACCTCCGCGCCGCCCGCGGTCAGCGTCATCGACTCCGTGTACGTCATGTCCGGCGCCGTCAGCCGCACGTCCCCGTACTCCACCTCCGGCCACAGCAGCTCCAGATGGCGCCCCGCGGCGAGCACCTGCCGCCGGCACGCGGCGTGGCCGATGACCGTGGCGGGCGCGAAGACGCTGTTGCCGTACGTGTGGTCGCCGTGGTGGTGGGTGTTGACGACGAGCGCCGGGTCGGGCGCCCCGCTGGCCAGGACCGCCTCGCGCAGCAGCTTCGCCCGGGGCTCGGTGGCGGCGGTGTCGACGAGCAGCGTCGTCGTGCCGTCGCTGACGAAGCCCGCGTTGCTCAGGCACCAGCCGCCGTCCGGCTGGACGTAGGCGTGCACGCCGGTGGCGAGCTGCACGCAGTACGGCGTGCGCGCGGCGTCGACCGCGCGGTCGACGATCTGCGCCGGGGTGCCGTCGATGCCGACCGCCGCCCCGTGCTCGTCGGGCGCCAGCGGTTCGAGGGCGGCGAACTGCGCGTCCAGCACGTCGTGCGGCACGAACAGCTCCTTGCGCTCGGCCAGCCGCGCGCCGACGAGCTGCCGCGAGCCGTCCAGGTGCAGGAAGTACAGCCCCGGCACGGCCGCCGCGAGCCGGTCGCGGTCGCGGCGGCGTAGCGCGGGCCGGCTGACGACGCCGCCGCTCGCGGCCCGTCTGCGGAGCCAGCGGGCGACGGCCTCGTCGGGCGGCTCGCCGCCCGCGGGGTAGAGGCCGGCCTCCCGGCCGATGTCGGCGCCGTCCGCGTACGGCACGTTCAGCCGCTCGGCCAGCTCCCGGCCCACCGTGGTCTTGCCGCAGCCGGACACCCCCATCACGACGATCAGTGGCACGGTCACGCCCATGCGCATGTCCCCCTCAAGACCATTCCTGCCCGCGCTGCGGTGCTGCCTGCGAGCTTAGGACCAGGCGCCGGCACGGACGGCGCGCCGCCGGCGCCGCGGAAGCGGAGGCGGGGCGTACGGACGGAGCGCTCGGACGCGGGGGCGTACCGGCGGCGGCCACGGCGGCGTCAGATGAGCAGCACGGCCGCGGACGTCGCGGACGCCACCAGGCACAGGCCCGCGCCCAGCGCGAGCCCGGGGGTCATCGCCGCCGGTGCGGCGGCGGCCAGTTGGTTTATCCGGCGCTGGCCCACCGCCAGGAACGCCAGCCACGTGCACAGCGCCAGCGACAGCCCCGCGTACCCGCCCGCGGAGCCGCCCTCGGCTACCACCCGCCGCAGCTCCAGCACCACCACGACCGCGAACGCCAGCGTCGTGCGCCGCCACGCGAGCCGCGTCCGCTCCGGCTGCGCCCCGGGGTCCCGGGCGCCGCTCACCGCCCGGCCCCGACCAGCACCACGACGATCAGCACCACCGCCGCCACCGCCGTGCCTACGGCGAGCAGCCCGGGGAAGCGGGACTCCGGCAGGTCCTCGCCGCGGCGCATCGCGCGCTCGCAGCGGATCCAGTGGTTGACGGCCCGTACCGCGCAGACCGCCCCGCCCGCGAGCAGCACCGCGGCGATGGCCGTACGGAAGGGGCGGGACATCTCGGTGAGGAACTGGTCCGCGGCGATGCCGCCGCCGACGAGCGCCAGCGCGGTCCGCACCCAGGCGAGGAACGTCCGCTCGTTGGCGAGCGAGAAGCGGTAGTCCGGCGTGCGGCCCTCCGCGCGCAGCCGCCGGGGCGAGAACCACAGCCGCACGGCGGACGGACGTTCGGGGTCGCTCACGGCCCCGACCCTAACCGAACGCCCCCGCGCACCCCCCGGCCGACCCGCCCCGTCCGCGGCCGGGGAAAGTGCCCGGCGCCCGGCGGTTGACGGGCGGGCGCCCAGTCAACAGGATCTGAACCGACCGGTAACCTTCGAAGGGGCGGCAGCCATGGTCTACGACGCCGACGTCATCGTGATCGGAGCGGGGCTCGCAGGACTCGCCGCGACCGCGGAGCTGGCCGACGCCGGACGCAAGGTCATCCTGCTGGACCAGGAGCCGGAACAGGCGCTCGGCGGCCAGGCGCACTGGTCCTTCGGCGGCCTGTTCTTCGTCGGCTCGCCCGAGCAGCGCCGGCTGCGCATCCGCGACAGCCGCGAGCTGGCCTGGCAGGACTGGCTCGGCACCGCCGGCTTCGACCGCGCGGAGGACCACTGGCCGCGCAAGTGGGCAGAGGCGTACGTCGACTTCGCCAGCGGCGAGAAGCGCGCCTGGCTGCGCGCGCAG
This sequence comes from Streptomyces sp. NPDC004134, assembly GCF_042874195.1. Taxonomy (NCBI): domain Bacteria; kingdom Bacillati; phylum Actinomycetota; class Actinomycetes; order Kitasatosporales; family Streptomycetaceae; genus Streptomyces; species Streptomyces sp. NPDC004134. Next base: position 72,901 of record NZ_JBIAMS010000015.1, on the reverse strand, counting down.
GGCATGTCGTTCTTCCCGGTCGTCGGCTGGGCCGAGCGCGGCGGCTACGACGCGGAGGGCCACGGCAACTCCGTACCCCGCTTCCACATCACCTGGGGCACGGGACCCGGCGTCGTCGCCCCCTTCGAGCGGCGGGTGCGCGAGGCCGCGGAACTGGGCCGCGTCGACATGCGCTTCCGGCACCGCGTCACCGGACTGGCCCGCAGCGGCGGCGCCGTCGACACCGTCACCGGCGAGATCCTCGAACCCAGCGACGCCCCGCGCGGCACCGCCAGCGGCCGGGAGGTGGCCGACACCTTCGAGCTGCGCGCCCAGGCGGTGATCATCACCTCCGGCGGCATCGGCGGCAACCACGACCTCGTCCGCGCCCACTGGCCCAAGCGCCTCGGCACCCCGCCGGAGAAGCTGCTCTCCGGCGTCCCCGCGCACGTCGACGGGCTGCTGCTCGACGTCGCCGGGGCGGTCGGCGGCCGGCTCGTCAACCGCGACCGGATGTGGCACTACACCGAGGGCATCGAGAACTGGAACCCGATCTGGGCGCGGCACGGCATCCGCATCCTGCCGGGACCCTCGTCGCTGTGGCTGGACGCGACCGGCCGCCGGCTGCCGGTGCCGCTGTTCCCGGGCTTCGACACGCTCGGCACGCTGGAGCACATCATGAAGTCGGGCCACGGCTACACCTGGTTCGTCCTCAGCCAGAAGGTCATCGAGAAGGAGTTCACGCTCTCCGGCAGCGAGCAGAACCCCGACCTGACCGGCAAGAGCGTGCGCGACGTGCTGGGCCGGGCGGGATCCGGGGCGCCCGCGCCCGTACAGGCGTTCATGGACAACGGCGTCGACTTCATCGTCGAACGCGACCTCGCCACCCTGGTCCGCCGGATGAACGAGCTGACCGGCGACAAGCTCATCGACGAGGAGGCGCTGCGCCGCACGCTCACCGCCCGCGACCGCGAGATCGACAACGCCTACACCAAGGACATGCAGATCACCGCGGTGCGCGGCGCCCGCAACTTCCTCGGCGACAAGCTCATCCGCGCCGCCTCCCCGCACCGCTTCCTGGACCCGAAGAACGGCCCGCTCATCGCCGTACGGCTGAACATCCTCACCCGCAAGTCCCTCGGCGGGCTGGAGACGGACCTGTCGTCGCGGGTGCTCGCCGAGGGCGGGGAGCCGCTGCCGGGCGTGTACGCGGCCGGGGAGGCCGCCGGCTTCGGCGGGGGCGGCGTCCACGGGTACCGCTCGCTGGAGGGCACGTTCCTCGGCGGGTGCCTCTTCTCCGGCCGGGCCGCGGGCCGCGCGGCGGCGAAGGCGGTGGGCTGAGGGCGGGCGCTGACGGCCGTGCGCTGAAGGCCGAGGGCGCGTACGGGTTTACGTGCCCGGCTGCGTGTCCGTGCCCGGCGCGGGCGCCGGATCCGGTACGGCGCCTGCCGCCTTGGCCTTCGTCTCCGAGCGCCGCCCGCGCAGCAGCCCCGCGCCCGCGATGAGCCCGGATGCCAGCACCGTCACCAGTCCGAACGACACGGTCAGCGACGTCGCGTCCGCGACCTGCCCGATCGCCGCCGGGGCGATCAGCCCGGAGGCGTACATGATCGTCGCCACCCCCGCGATCGCCTGGCTCGGCGCGTTGGCGGACCGGGCCGCGGCCGCGAAGACCACCGGTACGACGACCGCGATGCCCAGGCCCAGCAGCCCGAACCCGGCCATCGCCTGCGCCGCGGCGGACGAGGTGACGATGAGCACCCCGCCGAGCGTCGCCAGCACCCCGCCCGCGCGCACCGTGCGCACCGGGCCGAGGCGTTCGACCACCGCGTCGCCCACCAGCCGGGCCACCGCCATCGTCAGCGCGAAGCCGGTGGTGCACGCGGCGGCGAGGCCGGGGGAGGAGCCCATCTCGTCGCGCAGGTAGACCGCCGACCAGTCCAGACTGGCGCCCTCGGCGAAGACCGCGCAGAACCCGACCGCGCCGATGAGCAGCGCCGAGCGCGGCGGCAGCGCGAAGTGCGGCGGCGGCTCCTCGTCGGCGTGCGCGACGGGCGCCAGCACCCAGCGGCAGGCGACGACCGAGACCGCGGTGAGGACGGCGGCCGCGATCGCGAAGTGCACCCGGCCGTCCAGCTCGGTGTGCGCGGCGACGGTGCCGGCCGCGGAGCCCGCGAGCGCGCCGCCGCTCCACATGCCGTGCAGCCCGGACATGATCGAGCGGCCGAGCCGCTGTTCCACGTCGACGCCGAGCGCGTTCATCGCGACGTCCGCCATGCCGGCGGTCGCCCCGTACACGAACAGGCCCGCGCAGAGCGTCGCGAGCCCGGGGGCGAGGGCCGGCAGGATCAGCGCGAGGCACCACATGACCATCAGCCCGCGCAGCGCGCGGCGGGCGCCGAAGGTGTGGCTGATCCGGCCGGCGAGCGGCATCGCGGTGGCGGCGCCGAGGGCGGGCATCGCGAGCGCGAGGCCGAGCTGCCCGGCGCTGATCCCGGCGTGGTCCTGCACCCAGGGGACCCGGGTGGCGAAGCTGCCGGTGACGGCGCCGTGCGCGGCGAACACCGCCGCGACGGCGTACCGCGCCCGCCGTATCTCGCCCGTGCTCGCCACCCGGCCTCCTCCGCCTGCCCGTTCCGCCCGCTCGGTGCCCGGGCCCGCAGCGCCCGTCTCCCCTGTCCAACCAGCTCGATTCCCGCTCACGATCGCACACGAACACCCGGGCGCCCGCACGTTGGTGCGATCTTTCCCGCCGTCCGGGGTCTTGCCTCCCGCCGCCGCGCCCTCTACGTTTTGCGATCGGACATCCCACCTCCTACGTCCCATGACTTCGGAGTCGCCCCATGCGCACCTCGACCAGCCTTCTCTTCCTCTCCGCGACCGCCCTCCTCGGCACTCTGGCCGCGGGCCCCGGCACGGCGGCGGCCGACGCCGGGGCCACGGCGTCCGGCAAGGCCCGCTGCACCTCCTCCGTCCCCTACAGATCCGGCGAGGGCGGGTACGACACGTACCGCATCCCGGCCACCGTGAAGACCCGCGGCGGCTCCCTCCTCGCGTTCGCCGAGGGCCGCGTCGGCGGCGCCGGGGACACCGGCAACATCGACGTCGTCGTCCGCCGCTCCGAGGACGGCGGCTGCACCTGGGGCCCGATGTCCGTCGTCGCCGCCGGCGGCGGCGACACCCGCGGCAACCCGGCGCCCGTCGTCGACCCGAAGACCGGCGACCTGGTGCTCGTCACCTCGTTCAACAGCGGCAAGGTCACCGAGGCGCAGATCATGCGCGGTGAGGTCACCGCCGAGCAGAGCCGGCGGGTCTTCGTGCAGCGCTCCACCGACGACGGCCGCACCTTCGGCGAGCCGCGGGAGATCACCGCCGACGTCAAGCTGCCGCAGTGGCGCTGGTACGCGACCGGGCCCGGCCACGCCGTCGCCCTCAAGCACGGCCCGAACCGCGGCCGGCTCGTCATCCCGTCGAACCACTCCACCGCCCCGCCGGCCGGCTCCGCGGACACCGGGCAGGAGGCCAAGTACTACGGCGCCCACGCCATCTACAGCGACGACGGCGGCCGCACCTGGAAGATGGGCTTCATCGACGACCGGTACGAGGGCGAGATCAACAGCAACGAGAACATCGCCGCGGAACTGCCCGACGGCCGCCTGTACTTCAGCACCCGCGACCAGAACGGCACCACTCCGGGCAACCGCCTCGACTCCTACTCCAGCGACGGCGGCACGAGCCTCGACCGGCCGTACCAGGTGCAGCCGGACCTCAACGAGGTACCGGTCGTCCAGGCGAGCGTGCTGCAGCCCGTGGGGCGGCACGCGCCGCTGATCTTCTCCGGGCCCTCGAACCCCGTCAAGCGGGAGAAGATGGCGGTCTGGCGCAGCGACGACGCGGGGCGCAACTTCACCAAGGTGACGACGCTGTCGCAGCAGCCGGCCGCCTACTCGGACCTGGTGCAGGTCAACGGCCAGACGATCGGGGTGCTGTACGAGACGGGCGCGGCCGGGTCCTACGAGACGATCGAGTTCCGCCGCTTGGACCTGCGGAACTTCGGCGGCTGACGCCCCCGGCGGCGACCGGCGGTGCCTGACGGCCGGCCGGTCGCCGCCGGCGGGAGCCGAAAGACCGGCGGGAGGGCGCCGGGCCATCCCCCTGGCCCGCCCCTCCCGCCGGCGTACGGTGCCGGGGCCCGTCAGCGCAGCCCCGCGGCGGCGAGGTGCTTCTCCACCCGCCGCACCTCCTCGGTGTCCAGCGGGATCTGCGGCAGCATCGTCGCCGGGCAGTCGATGACCCCGCGCAGATGCAGGGCCGCCTTGAACGCCCCGAGCGCCGACGAGCTCATGCCCATCCGCGCCGGGTCACCGCTCCTGACCATCCCGAAGAGCGCGAGCAGCCGCTCCTGTTCGGTCCTGGCCGACTCCCAGTCGCCCTCCCGCGCGCTGCGGTACAGCCGTACGTAGCCGTGCGGGTCGACGTTGCCGAGGCCGGGGACGACGCCGTGGGCGCCCATCGCCAGCGCGCTGTCCACCATCGTCTCGGAGCCCGTCAGCGCGGAGAAGCCCGCGACCTTGTCCCGGACGCCGACGATGACGCGGCGCAGCCCCGTCTCGTCGCCGCTGGAGTCCTTCAGCCCGGCCAGCACCCCGTCGGCGGCGAGTTCGAGCACCAGGTCGTGGCCGAGCTTGGTGTGCACAGACGCCGGCAGGTCGTAGGCGTAGACCGGCGCGCCGGTGCGGCCTGCGACCTCGCGGTAGTGCCGGTCGATCTCCGCCGGGTGGGTACGGGTGTAGAACGGCGCGGTGACGACGAGCGCGTCCGCGCCGGCGTCGAGCGCGCCGCGGGCGTGGTCGAGCACGCGCGGCGTGGTCATGTCGATCGCGCCGGCGAGCACGGGCAGTTGGCCGCCGACGTGCCGTACCACCGTGTCCACCACGGCCCTGCGCTGCTCGTCCCTGAGGTAGGCGGCCTCCGAGGACGAGCCGAGCACGAAGAGCCCGTCGACGCCCCCCGCCACGAGGAAGTCCACCAGCCTGATCAGCGAGGCGGTGTCCACCTCGGCGTCCGGCGTCAGGGGGGTGCAGACGGGCGGTACGACGCCGGTCAGGTGGGTGGGACGGGTCATGCGCTCTCCTTCGCTTGGATCACGAGATCACGGGTGCTCTCCCCGGCGGCCACCGGATGGTGGCAGCGGAACCGGTGGGACTGCGCCGCCTGCGTGACCTCCGGCATGGCCGCGGCGCACTCCGCCGTGGCCTTCCAGCACCTGGTACGGAACGGGCAGCCGCTCGGCGGCCGGGTCGCCGACGGCACGGGGCCGACGAGCGGGATCGGGTCGATGGGGTCGAGGAGCCCCGGCGTCGCCGAGAACAGCGCCCGCGTATAGGGGTGCCGGGCGGTGTCCGTGCTGTGCTCCGCCGGGGAGTCCGAGCCGGAGCCCAGCGCCACCGCCGGCGCCTCCTCCACGATCCTGCCCAGATACATGGTGATGACGCGGTCGCTCATCCGCCGCACCGTCTGGATGTCGTGCGAGACGAACACCAGCGCCAGGTTCAGCCGCTCCTTCAGATCAAGCAGCAGGTTGAGGATCTGCGCGCGTACGGACACGTCCAGCGCGGACGTCGGCTCGTCGGCCACCACCAGGTCCGGCTCCAGCGCCAGGGCGCGGGCGATGGCCACCCGCTGCCGCTGCCCGCCCGACAACTGGCCCGGCAGCGCGTCCGCGAGCACCGGCGGCAGGCCGACGAGGGCCATCAGCTCCCGCACCCGCTCGGTGCGCTGGGCGGAGGTGCCGCGGCGGTGCACGTCGAGCGGGTCGCGGAGGATCTGCCGGATCGGCAGCCGCCGGTTGAGGGCCGTCGACGGGTCCTGGAAGATCATGCCCGCGCCGGTGCCGATGGCCGTACGCCGCTCGCCGCCGTCCATCTTCCAGATGTCGCGGCCCCGGAACTCCACCGTGCCGGCCGTCGGTTCCTGCACCCCGACCAGCACCTTCGCCAGCGTCGACTTGCCGCAGCCGGACTCGCCGACCACGCCGACCGTCTCGCCCGCCGCGATCGTCAGGTCCGCGCCGGTCAGCGCGTACACCCGGTCGCGGGCGAACAGGCCGCCGGTGCGCGCCCGGTGCACCACGTGCGCGTCCCGTACGGTGATCAGCGCCGGCGGCGCACCGCCGCCCTCGACCAGCGAGTCGCCCTCGACCAGGGGCTCGCTGGCCAGCTCGCCGATCGGCCCCGGGCCGCCGCTGTCCTTCGCGCTCATCGCAGCGCCTCCTTCTCCGCCTCGCCCGCGGCGGCGACCGCCGGCTCGACCGCCGGGTGGTGGCACGCCACCTCGTGCTTGCGTTCCTCGCCGACCAGTTCGGGCGCGGTGTCCAGACAGGCGCCGCTCGCCATCGGGCAGCGGTCGGCGAACCGGCAGCCCGCCGGGAAGTCGGCCGGCGAGGGCACGACGCCGCGGATCTGCGTCAGCCGCTCCTGGGCCGACTCCAGCGACAGCACGGAGCCCAGCAGCCCGCGGGTGTAGTGGTGGGAGGGCGTCTCGACGAGGTCGGCGGTGACGCCGGTCTCGACGATCTGCCCGCCGTACATGACGACCACCCGGTCGGTGACGTCCGAGATCAGCGCCAGGTCGTGGCTGACCAGGATGAGCGCGAAGCCCAGCTCCTCGCGCAGCCGCAGCAGCAGCTCGATGACCTGCGCCTGGACCGTGACGTCGAGCGCGGTCGTGGGCTCGTCGGCGACGATGAGCTTCGGGTTGCGCGACAGTGCCATGGCGATGAGCACCCGCTGCCGCTGCCCGCCGGACAGTTCGTGCGGATAGCTGCGCAGCGTACGGTCCGGGTCCAGGCCCACCAGCTCCAGCAGTTCGGTCGCGGTGCGCGTACCGCCGCGCCGGATCAACTGCTTGAGCTGGGCGCGGATCGTCATCGCCGGGTTGAGCGAGCTGAGCGCGTCCTGGTAGATCATCGCCATCTCGTGGCCGAGCAGCCTGCGGCGTACCCGCATCGGCAGGCCGACCAGCTCCCGGCCGTCGAAGACGACGCTGCCGCGCACCCGCGCGCCGGCCGGCTCCAGACCCATCACCGTCAGCGCCGTCAGCGACTTGCCGCAGCCCGACTCGCCGACGAGGCCGAGGACTTCACCGGGCCTGACGTCGAAGCTGATGCCGTCGACGATGTCCACGCCCGCGTGCCGCTTGTCGAAGCCGATGGCCAGGTCCCTGACCGCCAGCACCGGCTCGCCGCCGGGCAGCGGCCGGGCCCGTGCACGCAGCCGGCGTGCGGCCTCGGCGAGACCCGGCAGCTCCAGCACCTTGCCGGTGCCGGGCACCGCGGCCTCGATCCGGTCCTCGGCGCCGGCCTTCTTGACCGCCACGTTCTCGGACCGCCGGGAGGCGGGCGCCGCCCAGGCGTCCGAGATGCCCTCGGAGAGGATGTTGAGCGCCAGCACGGTCAGCAGCATGAGCAGGCCCGGGAAGACCGTGGCCCACCAGCCGCCGAGCAGCACCATGTTCTTGCCGTCCGCGATGACGCTGCCCCACGACGGGTCCGGCGGGCGGACGCCCGCGCCGATGAAGGACAGCGACGCCTCGAAGACGATCGCCTCGGCGACCTGCACGGTGCAGAACACCAGGATCGGCGCGGCGCAGTTGATGGCGACGTGCTTGACGATGATGTGCGGCGTACGGGCCCCGATGACCCGTTCCGCGGTCACGTAGTCCTCGCCGTACTGGTCCAGCACGTTGGCCCGGACGACCCGCGCGATCGGCGGCACGTACAGGAACGCGATGGCGCACACCAGCACCGGGATGCTGCCGCCGAAGACGGCGACGAGCACCGCGGCCAGCGCGATCCCCGGGAACGCCATGACGATGTCCAGGCAGCGCATGACGAGTTCGTCCACCGCCTTGCGGGAGGTGGCGGCGATCGCCCCGAGTACCGCGCCCACCACCAGCGCGAGCAGCGTGGCGCCCAGCCCGATGATCAGCGACCAGCGGGCCCCGTACATCAGCCGGCTGAGGATGTCGCGGCCGAGGCTGTCCTGCCCCATCCAGTGGTCGGCGGACGGGTGTCCGGTGCCGCCGGACTGCGCCTGCTGGTCCAGCGGGTCGTGCGGGGCGAGCAGCGGCGCGAACACCGCGACCAGCACCACCAGGGTGAGCAGGCCCAGCGAGATCCGGGACGTCCAGGGCAGCCGGGAGAGCCCGCGGAGCCGCAGGCCGGGCCGGGACAGCCGCTCCGTGAGCTTCTGGCGGCCCCCGAGGGTGGCGAGCATCAGGCGGCACTCCTCAGTCGGGGGTTGACCAGCAGATAGAGGATGTCGATCACGAGGTTGACGACGACGAAGGCGACGGCGACGGTCAGCACCACGCCCTGGACGACCGCGGGGTCGCCGTTCTTCACCGCGTTGATCATCAAGGTGCCCATGCCGGGCAGCGAGAAGATCGTCTCGATCACGACCGCGCCGCCGAGCAGATAGCCGACCCGGAGGCCGAGCACGGTCAGCGGGTTGACCAGCGCGTTGCGCAGCACGTTGCGGCCGACCACGACGACCGGCGGCAGGCCGCTGCCGATCGCCGTGCGGACGTAGTCCTTGTCCAGCTCCTCCACCACCGCGGTGCGGACGATGCGGGTGAGCTGTGCGGCGACGTGCAGCGACAGCGCGATGGCCGGCAGCGTCATGGTCTTGAGCCAGCCCGTGAAGGAGTCGCCGGGATTGACGTACCCCCCGGAGGGGAACCACCCCCAGTCCACCGCCAGGTACTGGATCAGCAGCAGCGCCACCCAGAAGGCGGGCGCGGCGACGCCGATCAGCGAGACGATGCGGATCACCTGGTCCGGGATCCGGTCGCGGTAGATCGCGGCCGTGACCCCGAAGAGCACCGACAGCACTATCGCGATGGCGAGCCCGAGGAAGGTGAGCTGCATGGTCAGGGGCAGCGCGGTGGTCACCTGGTCGATGACCGGCCTGCCGTTGAGCGCGCTGAGCCCCATGTCGCCCTTGAGCAGGTCGCCGACGAAGGCGGCGTAGCGGACGGGCAGGGGGTCGTTGAGCCCGTGCTCCTCGCGGTAGTCCTCAAGCTGCTGCTCGGTGGGGTTGGCACCCTGGAAGTTCGCCACCGCCGGGTCGATGTCCGAGAAGCGCATGACGAGGAAGACGAACAGCACGATCCCGAGCATCAGCGGGACGAGCAGGGCGATGCGGCGTAGCAGCATCCTGGCGATCTGGGCCACGTACGTGAGCTCCTAGCCTTGACTGACCGTGACGGCCCCGCCCTACGCGGGCTTGGCCTTGAGGAGGTTGATGCCGGGGTAGGGCTGCGGCTGGATCCCGGTGATCTCGCCGTCGTCCCAGGCGGTGAGCAGCTCGGTGTGGACCACGGGGTAGATGACCGCGTTCTCGGCGATGACGTCCAGGTACTCCTGCGTCATCTGCTTCTTCTTCTCCTGGTCCGGCTCGCGCGTGGCCGCGTCCATGAGCCGGAACAACTGCTTGGCCTGTGACGCCTGGGCCCAGCGGGAGTAGTCCATCCAGACGTTCTCGGCGGTGTAGTTGTAGCGGAGGATCAGATCCGCGTCGATGCCGAGCTGGTTGGGGTTCGAGGCGGAGGCGACGACCTGGTAGTTCGCCTTCTGGTCCAGCTTGGTGAAGAGGGCGGAGGTCTCCTGCGGTTCGAGCGTGGTCTCCACGCCGATGGCGTCCCAGGACTCCTTGATGGTCGGGATGCAGTCCGCGATCCAGCTCACGGTCGACGCCATGAGCGTCACCTTCAGCCCGCTGACCCCGGCGTCCTTCAGCAGCGCCTTGGCCTTGTCCGGGTCGTAGCCGTAGACGGTCTTGGCCGCGCGGTACGTGGGGTTGCCCTCGTCGAGGAAGGAGCTGGCGGCTTTGCCGTAGCCCCTCAGACCGGCCTCGATCATCTTGTCGGTGTCGATGGCGTAGTGCAGCGCCTGGCGCACGCGTACGTCGTCGAAGGGGGCCCGCTCGGTGTTGAAGAGCAGGAACATGTGGTTCATCCCGGCTCCGCCCTCGACGGTGAGGCCGTCCTGCTCCAACTGCTTCACGTTGGCGTAGGGGATGTTGTCGGAGATCTGCGCGCCCGCGCTCTCGCCGGAGATCTTCGCGACCCGGGGGGCGGCGTCCACGATGGACAGCCAGTTCATCTTCTTGAAGTTCGCCTTGCGCGGGCCGTTGTAGTCCGCGTACGCCTCGAAGGAGGTGTTCGACAGCGGCTGGTTGGCCGTCATCTTGTACGGTCCCGAGCCGACGGCGGCCTCGGGCAGGCCGGTGTCCAGGTCCTTCCAGGCGCCGGACTTGCCGAGGATGTGCTTGGGCAGGATCTTCGCCAGGGTGAGCCGGGAGAGACCGTCCGGGAAGGGGAAGGCGAGCACCAGGTCGACGGTGTTGTCCCCGGTCTTCCTGACCTCCTTCAGCCAGCCGGCGAAGAACCCGTGGGTGAGGGTCTGGGTCTTGGTGTCGAGTATCCGGTCGAACGTGAACACGACGTCGTCGGCGGTGACCGGCTTGCCGTCGTGCCACGTCGCCCCGTCGCGCAGGGTGAACGACCAGGTGTCCGCGCCGGTGTCGGCGGGCAGCTCGGTCGCCAGCGCGGGGAAGGGCTCGCGGGTGATGGGGTCGGTGTCCAGCAGCCCCTCGAAGATGTGGTGGTTGGCCGCCACGGAGAACGCGGACGCGGTCAGCGTGGGGTCCCAGCTCTGGTCGTTGCCGTATCCGATGACGGCGGTGACGGAGTCCCCGCCGCCGCCCCCGCCGGTGTCCGAGGTCGAGTCCGGACCTCCGGAGCAGGCGGCCAGCGCCGGCGCCATGACGCCGAAGGCGCTCAGCGCCCCGCCGTACTGCAGCACTCGCCGGCGGTCGACGCCCGGCTCTGGTGATACGTCGCTCACGGTGCCTCCAGGAGGGGAAAAACAGGAGATGGCGCCGCGCCTGTCCCTGTCCCGGGGAAAGGCGGGGTCGTGGGAGGTCCTACGTTCTACCTCTTGGCGGTGAACATAGAAGTTGGCCGGGAGGCAGGTCAAGAGGTCGGCGGCAAGCGTTATCGGGTGTCGATCCCGCCCGAGCCGCCCGAGCCGCGCGCGCCGGCAGCGCAGGCCGCTGCGCTCGACGGGGCGGGAGTCACGGAGTGGGGAGGTTGCGGTGGCGGACGGAGGTGAGCCAGGACTCCACGCGGAGCCGGTCCGGGGACTCCGGCAGGGGGCTCGCGGGCAGGGCCCCGTCGAGGCGGGTGGCCAGCTCCGCGGTCCACACCGTCACTTCGTCCCAGGTCAGCTCGCCGCGCCCGACCGCGAGCAGCCGCTCGCGGTACGGGCCGACGTCGACGCACAGCTCACCCGTACGCAGCAGCGCCTCCCCGCTCAGCAGCAGCCGCAGCAGGTGCGCCACGTGCTTCCACCGCACCTCGCCGGTGCGCTCACGGCGCGCGCGGGCCCGGGCGAGCTGGCGGTACGCGTAGCGGCCGAACGTGCGGTGGAGCTGCCGGGACAGGAACGCCGGGCTGATCTCGCGCAGTTCCGCGCCGAGCGGGGTGCACCGCTCGACCAGCGGGGAGTGGAGCACTTCGAGCAGGTTCGGATTCCCGTCGAGCGCGAGCGCGCAGCAGCGCTCCACCTCCCAACTGAACTGCTCGGGCAGCGGCCCCTCCCAGTGCGGCGGCGGCTTCTCCAGCCGCCAGAACCACTCCGTCGGCGCGACGTACACCCCGCGCCGGTCCGTGTCGGACGCCGGCGTCGCCAGGCCGAAGGCGCGCGAACCCGCCACCACCGCGAGGATGGTGTGCTTTTCGACCAGCAGTCCGCCGCGCTCCACCCGGCCATCCTCGCCGGGCCGCGCGGCCGCCCGCCAGGGGTTTTACGGGCCGGGCCGCCGCCCCCGGGTCACGACACCTGCGGCAGTACCTCGGCCGCGATCAGCTCCAGGTGGTCCAGGTCGGACAGGTCGAGGATCTGGAGGTAGAAGCGCTGCGAGCCGGCCGCGCCGTAGCGGCCGATCTTCTCGACCACCTCCGCCGGGGTGCCGGCCAGGCCGTTCTCCTTCAGCTCCGGCACCTGCCTGCCGATGGCCTCCGCCCGCCGCGCCACCTCCGCGTCGTCCTTGCCGACGCAGGCGACGAGCGCGTTGGAGTACACCAGGTCGGACGGCGCCCGGCCGGCCGCCTCGGCCGCCTCGCGGACCCGGCCGAACTGCCGCTCGGTGTCCTCCGCCGAGCTGAACGGCACGTTGAACTCCGCCGCGTAGCGGGCGGCCAGCGCCGGGGTGCGCTTCGGGCCCATGCCGCCGATCAGCACGGGCAGCGGCGCCTGCACCGGCTTCGGCAGCGCGGGGGAGTCCTTCAGCTCGTAGTGCGCGCCGGAGTAGCTGAAGGTGTCGCCGGTCGGCGTGCCCCACAGCCCCGTCACGATCGCGAGCTGCTCCTCCAGCCGGGCGAACTTCTCCTTCGGGAACGGGATCCCGTACGCGGTGTGCTCGTCCTCGAACCACCCCGCCCCGATGCCCATCTCGACCCGCCCGCCGGACATCTGGTCCACCTGCGCCACCTGGATGGCCAGCGGCCCCGGCAGCCGGAAGGTCGCGGCGGTCATCAGCGTGCCGAGCCGGATCCTGCGGGTCTCGCGGGCCAGGCCCGCCAGCGTCACCCAGGCGTCCGTCGGCCCGGGCAGGCCGCTGACGTCGCCCATCTTCAGATAGTGGTCGGAGCGGAAGAAGGCGTCGAAGCCGAGGTCTTCGGTGGCGCGGGCCACGGTCAGGAGGGTCTCGTACGAGGCGCCCTGCTGCGGTTCTGTGAAGATGCGGAGATCCATGGGAGCCATTGTGCGCCAGCCGTGCCCGGCGGCTTCCCGGGGCACGGCGGCGGTGCATAGAGTGCAGTCACCGCACTGCCCGGCTTGCCGCTAGGGGGTCAGGATGACGGTCGTCTACCGCGCGCCGGAAGGGGACGACGGACTGGAGTTCACGGTCCGGCTGACTCCCGAGGAGACCACGGCGCTGACCCGCGAGGCCCGGCTGCTGGCGGAGATCGTCGACAGTTGCCTGTGGGCCCTCGGCATGCTCCGTACGGGCGTCAACTCCCGCGACGCCGGCGGCCCCGCGCCCATCCCGGGCGACTGGTACGCCGCCCTGCGCGACCTGGAGCGCATCGCGCCCCGGATCGAGGGCACGCGGGACGCGGTGATCCGGGCGCTCGCCGAGTCGGGCGAGGGCACCGACCGGCTGGCGCACGCGATGCACACCGACGAGGAGGCGGCGTTACGGCGCCGGGCGGCCGTGCTCGGGAACCCGCCGTCGGAGTGGGAGACCTGGGCGGCGAAGGGCGCGGCGGACTGATCGCCGCAGCACCCCTTCATGCCGTGCACCGCGTCGCGCGAGCCCGGTCCTCAGGCCCGTTCCACCAGCACCGCCGAGCCCTGTCCCACCCCGACGCACATCGTCGCCAGCCCCCGCCGCGCGCCCGTACGCACCATCCGGTGCAGCAGCGTCGTCAGGATCCGCGCCCCCGAGCAGCCCAGCGGGTGGCCCAGCGCGATGGCACCGCCGTCCGGGTTGACCGTCTCGGGGTCCAGCCCCAGCTCGTCCACGCACGCCAGCGACTGCGCCGCGAACGCCTCGTTCAGCTCGGCGGTCTCCACGTCCGCCACCGACCAGCCCAGCCGGTCCAGCGCCTTGCGCGTCGCCGGCACCGGCCCGATGCCCATGACGTCGGGGTGGACGCCGGCCGATGCCCCGGCCGCGTACCGGCCGAGTGACTCCAGGCCCAGGTCCGCCAGCGCCTCCTCGCTGACCAGCAGCAGCGCCGCCGCCCCGTCGTTCATCGGCGAGGAGTTGCCCGCGGTCACGCTGCCGCCCGCGCGGAACACCGGCTTCAGCTTCGCCAGTTGCCCCGCCGAGGTGTCCTCGCGGATGCACTCGTCCGCCGTCACCGGGCCGGCGTCGGGTCGTACGACCGGCAGCAGCTCCGCGTCGAAGTGCCCTGCCGCCCGCGCCGCCGCGGCCCGCCCGTGGCTGCGCAGCGCGAACTCGTCCTGCCGCGCCCGCCCCACCCCGTACTTCCCGGCGACCTCCTCCGCCGTCTCGCCCATCGCGAGCAGCCCGTGCAGGTCCCGCATCCGCGGGTTGACCAGCCGCCAGCCCAGCCGGGTGTCGGCCGTCGCCATCGCCCGCGGCAGCGCCTCGTCCGGCCGGGGCAGCACGAACGGCGCGCGGCTCATCGACTCCGAGCCGCCGGCCAGCACCACGTCCGCCTCGCCGGCGGCGATGGCGCGGGCGGCGGTCGTGACGGCCTCGAGGCCCGAGGCGCAGAGCCGGTTGAGGGTGGCGCCGGGGACCGAGTCGGGCAGGCCGGCCAGGAGGGCGGCCATCCGGGCGACGTTGCGGTTGTCCTCGCCGGCCTGGTTGGCGGCGCCCCAGTAGACGTCGTCGATACGGGCCGGGTCGAGCGCGGGAACGCCGTCGAGGAGCCCGCGGATCACCCCCGCGGCGAGGTCGTCGGGGCGCACGGCGGACAGCGAGCCGCGCAGCTTCCCGATCGGCGTGCGGCGGGCGGCGGCGAAATGGACGGTGCGCACGGCGGGCCTCCCCATTGAAACTAGCGGCGCTAGTTTCGGACTATAGCCCGCGCCCCGGTCCGCGGCCAGGATGCCCCGCGAAGCACCATCCGCCCGCTTCCACGGTGATCGCTTACGATCGAACACGTTGTCCCGGACGCCCGCGAAGCCGATGCGAGGAGAGCACGATGAGCAGTGCCAAGGTTGCCGACCAGCTCGTGGAGGTCCTGCTCCAGTACGGCGTGAAGCGCATCTACGGCGTCGTCGGCGACAGTCTCAACCCGCTGGTCGACGCCATCCGCCGCAGCGACGGGGCCATCGAGTGGGTGCACGTGCAGAACGAGGAGGCCGGCGCCTTCGCGGCCGCCGCCGAGGCGCAGGTGACCGGGCAGCTCGCCGCCTGCGCCGGCTCCTGCGGACCCGGCAACACCCACCTCATCCAGGGCCTGTTCGACGCCCAGCGCAGCGGCGCCCCCGTCCTCGCCATCGCCTCGCACATCCCGTCCACCCAGATCGGCAGCGGCTACTTCCAGGAGACCCACCCGGAGAAGCTCTTCGACCAGGCGTCCGGCTACTGCCAGTTGATCTCCCAGCCGGAGCAGATGCCCCGCATCGCCCGGATCGCCGCCCAGCACGCCGTCGGCGCCAACGAGGTCGCGGTGCTCGTCCTGCCCGGCGACATCGCCGACAAGCAGGCCGCCAACCCCACCGGGCACACCGTCCCCTGCGTCCGCCCGGCCGCCATCGTCCCCGACCCGCAGACCGTGCGGGAGCTGGCCGACGCCCTCAACGCCGCCGACCGCGTCGCCCTGTTCGCCGGCGCGGGCGTCCGCGGCGCGCACGCGCAGGTGATGCGGCTCGCCGAGACCGTCAAGGCGCCCGTCGGGCACACGCTGCGCGGCAAGGAGTGGATCCAGTACGACAACCCGTACGACGTCGGCATGATCGGCCTCCTCGGCTACGGCGCCTGCTACGACGCGCTCCAGGAGGCCGACCTCGTCGTGATGCTCGGCACCGACTTCCCGTACGACGCCTTCCTTCCCGGGGCCAAGACCGTCCAGATCGACATCGACGCCACCCGCCTCGGCCGCCGTACGCCGCTGGAGGTCGCCGTGCACGGCGACGTGGCCTCCACCCTGGAGGCGGTGCAGCCGCTGCTGCGCGAGAAGCGCGAGCGGCGCTTCCTCGACGCCACGCTGCGCAAGCACGAACGGTCGCTGACCAAGGTCGTCGAGGCGTACACCTCGAACGTCGACAAGCACGTCCCGATCCACCCCGAGTACGCCGCCCGGCTGCTGGACACGCTCGCCGCGGACGACGCCGTGTTCACCGTCGACACCGGTATGAACAACGTCTGGGCCGCCCGCTACCTCACGCCCAACGGCCGCCGCCGCGTCATCGGTTCCTTCACCCACGGCTCCATGGCCAACGCGCTGCCGCACGCCATCGGCGCCGCCAGCGCCGACCGCGACCGCCAGGTCATCTCGCTCTCCGGCGACGGCGGCCTCGGCATGCTCCTCGGCGAGCTGATCACCGTCAAGCAGCAGGACCTGCCGGTCAAGACGGTCGTGTTCAACAACTCCTCGCTCGGCATGGTCAAACTGGAGATGCTGGTCGACGGCCTGCCCGCGTACGGCACCGACCACAGCAGGGTCGACTTCTCCGCCATCGCCCGCGGCGTCGGCATCCCCGCCTGGCGGGTGGAGAAGCCCGGCGAGATCGAGGGCGCCCTGCGGGAGGCGCTGGCGGCGAAGGGCCCCGCGCTGGTCGAGCTGATCACCGACTCCAACGCGCTGTCGATCCCGTCGCGGATCACGCTGGAGCAGGTGCGCGGCTTCGCGCTGGCCGCCGGGCGCACGGTGCTGGAGGGCGGCGTCGGCACGATGCTCGACCTGGCCCGCTCCAACCTCCGCAACATCCCCCGCCCTTGACCGCGCGGCCTTCCCGCCGTACGCGCCGGGCGCCCGCCCGGTCCGTACGGCGGGGGCCCCTCAGGTCAGCCAGGGCAGGTCGCCGAAGTAGCCGCCCTTCGCCGGCGGGGTGAGCAGCGCCTGCCGCGTGCGGTACGTCAGCGGCGCGCCCGCGCACCGCGCGACGGCCCGCGCGCTCAGCTCCCAGCGGCCCGCGGGAGCGCCCTCCGGCGGCGTGACCCGCCAGCGGGTGACCACCTCGGCGCCCGGCGCGAGCCGGCCGCGCGGCCTGCGGGTCGCGGCGCGCACCTTCCAGCCCTCGGGGACCTGCAACTGCACCCGCGGCTCGGTCCACAGGGCGCCGGACCCGTTGTGCAGGGTGGCGGTGACCGTCAGCACCCGGCCCGGCTCGGCGTAGGGCGGGGCGCCGATGCGTACGCCGAAGGGCTCGCGGTCGTATGTGTCGCGCCACTCCTGGCGCATGACGTGTACCAGCCGGGCGGCGATGTCCGGCCGGTCCGCGGCCCGGTCGACGGACTCGGCGGGGTCGTCCGCCAGGTTGTACAGCTCCACCTGCCAGCGGGCGTCCGGCGCCCCGCGGTCCTTGCCCGGCGCGAAGCGCACCGCCTTCCAGTCGCCGGCCCGCACCGCCTCGGAGATCCGGCCGATCCGGTCGTGGTCGGCGGCGCGGGCCAGCGGCGTGGAGGCCCGCTCGTTGCGGTACCAGTACAGGAACTCGTGCCGGGGCGCGGGCCCGGTGCCGGTGAGCAGCGGGGCGAGGGACAGCCCGTCGACGTCCCGGGGCGCGGGGGCGCCGCCCAGCTCGGCGAGGGTGGGCAGCAGGTCTATGTGGGGCGTCGGCCGGTTCACCACGCCGCGCCGGATGCGGTACGGGGACCAGGCGATGAGCGGCACCCGGATGCCGCCCTCGTACAGGTTCCGCTTGTAGCCGCGCAGCCCGCGCTCGCGCTGGAAGAGCGCCGGCGTCACGCCGCCCTCCTCGTGCCGGCCGTTGTCGCTGGTGACGATCACCACGGTGTCCTCGGCGATGCGCTGCTCGTACAGCTCCTCGATCACCTGGCCGACCATCCGGTCGAAGTTCGCGACCTGCGCGGCGTGCCCCTTGTCCTCCGGCTTCCAGTCCGTGTCGCTGTACTCGCCGGTGTCGGGCACCGTGCTCGGGGCGTGCGGCACGTTGGGGGAGAGGTAGAGGAAGAACGGCTCCTCGGCGTGGTTGCGGATGAACTGCAGGGCGCGCCGGGAGAACTGCTCGGGCGCGTACGTGCCGCGCCCGCCGTCCCCGTTGCCCGCGAGCGGGACGCGGCGGCTGTTGTGCCAGAGGTACTGCGGGAAGTAGTAGTGCGCGTGCCGGTGCGTCAGATAGCCGTAGAACTCCTCGAAGCCCCGGTAGTTGGGGTGGCTGTGCTGGTCGGGCTCCTCGGGGCCGAAGCCCCACTTGCCGATGCACGCCGTGCGGTAGCCGCGGGCCCGCAGCAGCTCGGCGACCGTGGTGTCGGCGTCGCCGATGGAGGGCTGGATGCCGCGCATCGGGTTCTCCCGGACCCGGGCCCGGCCGCTGTGCAGGCCGGTCAGCAGCGAGGCGCGCGACGGCGCGCACACCGGCGCGGAGGCGTACGCCGCGGTGAACCGCAGCCCGTCCTCCGCGAGCCGGTCCAGGTGGGGGGTGCGGATGAGCTGCTGGCCGTACGAGCCCAGCTCGCCGTAGCCGAGGTCGTCGGCGACGATCAGCACGATGTTGGGGCGGTCGCCGCGCGGGCTGCCCGGCGCGGCGGCGAGCGGGGCGGGGGTCAGCGCCGCGACGCCGATGCCCGCGGCCGAGGCGGCGAGGAACTGCCGTCGGGTGGTCAACCGGCTCCCCCTCTCGGACGACTGGTGCCGATGAGCAGCGCCGTCCGGAGGCGGTGGCGGGGCGGGCGCGCAGTGTCCCGGGCCGCGTCACCCGCCGGGGTGAACAGGTCCGGCTGCCGGGTCCGCCGTGGCGGAATCCGGGCCGGAAGCGGTGTGAGACGCCCGTATCCGGGTATGGCCGGGCGTCCTACTTCCGCGCCGTCTGGTCGGGACGGCGGAATGGCCGCGCAGGGGTGACCTACGGATCAGTTCCCCCCGGACTGCGTCTACCCCGTGCGCTTGCGTACGGCTTGACGTTTCGAGGGGGACACTACCACCAACGATCGACGCCTCCGCGCGCGTTGGAGGCTCGCGGAGGCCGTGCCTCCGGTCGCTCCGTACCCGCTACTTGCGCCCCTCGCGTCCCTCACGCCACTCCCGTACCAGCGTGTCGGCGTCCAGCGGAGCGAGCTTCAGCGGCGGGCCGACGGCGGGCGCGCGGTGCGCGGCGCGGATCTTCTCGTTGACCTCCGCGACGATCTCGCGCACCTCCTTCTCGCTCCGCGCCCTGGTCACGGCGGCGAGCGCGGCCTCGGCCTCCTTGCGTACGGCGAGGGAGGGCGGCAGCGCGGACAACTGCTCGCGCGCCATCTTCGCCTTGACCCACCACAGCTCGTCGTACGGCCGGTCGAGATCCTTGAGCGGCTTGCCCTTGCCCGGCAGGTCGTCGAACTCGCCGCGCTCGGCCGCCTCCCGGATCTGCCGGTCGATCCAGGACTCGAAGCTCACACCCGGCGGCTTGCGTTCGGTCACGTGCGCTGCTCCCCTCCGCTCGCGGCGGCGGCCGATCGGCCGTTCTCCCACCTCAACGGTAGCGCCGGAGCCCGTGACCGCGGCGCGCGGGCGGCGTCGCGCCGATGGCGGCTCTCAGCTTGCGCACACCTTGGTAACAATTCAGACAATGGCCTCGGAAGGTGTCCATCCGGCCCCGAGAGGGAGACCCACGTGCCCCGTCTGCGTTCCGCGCGCCGTGCACCGCTGCCGCCGCGCCGTGCCTCGCGCCCCGCGCGCCCCACGCCGCGGCTGCCGCGCTCCGCGCACCTCGCCGGCGCCGCGGTCGCCGTCCTCGCTCTTTCGGTCGCCGCCACGTCCTGCGCCGTGCCCGGGCAGGGCAGCGCCGCCGCGGCCGACCCGGCGGCGGAGCTGGTGCTGCAGCCCGTCGCGGACCGCGGGCACGACCCCTTCACCCCGAGCACCGCGACGCCCGACGGCGCCGCGCCGTCGCCCTCCCGCACCGCCGCGCCGCCCGACAGCCCCCCGCCGGCGGAGCCGAGCAGGCACCAGTCGGTGTCGGGCGGGAAGGCCGGGCTGTACGGCGGCGTACGGAACGTCGCGAGCTGCGACGTCGACAAGCAGATCGCCTTCCTCGGCCGCGACGCCGACAAGCAGGCGGCGTTCGCCCGCACCCTGCGGGTCGACGAGGGGGACCTGCCGGGCTTCCTGCGCGAACTCACCTCGGTGCTGCTACGCGCCGACACCCGCCTGACCGGCCACGGCTTCGCGGACGGCGAGGCGAGCCCGTTCCAGTCGGTACTGCAGGCCGGCACCGCCGTGATGGTGGACGACAAGGGCGTACCGCGGGTGCGGTGCGCGAGCGGCAGCCCGCTCACGGCGCCGGAGAAGCTGAGCGGCCACGACCGCTACGGCGGCACGGGCTGGCGCGGCTTCCGGCCGTCGCGGACCGTCGTGGTCACGCCGGCGCAGGGGGCGCTGTCCCGGCTCGTCATCGTGGACGTCAACACCGACCTGTGGTTCGAACGGCCCGTCGGCGCGCGGCCCGGCGAGGACCGGAAGCTGCCGCAGCCGCCGCGGGACCACTTCAACCCGCCGGCGCCCAGCCGCTCCCACAGCCCCAGCGCCGAGCCCACGGGCAGCCCCGGGCCGACCACCGAGGGCCCGTCCGAGGGGCCCGGCACCGAGTCCGGGGAGCCGAGCACCGCCCCGCCGCTGCCGGGCGGCATCGACGAGGAAGAGGACCACGAGCGCGTCTCCGCGGGCGAGTCGGCGGGCGCGGCCACGTCAGCCGGGTGACCCCGCCGGCTCCGCCGCGGGCCCCGGCGCCGTCCGGGGCGCGGCGGGGCGGCGCCGCACCGGCGCCAGCGTGAACCGGCGCGGCATCAGCGTCAGCCGCTCGGCTATGTCCAGCCGGTAGCCGGGGTCGCCGAGCAGCTCGTACCTGCGCAGCAGCAGGCCCAGCACGAGCGTCGCCTCGTGCAGGGCGAACTGGCGCCCGATGCAGGCCCGTTCGCCCGTGCCGAAGGGCTTGAAGACGTGCCCGGGCCGGGCCCGTACCCGCTCCGGCAGGAAGCGGTCGGGGTCGAAGCGGTCGGCGTCCGGACCCCAGACCGCCGGGTCGCGGTGCAGGGCCGGGATCAGCACCAGCGCCCACGCGCCCGCCCGCATCGGGTGGACGCCGCCCAGCATCGTGTCCGTACGCGCGGCGCGGGTGAACGCGGGCGCCGTGGGCCACATCCGCAGCGACTCGTCCAGCACCCGGCGCACGTAGCGCAGCTTGCTCACCTGCCGGTACGACGGCTCCCCGGCCGGCCCCCACACCCGGTCCACCTCGGCGCGGGCGCGGGCCATCACCTCGGGGTGGCGGGAGAGGTAGTACAGCGCGAAGGAGAGCGCGCCCGAGGTCGTCTCGTGTCCCGCGACCAGGAATGTGAGGATCTGGTGGCGGATGTTCTCCGGCGACAGCCGCTCCCCGGTGCGCGGATGACGGGTGTTGAGCATCAGCCCGAGCAGATCCTGCGCCTCCGGGTCGGCGCGCGCGGTGCGCTCCCGTACGACCCGGTCGACGACGGTGGTGAGATACGCGGCGTCGGCGCCGCCGCGCCGGCCCGGACCGCGGCTCTTCACCGGGCTGAACGGCCGCGGCACGTCGCTGCCCTGGGCATGGCGCAGGGAGCGGACCATGGCGGCGACGAAGGGGTGCTGCTCGGTGCGCTCGAAGGAGCCGAAGTCGTAGCCGAAGCCGGTGTGGGCGATGGTCTCCAGGGTCAGCTTGGTCATGTCGGCGGAGACGTCGGCCACGGTGCCCGCGGCGGCGTGCGCGTCCCAGGCGGCGGTGAGCCGGGAGGCCATCGCGAGCATCACCGGGTGGTAGCGCTCCATCGCCTCGCGGGTGAAGGCGGGCGCGAGGATGTCGTGGCCGAGCTGCCAGTTGGGCTCGTGGCTGTGCGCGGTGAACAGGCCGTCGCCGGCGACCTCGCGCAGGTTGTGGACGGCGAGCACGACGCGCTTGGTGAACCGCGACTCGTCCGCCAGCTCCGCGACCAGGTCCGCGCCGGAGACGACCACGATCTCCAGCCCGAAGATCTTGCGCCGGAAGATCGGCCCCAGCTCCCGGGCCAGCCGCAGCGAGTCCTGCACCGGCGTGCCGGGGTCGAGGCCGAAGACGTCACCCACCACCGGCAGCCGGTGGCGGGGGTGGGGGATACGGCCCAGCTCCGGCCAGGGTGCGGGACGGGTGCGTAAGTGCGGCGTCGCCATCGTGCCCTCCCTTATTGAACTCGATTCAGTAAGCAGCGTGCGGCAGTGCCGAACCGGTGTCAAGTAAGGTGGCGCGATGGCTGGTTCCGGCGCTCGGGGTGCGCAGACGGGGCGCCCGCGCACCCGCATGGGCACCGAGGAGCGGCGCCGGCAGTTGCTGCGGATCGGCGCCGAGCTCTTCGCCGAGCGGCCCTTCGACGACGTGTGGATCGAGGAGGTCGCCGAGCGCGCCGGCGTCTCACGCGGGCTGCTGTACCACTACTTCCCGGCCAAGCGGCAGTTCTACGCGGCCGTCATCCGGCACGAGGGCGAGCGCCTGCTGCGCATGACCGAGCCGGACCCGGACACCCCCGTCGGCCGGCAGGTGCAGCAAGGGCTGGAGGCGTACCTGCGCTACGCCGAGGAGCACGCGCGCGGCCTGCGCGCCTTCCACCGCGCCTCGGCCACCGGGGACCGGGAGATCCGCGAGATCCACGAGCAGCTCCTCGCCGAGCAGGAGCGCCGGATCGTCACGGTCCTCGACGCCCAGGCCGCCGCCGGGCTGATCGACGGGCCCGCGCCCGCGGCGCTGCGGCTGGCCGTACACGGCTGGCTGGCGTTCGTCACGGCGGCGGTCCTGGACTGGCTGGAGCGGGGGGAGCCGTCGCGGGCGGAGGTACGGGAGGTGTGCACCCGGGCGCTCCTCGGGGCGCTGGAGGGGGCGCGGGGGGCGGGCCCCCGGCCGCTCGACTCGTGAGCCGCGGCCCGCGGCCCTAGGCTGGAGAGCATGGCCGCGCGAGCACTGGACGCCACCGGGGCCGCGGAACTCGTACACGCCGCGACCGCCGCGCCCTCCATGCACAACGCCCAGCCGTGGCACTTCCGCTGCCACCTCGGCCGCCGCACCGTCGAGATGCGCGCCGACCTGGACCGCGCCATGCCCGCCGCCGACCCCGAGCGGCGCTCCCTCCACGTCGGCTGCGGCGCCGCGCTGTGCAACCTGCGGGTCGCCGCGGCCGCCGCCGGCTGGCACACCAGGACCGACCTGCTCCCGGCCGCGAACGAGCCGCTGCTGCTCGCCTCCGTCCGGCTCACCGGCGCGGAGCCCGGCGAGGAGACCGACGCGGCGCTCGCCGGGCTGGCGGAGCAGATCCCCCGCCGGCACTCCAGCCGCTGGCCGTTCGCGGAGAAGCCCGTACCGCCCGCCGATCTGACGGACCTCGTCGAGGCGGCCCGTACCGAGGGCGCGACGCTGGTCTTCCCCGACGCCTGGCACGCGGCGTCCCTGCTGGAGCTGGTGCAGGACGCCGAGGTGCGCGACGCCGAGACGCCCGACCGCGCCGAGGAGCTGGCCCGCTGGACGCACCCGTGGCCCGACACCGCGGACGAGGGCGTCCCCGGCTACGCCTACGGCCCCAGGCGCCGCAGCGGCGCCGCCCCGATGCGCGACTTCGGCGGCCGTACCGAGCCGCCGGGCCGGACCAGCGCCCCCTTCGAGTCCGCGCCGAACATCGCCCTGCTCGGCACCGCGCACGACAGCCCCGCCGAGTGGCTGCGCGCGGGCCAGGCGCTGGAGCGCGTGCTGCTGACCGCCACCCGCGCCGGGCTCGCGGTCTCGCTGACGAGCGAGGCGCTGGAGTGGTCCGACCTGCGTGCGCTCGTCCGCGACCCGCTGACCGATGTCGGCCAGGTCCAGATGGTGCTGCGCATCGGCTTCGGGCCCCGCGGCCCGACGACGCCGCGCCGGCCGCTGGCCGAGGTCATGGAGATCCTCTGAGCACCGGCTGCCGCCCCGCACGTACGCGAAGGCCCTGGAAACGGCGAACGGCAAGGAGCACCGCGCTCCTTGCCACTCTCAACGTATAGCGCACCCCGGGGCTTGCGGCAAGACCCACGGTTTGTTGCAGAATCTCCCGCCGAAGCCAGGACCTGCGGAAACGGGAGATTCATGAGCGACGTGATCATCGCCGGCGGCGGCCCGACCGGGCTGATGCTGGCGGCCGAACTGCGGCTGCACGGCGTACGCGTGGTCGTGCTGGAGAAGGAGCCGGAGCCGACGAAGGTCGTGCGGGCACTCGGGCTGCACGCCCGCAGCGCCGAGGTGCTGGACCAGCGCGGGCTGCTGGAGAGGTTCCTCGCGCTCGGCACGCGGCACCCGGTCGGCGGTTTCTTCGCCGGCATCGCCAAGCCGGCGCCGGAGCACCTGGACAGCGCGCACGCGTACGTCCTCGGCCTGCTGCAGACCACCACCGACCGGCTGCTCGAGGAGCACGCCGTCGAGGTGGGCGCCGAGATCCGCCGCGGCACCGAGGTGGTCGGGCTGAGCCAGGACGAGGACGGCGTGACCGTGGAGTCGGCCGGCTCCGCACCGCTGCGCGCCCGTTACCTCGTCGGCTGCGACGGCGGCCGCAGCACGGTGCGCAAGCTGCTCGGCGTCGGCTTCCCCGGCGAGCCCAGCCGGGTCGACACCCTGCTCGGCGAGATGGAGCTGACCGCGTCGCCGGAGACGGTGACCGCCGTGATGGCCGAAGTCCGCAGGACCCAGCTCCGGTTCGGCCTCATGCCCCTGGCGGACGGGGCGTACCGCGTCGGCGTGCCGGCCGCGGCGGTGGCCGGGGACCGCTCGGTGCCGCCCGCCTTCGACGAGTTCAAGGCGCAGCTACGGGCCGTCTCCGGCACCGACTTCGGCGTGCACTCCCCGCGCTGGCTCTCCCGCTTCGGCGACGCCACCCGGCTCGCCGAACGGTACCGGGTGGGCCGGGTGCTGCTGGCCGGCGACGCGGCGCACATCCACCCGCCGGTGGGCGGGCAGGGGCTCAACCTCGGTGTCCAGGACGCGTTCAACCTGGGCTGGAAGCTCGCCGCGGCGATCGCCGGCTGGGCCCCGGAAGAGCTGCTGGACAGCTATCACGCCGAGCGCCACCCGGTGGCCGCCGGCGTGCTGGACTTCACCCGGGCGCAGATGGAGCTGATGTCCACCGAGCCGGGGCCGCAGGCCGTACGCCGGCTGGTCGCGGATCTCATGGACTTCGAGGAGGTCCACCGGTATCTGATCGAGAGGGTCATGGCGATCGGCATCCGCTACGACCTCGGCCCGGGCCACGCGCTGCTCGGCCGCCGGCTGCGGGACATCGCGCTGAGCGGAGGGCGGCTGTACGAGCTGACGCGCGCCGGCCGCGGACTGCTGCTCGACCGGACCGGCCGTCTCTCCGCGGCGGGTTGGGCGGACCGCGTCGACCACGTCGTCGACGCCGCGGCTGAACTGGACGTCCCCGCCGTGCTGCTCCGCCCCGACGGGCACGTCGCCTGGGCCGGGGACGACCAGGACGATCTCCTCGACCACCTGCCGCGGTGGTTCGGCGCGCCCGCCGCCTGACCTGCGGCCGTGCCGCCTGACCTCCGGGCGCCGGCGTCAGTACTCGGCGAGCAACCGCTCCAGCATCTCCTGGCTCGACTCCTGCTTCTCCGCCGCCGCGCACAGGCCGTCCATCGTGAGCAGGTAGCGCTCGACGTCGTTGCGCTTGTCGAGGTAGAGGGCGCTGGTCAGTTGCTCGATGTACGCCACGTCCGGCAGGTCCGGCTCCGCGAAGCGCAGGATCGTCAGCGGGCTGACCACGGCGGCGAAGCGGCCGGTGGCGAGCCGGGCGACCTGGACCGTGATGTTCGACAGCTCCAGGATCCCCAGCAGGTGCTTGATCTGCGCGCGCATCACCGCGCGCCCGCCCAGCGGACGGCGCAGCGCGGCCTCGTCGAGGACCACCCAGTAGCGCGCCGGCTGGTCGGCGTGGCCCAGGATCTGCTGCCTGCGCAGCCGCAGGTCGACGTGGCGCTCTATGGCCGCCTCGTCCGCGTTGGGGTACGCGACCTGCGCGAACGCCCGCGCGTAGTCGGCGGTCTGGAGCAGTCCCGGGATCCGCTGGGCCTGGTAGGAGCGGATCAGCGAGGCGGCCTCTTCGAGGCCGAGGAACGTCTCCATCCAGGCGGGCGTCACGTCGCTGTACTGGTGCCACCAGCCGGTGGTGTTGGCGCCGCGGGCCAGCGCGAGGTAGTGCTCGCGCTCGGCCTCGTCCTCCACCCCGTACAGCGTCAGCAGGGCGGCGATGTCGTGTTCCTTGCAGCCGCCCCTCCCCAGCTCCAGCCGGCTCAGCTTGGGCTGCGAGGCGCCGATGGTGCGCGCGGCGGCCTGGAAGGTGATGCCGCGCTGCTCGCGCAGCCGCCGCAGGTTGTTGCCGAGGATGATCCGGCGGACGGTGGGGCCGCCTCGGGACGGGGCCGGCAGCGAATTCGTCTCCGACATGCTTGGCGCGTGCATCGGGCTCCCAAGGATGATCAGGTCGCGCCCTTCAGTCTCGCATCGAAGGAGTCAACGTGTACAGGGAAAGCGATTGTTGAAGTTGAATATGCCTCTGGTACGGGGCCGTTACGCTCTTCTGCCGGCCGGGCCGCCAGAGCCGCCCGCGCCGCTCAGGGGCGCCGCGCGAACACCGCGCGGGCGCGCGGACTGCCGTCCGGCCGCCGCCCCAGCTCCTCCAGCGCGGCCGTCGCCACGGTGAACCCGGTGCGCTCCAGGTCCGCCAGCACCTCGGGCAGGCGGAACGTGCGGTAATACATCACGAACCGCGGGCGCCACAGCGCGTTCCGGACCCGCATCGCGGCGTCGAACCCCCACAGCGCCCAGTATCCACGGGACCCGACCGGCTGCGGCGCGGGGACGGGGAAGGCGAAGTACCCGCCGGGGCGCAGCGACCGGAAGACCTGCGAGAAGAGCGCCGGGCGCTCCCGGGGCAGGAAGTGGCCGAAGGCGCCGAAGCTCACGGCGAGATCGAAGGCGGGCGCGAAGGGCAGGGCCAGGGTGTCCGCACGTACCCAGCGCATCGAGGGCGGGTCCGCGGCGCCGGCGTACGCGCGCCGCGCCTCGGCGAGCATCCCGGCGCTGAAGTCGACGCCGACGACCCGCTCCTCGCACACCCGCCGCAGCATCCCGGCGCCCGCGCCCGTGCCGGTGCAGACGTCGAGGCCGTGCGCGAACGGCCCCAGCGGCTCGACGGCGGCGGCGAACGCGTCCAGCACGCGGTCGGGGGTGCGGAACGGCGAGCTGTCGAACTTCGGCGCCAGCAGGTCGTAGCCGCGTTCCGTGGAGGACATCGCCTGCACGGTCAGCTCGAGAAGGGTCGGGCCCTCGGGACTGAACATCGTCGATCAGCGTAGTGGCGCCGCGCGCCCGCGGGCGCCGCGCCGGTCCCCGGTGCCGGGCCCGTTGACATGCGCGGACGGCCGGTCCCAGACTCGGACCCCAACGAAGATGAACATCCGTGCGCAGGACGCACACCCGGAAGCGGGGTGGCATGGCGGAGATCCTGAGCCTGCGGGACGCGGTGGCCGAGCTGGTGCACGACGGCGACACGGTGGCGATGGAGGGCTTCACGCATCTGATCCCGTTCGCGGCGGCGCACGAGGTCATCCGCCGGGGCGCGACCGACCTGACGCTGGTACGGATGACCCCCGACCTCGTCTACGACCAGCTCATCGGTGCCGGGCTCGCGCGCAAGCTCGTCTTCTCCTGGGGCGGCAACCCCGGCGTCGGCTCGCTGCACCGGTTCCGCGACGCTGTCGAGAACGGCTGGCCCCGGCCGCTGGAGATCGAGGAGCACAGCCACGCCGGGATGGCCAACCGCTACGTCGCCGGGGCCGCGGGACTGCCGTTCGCCGTCCTGCGCGGCTACCGCGGCACCGGGCTCGCGGCCCGTACCCCCACGGTGGCCACCGTCACCTGCCCGTTCACCGGCGAGGAACTGGCGGCCGTGGCGGCCGTCAACCCGGATGTCGCGGTCATCCACGCACAGCAGGCGGACCGCGCCGGCAACGTGCAGTTCTGGGGGCTGACCGGCGTACAGAAGGAAGCCGTGCTCGCCGCCCGGCGCTCGCTGGTGACCGTCGAGGAGATCGTCGGCGAACTGCGCCCGCGGCCCGGCGCGGTCGTGCTGCCGGGCTGGGCCGTCACCGCGGTCGCCGAGGTGCCGGGCGGTGCGCACCCGTCGTACGCGGCGGGCTACTCCGTACGCGACAACGCCTACTACCGCGACTGGGACGCGCTCTCCCGCGACCGCGCCGGGTTCGCCGCCTGGCTCGAGGAGCACGTACGCGGCGGTGGAGCGGCCCGGTGACGCGGCCGGGCGCGCGGCCCCCGTGGACCGCGGACGAGCTGATGGCGGTCAACGCGGCCCGCGCGCTGGCCGGCGCCCGCACCTGCTTCGTCGGCATCGGCCTGCCCAGCACCGCCGCCAACCTCGCCCGCCGCACCGCCAATCCCGGCCTCGTCCTCGTCTACGAGTCCGGCGCGATCGGCGCCAGGCCCACCCGGCTGCCGCAGTCCATCGGCGACGGCGAACTCGCCGACACCGCCGACGCCGTGGTCTCCGTACCCGAGCTCTTCAACTACTGGCTGCAGCCCGGCCGCATCGACGTCGGCTTCCTCGGCGCCGCCCAGCTCGACCGGCACGCGAACGTCAACACCACCGCCATCCGCACCGCCCCCGGCCGCCCCGACCTGCGCCTGCCGGGCGCGGGCGGCGCCCCGGAGATCGCGGCCCACTGCGGCGAGGTCTTCATCGTGCTCCGCCACACCCCCCGCAGCCTCGTCCGCACCCTGGACTTCGTCACCACCGTCGGCCACGGCACGGGCCCCGGCTCCCGCACCCGCCTCGGCCTGCCCGGCCGCGGCCCCACGGCGGTCGTCACGGACCTGGGCATCCTGCGCCCGTCCCCGGACACGGGGGAGCTGACGCTGACCGACCTCCACCCGGGCGCCACCCCGGCGGGCGTCCGCGCGGCCACGGGCTGGGACCTGCGCACGGCACCGTCGCCGCGCACCACGCCGGAGCCGACACCGCAGGAACTGACGGCACTACGTGCCCTGAAGTCCGCGGGAGCGAGCTGACCCCCGCAACCGCGCGGCCGTCGTGGCGGACTCGGCCCTAGAACGGGTAGTGCGGGTGCCGGGTGGCAAGGGTGACCCAGCGGGTGTTGCTGAACGCCTCCAGGCCCCAGCGGCCGCCGAAGCGGCCGAAGCCGCTGGCGCCGACGCCGCCGAACGGGGCCGTGGGCTCGTCGGCGATGGACTGGTCGCCGACGTGCACGATGCCCGTACGGATCCGCCGGGCCACCCGCAGCCCGTGGGTGCCGTTCTCCGTCAGGATGCCGCATGTCAGGCCCCGGTTCGTGGCGTTGGCCAGCGCGACGGCCTCGTCGTCGTCCGCGAACGCCGCCACCGACACCACCGGGCCGAACGCCTCCTCCTCGTAGAGCGCCGCCTCCTGCGGCACCCCGGTGAGGACCGTCGCCGGGTACAGCGCCCCCGCCGGGGCCCCGCCGCCCGCCCGTACCGTCGCGCCGCGCGCCACCGCGTCCGCGACCAGCGCCGCGACCCGGCGCGCCGCCGCCGGGCTGATCAGCGGGCCGAGGACGGTGCCGGGATCCCGCGGATCCCCGGCCGGCAGCCCCGCCGCCTTCGCCGCCAGCTTCTCCGTGAACTCCGCGGCCAGCGACGCGTGGACGAGGATACGGTCGCCGGACATGCAGATCTGCCCCGAGTTGTGGAACGCGCCGAACGCGGCCGCGTCCACCGCGTGGTCGACGTCCGCGTCGGCCAGCACCACGATCGCGTTCTT
Organism: Streptomyces sp. NPDC004134; assembly: GCF_042874195.1. Taxonomy (NCBI): domain Bacteria; kingdom Bacillati; phylum Actinomycetota; class Actinomycetes; order Kitasatosporales; family Streptomycetaceae; genus Streptomyces; species Streptomyces sp. NPDC004134. The sequence continues at coordinate 43,403 of NZ_JBIAMS010000015.1, read as the reverse complement.
CCCGCCCAGCTCCAGCAGCGCCGGCTTCAGATGCCGGGCCGCGAGCGCGCCGACGGTGCGGCCGGTCTCGGTGGAGCCGGTGAAGTTCACGGCCCGTACCCGCTCGTCCGCGATCAGCGCGGAGCCGACGGCGGCGGCGTCCTCGGGGTCGTTGGTGAGCACGTTGACCGCGCCGTCCGGAAATCCCGCCTCGCACAGGACTTCGCCGACGAACAGCCCGCCGCAGAGCGGCGCCTGCTCGCTGGCCTTCAGCACCACGGTGTTGCCGGCGCCGAGCGCCGCGGCGACCGCCCGGGTGCCGAGGATCAGCGGCGCGTTCCAGGGCGCGAACGCGGCGACGACGCCGAGCGGTTCGCGTAACGCGAGGCTGAGCGCGCCCTCCTCGTTGGTGGCCAGCACCTCGCCGTGCGGCCGGGACATCGCGGCGGCCGTCTCGCGCAGGAACTCCGCGGCGAGTCCGACGTTGAACCGCGCCCAGGGCCCCGTCGCCCCCACCTCGCGCGCCATCAGCGCCACCGCCTCGTCGGCGCGCGACTCCAGCAGGTCCGCCGCCCGCCGGAACACCCGCCGGCGCGCGGCGGGCCCGGTCGCGGCCCAGTCGGCGAAGGCCGCCTCCGCGGCGCCCACGGCGCGCGCCACGTCGTCCGCGCCGGCGGCGGCCACCGTCGCGCACACCTCGCCGGTGTACGGGTCGAAGTCCTCGGTCGTACGCTCCGAAGCGGCCGGCACGTCCCTGCCGCCGATCCGGAGGTCCCGGTGCACGCTCACGGCTCCCCCTCCGCTGCCCGAACCTCGTGTGCGCGAGGCGAACGACAATTCACACAGGGAACATAGATGCGACGCGAGCGGCGAGGCAAGATATGAACGTGCAGGGCCGGGAACCCCATTTCGTCCAGTCCTTCGACCGCGGGCTCGCGGTCATCCGCGCCTTCGACGCGGACCACCCCGAGCTGACCCTGAGCGACGTCGCGCGCGCCTGCGACCTCACCCGCGCCGCGGCCCGCCGCTTCCTCCTCACGCTGGCCGACCTCGGCTACGTGCAGAGCGACGGCCGCCTCTTCCGCCTCACCCCGCGCGTGCTGGAGCTGGGCTACGCCTACCTGTCGAGCTTCTCGCTCCCGGAGATCGCGGAGCCGCACCTCGAACGGCTGGTCGCCGAGGTGCGCGAGTCGTCCTCGCTGTGCGTGCTGGACGGGGAGGACATCGTCTACGTCGCCCGCGTGCCCACCAGCCGCATCATGACCGCCTCGATCACCGTCGGCACCCGCTTCCCCGCGTACGTCACCTCCGTCGGCCGCGTCATCGTCGCCCACCTCCCGCAGCCGGAGATCGACGCCCGCCTCGACCGCGCCCGCCTCGACCCGCTGACGCCGCGCACGGTCACCTCGGCGGAGACGCTGCGCGCGGAGCTGACGCGGGTGCGCAGGCAGGGTTACGCGATCGTGGACCAGGAGCTGGAGGAGGGCCTGCGCTCGGTCGCGGCCCCGGTCCGGGACCGCGACGGCACGGTGGTCGCGGCGGTCAACATCCCCGTACCGGCAAGCCGCAACTCGGTCGAGTCCGTCCGCCGCGACCTGCTGCCGCACCTGCTGGCGGCAGTCGCGAGAATCGAGGCGGACCTGAGGGTGACCCGCACCCGGCCGTGAACGGCGATGGCCGCACGCGAGCCGTGCCCCCGCGGGGCCACCGGAGCGCTACGCCGCCCCCGCCACCCCGCCCTCCGCACCGGGCAGCCGCCGCGTGCGCGGTACCGGCGAGGGCAGCAGCCACAGCACCGCCAGCGCCGCCCCGGCCGTCGCCACCCACAGCGTCGGCCGCAGCCCGAGCCCGGCGCCCAGCGCCCCGCCCGCGAGCGCACCGAGCGGCCGGACGCCGAAGTTGACGGTCTGGAAGGCACCGAGGACGCGGGAGCGCAGGTCGTCGGGGATGGCGGCGGCGAAGTAGGCGTTGGCCGAGATGTCGAGGATCATCACGCCGAACGCGGAGGCGAACTCCGCGGCCAGCAGCATCCCGGCGACCACCGGCGTCGGCCCGTCGGCCAGCGGTATCAGCGTGAGCGGCACGCTGAAGCCGGCGAATCCCGCGGTCATCGCGGGCCCCACCCCGTACCGCGCCGCGATCCTGCCCGCGAGCACCGCCCCGAGCAGGCCGCCGACGCCGCCGGCCCCGAGCACGAGGCCGAGGAGCCCGGGGCCGAGGCCCAGTTCCCCGGTCGCGTAGAGCACGAACAGCGCCTGGAAGATGAAGTTGAAGAAGTTGAGCGTCGCCGTCGCGGCGGCGCAGGCACGCACCGCGGGAGTCCGCAGGATCCACCGGATGCCGGCGGTGGCCCGGCTCTTCTCCCGGGCGGCGGGCGGGGGTTCGGCGGGGGAGATGCGGCCGAGGAAGAGCGCGGAGACGAGATAGCTGAGCGCGTCGAGCAGCAGCGCGAACGGCGCGGTGGCGACCTGTACGAGACCGCCGCCGACCCCCGGCCCGGCCGTGAACGCCAGCGCCCGGCTGCCGTTGAGCAGCGAGCTGCCCTCGACGTAGCGCTCGACGGGCAGCAGGGCGACGTACACGGTGCCGGCGCAGACGTTGAACAGCGCGCCGAGCGTGCCGACGGCGAAAGCCGCCGCGTACAGGTGGGTGAGCGTCAGCGCGTCGAGGGCGTACGCGACGGGGACGGAGGCGACGGCGAGCATCCGGCCGAGGTCGGCGGCGATCATCACCCGGCGCCGGCTGCGCCGCCGGTCGGCCCAGGCGCCGGCGGGGAGGGAGAAGAGCAGCGCGGGCAGCAGCGCGGCTGCGGTCAGGAGGCCCATGTCGGCGGCGCCGGCGCCGAGGAGCAGTACGGCGGCGAGGGGAAGGGCGATGCGGTGGACCTCGTCGCCGAGGAGGGAGACGCTCTGGGCGGCCCAGTAGCGGCGGAAGGGGCGGTCGCGGAGCAGTTCGGGCAGGGCGGGGCGGATCACGAGGGGGGCTGCGGAGGGTCGGCGTGTTCCGCCGGGGCGGGCGGGGGCGGTGTGGACGCCGGGTCCGGGGCACCGTCCGGGGGGTCGACGAAGGCGAGACGCAGCAGGCTTACCAGTCTCGCGCCCTCCGGGCGGCGTGCCGGGTCCTCGAAGCGGTCGTCGTAGCGGGACACCAGGCGGGTCATCTCCTCCGTCAGCCCGGTCAGCTCCTCGGGCGTGAGGTACAGGCTCCAGTCCCCGGAGTACTCCGCCGCCTGCCACGCGCGCGGCAGCCGGTGGCGGACGGCGAGCGCGGCGCCCAGCTTCCGCACGTACGCGTCGACCTGCGCCATCGTCAGGTCCCCGACGGCCTCGGTCGCGGCCGGGTCGTCGTACGCGGCCTCCCAGTGCGTCGTACGCGCCGTGGCCCGCCACGGCTTCTCCCGCCCCCGCCCGCCGCCGCTCTGCTCGACGAGCCCGTACTTGGCGAGCATCCGCAGGTGGTACGAGCACCCGGCGACGGACTCCCCGGTCAGCTCCGCGGCGCGGGTGGCGGTGAGCGGCCCGTGCCGGCGGAGCAGGCCGACCAGCTCCATCCGGGTGGGGTGGGCGTAGGCGCGCAGGGCGCGGGGGTCGGTGAGGTCGATGCGGTCCGGCATGCATCTAAAGATAGCTTTAGAAAGGTTTCTTTAGAAGCCGGGCGGGCCTACCGGGAGGAGAATGGGGCGGATGGACCTGGAGAGCGTCGCGGACGAGCTGTACGGGCTGCCGCCGGGCGAGTTCGTCGCCGCCCGCGGCCGGCACGTCGCCGCGGCGCGTACGGCGAAGGACCCGGCGCTCGCCAAGCAGATCGCCGCCCTGCGCAAGCCGACCCTCGCCGCCTGGGCCGGCAACCTGCTGGTCCGCTCCGCGCCCGACCAGGTCGAGGCGCTCCAGCGGCTCGGCGAGGGCCTGCGCGCGGCTCAGGACCGGCTCGCGGGGGACCAACTGCGCGAGCTGACCCGGCAGCGCAACGCGCTGGTCGCCGAACTCGCCCGCGAGGCCCGCCGGCTCGCCGCCGAGGCCGGCCAGCCGGTCGGCGACGCCGTACAGCACGAGGTCGAGACGACCCTCCACGCCGTCCTCGCCGACCCGGACGCGGCCGGCGAGTGGGCCGCGGGCCACCTCGCCAAGCCCCTCACCACCCGCCCCGGCTTCCCGGGCACCGCAACGGCCGCAACGGCCGCGACCACCGCGACCACCGCCCGGGCCCCCGCCTCCTCCCGCCGCCCGGCCCGCAAGCGCCACCTCAAGCTCGTCGAGGACCCGGCGAAGGCGCGCGCCGAGGAGCTCACCCGGGCCCGTAAGGAGGCGAAGGCCGCCGAGCACGAGGCCCGCGACCGGGACAAGGCCCTGCGCCGCGACGAATCCCAGCGGGACAAGGCGGAATCCCGCCTCGAAGAGGCCACCGCCCGCGTCGCCGACCTGACCGACCGGTTGCGCTCCGCCGAGCAGGCCGAAACCCGGGCCCGCGAAGCCCTCACCCACGCCCGCCGCACCCTGACCGCCACCACCCGCGCCACCCGCGAATCCCGCAGAGCGGCCGACAAGGCGGCGGCGAAGGTGGCGGATCTGGAATCCGGCACATGAGCACCGCCGCCGGCAACGCCTCCGCCCGCCCCGCACCGTACGCACGGCCCGCTCTTCCGAAGTGCGCGCCCCGCGGGTGTCACGCCCCGGGGGTGGGCGGTGTCTGGATGGGGACCGGATCGTTCGAGCGAGGAGAGAATCGTGACGTTGCGTGTTCCCAGGGCGGAGCTTCCCGGTGAGATGCGGGAGGCAATGGTGCAGCAGTTCGGCGAGTTGCCCGAGCCGGTGGAGGTGCTGTTCAACCACCCCGACGTGGCCGTCGACAATCTGGAGTTCGCCGCGAAGGCGGCCTCCTGGCGCGCCGTCGACGCGAGCCTGAAGTCGTTCGCCCACATGGCGGTCGCCGCGCTGATCGGGTGCAGTTGGTGCCTCGACGTCGGCTACTTCCAGGCGCAGAACGAGGACCTGGACCTGGCCAAGGCCAGCCAGGTGCCGCGGTGGCGGGAGTCGGACGTGTTCTCGCCGCTGGAGCGCGAGGTGATGGCGTACGCGGAGGCGATGTCGGTGACGCCGACCGCCGTCACCGACGCGCAGGCCGCGAGCCTGCTGGCGCGGCTCGGCTCCGCGGGGCTCGTGGAGCTGACCGCGTTCGTCGGGTTCGTCAACCTGTCGACACGGGCGAACACCGCGCACGGCGTCACCTCGCAGGGCTTCTCCGAGGCGTGCGAGATCCCGCTGGCCGGCCGCGCGGAAGCCGCCGGCCGGGCATGACCATCCCGCCCGACGACCCGTTCGTCACCCACCGCAGCCTGCTCTTCACCGTCGCCTACGAGATCCTCGGCTCCGCCGCGGACGCGGAGGACGTCCTCCAGGAGTCCTGGCTGCGGTGGGCCGCCGCCGACCGGTCGGACGTACGGGACGCGCGGGCGTACCTCGTGCGGACCGTCACCCGGCAGTCCCTCAACCGGCTGCGGACGCTGGCGCGGCGGCGCGAGGACTACGTCGGCGAGTGGCTGCCGGAGCCGCTGCTGACCACGCACGACGTGGCCGAGGACATCGTGCTCGCAGAGAGCGTGTCGATCGCGATGCTCACCGTGCTGGAGACGCTCGGGCCCACCGAGCGGGCCGTGTTCGTGCTCCGCGAGGTCTTCGACATGCCGTACGGCGAGATCGCCGAGGCCGTCGGCAAGCCGGCGGCCACCGTGCGGCAGATCGCCCGGCGGGCCCGCGGGCACGTGGCGGCCCGCCGGCCGCGGGTGCAGGTCAGCCCGTCCGAGCAGCAGGAGGTGGTGGAGCGGTTCCTGGCCGCGCTGCACACCGGCGAACTGCAGGAGCTGCTGGCGGTCATGGCGCCCGACGTGGTCCTGGTCGCCGACGGCGGGGGGATCGTGGCCGCGGCGCTGACCCCGATCCGGGGGGCGGACCCGGTGGCGAAGCTGCTCGCGACCGCGAACCGGGTGGCGCTGGCGACGGCCGCCGTCTGGTTCAACGGCGCCCCCGCCGGCCGGGTCGAGTTCGACGGGGAGCCGGCGGCGGTGAGCCTCGAACTGGCCGACGGGAAGATCACCCGCATCTACGTCGTCCGCAATCCGCACAAGCTCACCCGCATCGACCACCCCGCCCGCCTCACCAGGTGACGCACGAACGCCGGCCGCTGCGGCGCAGGGCCGGGTTTGCGCCGAATCCGGCTTCCTGTACCGAGTGCCGGACGGGGACCGGCTCCCGCGGCACACTGGTGCGGGTCGAGCCCGTATTCGAACGCACGAGGAGCGCCGATCATGTCCGAGCAGCACTTACCCGACGGAACCAGGTCACTGGACCAGCAGCGGCCGCACTCGGCGCGCGTCTGGGACTACTGGCTGGGCGGCAAGAGCAACTACGAGGTCGACCGTGAAGTCGGCGATCAGATGGCGGAGGTCGTGACCGACGTCGTGGAGGCGGCGCGGGCCGATCGCGGCTTCCTGATGCGGTCGGTGCGCCACTTCGCCGCCGATGCCGGGATCCGCCAGTTCCTCGACCTCGGCGCGGGACTGCCCACCAACCACAACACCCACGAGGTCGCGCAGGACCAGGCGCCGGAGTCCCGCGTCGTCTACGTCGACAACGACCCGCTCGTGCTGCGGTACGCCGAGGCGCTGCTCACCAGCGGCCCGGAGGGCGCCACCAACTACGTCGACGCCGACGTGCGCGACGTGGCGGCGATCCTCGAACAGGCGGCGAAGACGCTGGACTTCAGCCGGCCCGTCGCCGTGATGATGCTGGGGATCGTGCAGTTCATCGTCGACGACGCGGAGGCGCGCGAGGTCGTGCGCCGGTTCGTCGAGGCCGTCCCCTCCGGCAGCTATCTGGCGCTCGCCCACCCCGTCAAGGGCGTGAGCGGCGAGTTGGACGGCGTACTGCAGATGTGGAACGAGGCGAGCGTGGACCCGCAGACGCTCCGCACCCACGCCGACGTCGCCGGCTACTTCGAAGGACTGGAGATCCTCGAACCGGGCGTCGTCCCCTGCGCCCAGTGGCGCCCCGACGACGCGGCCGTGGGCCGGAACCGCGCGGTGGCGCCCTGGCGGGTCTGCGCGGTGGGCCGAAAGCCCTGACGCCGCGGCCCGGGGCGGCGCGGCCGAGCCGTGCGCGCGGGGTGCGCAAGTCCGATCCACTGTGCCGTGATTGGCCCTGTTCCGGCCGCGCGGATACCGCTGGGATGGATCCACCCCCGCCCCGGCGAAAGGCTCCCGATGACCGTGCCGCCGCGTACGCGCCCCTTCGCGCAGGTCGACGTCTTCGCCGCGACTGAGTACGGCGGCAACCCCGTTGCCGTCGTCCTGGACGGGACGGACCTGACCGGCGAGGAGATGCAGCGGCTGGCGCGCTGGACGAACCTGTCCGAGACCACGTTCGTGCTGCCGCCGGCCGCCCCGGAGGCGGACTACCGCTTGCGCATCTTCACCCCGCAGGACGAGCTGCCGTTCGCCGGGCACCCCACCCTCGGCTCGGCGCGGGCCTGGCTGGAGGGCGGCGGCCGGCCGCGGCGGGCCGGCCGCATCGTGCAGGAGTGCGGCGCGGGCCTGGTGACCGTACGGCACGAAGGGGACTCGCTGGCGTTCGCCGCGCCGCCCCGGATCCGCGAGGGGGCGCTCGACGACGCGTATCTGGACCGTACGGTCGCCGCCTTCGGCATCACGCGCGAGCGGGTCGTGGCCCACCAGTGGGTCGACAACGGGCCCGGCTGGGCCGTGCTCCAACTGGCCACCGCCGCGGAGGTCCTCGCCCTCGAACCCGACCTCTCGCTCATTCCGGGCGCGATGGTCGGCGCCATCGGCGCGTACCCCCAGGGCTCCCCGTACCGCTACGAGATGCGCACCTTCGCCCCCGGCGCGGGCGTGCCCGAGGACCCCGCGTGCGGCAGCATGAACGCCGCAGTCGGCCAGTGGCTCACCGGCACCGGGGCCGCCCCCGCCGCCTACCGCGTCTCGCAGGGCACCCGGGTGGGCAGGACCGCCGGCATCGGGATCACCGCTGACCCGGACGGCACGGTCTGGGTCAGCGGCACCACCGCGGTCTGCATCCGCGGCACCGTCACCGTCTGACCGAGGTCATGCCCTTCGACGGCACGTGGAAGCGGCAGCCGGCCGCTGTCCGAGGACGGCGAGGAGGATCAGCCGTCGCCGGCGACCCGGATGATCGTCTTCCCGGGGGTACGCCGGCCGGGGGTGAACGCGGCCGCCGCCTCGGCGAGCGGCCGCACGCTCCCGACCCGCGGCTTGAGCCGGCCGTCCCGCAGCCGCCGCGCCAGGTCCGTGAGGCGGTGACGGTCGGGTTCCACGACGAAGAAGACCGCCCGGCCGTCGCCGGGCCTGACTGTGACCGGCTCGGCGATGGTCACCAGCGTGCCGCCGGGGCGGACGAGCGCGGCGGAGCGCGCGAGGATCTCGCCGCCGATGACGTCGAAGACCAGGTCGCACTCGCCGGCGTCCTCCAGCCGCTCCGAGTCCAGGTCGAAGAAGGCGGCGGCGCCCAGCTCCAGGGCCGCGGCCCGGTCGGCGGCGCGGCCGGTGCCGACCACCCGGGCGCCCGCCTCGCGGGCCAGTTGCACGGCGACGGAGCCGACGCCGCCGGCCGCGCCGTGGACGAGCACGGTCTGCCCGGTGGTGAGCCCGCCGTGGTCGAAGAGCCCCTGCCAGGCGGTGAGTCCGGAGATCGGCAGGGCGGCCGCGGTGACGTGGTCGACGTCGGCGGGCAGCGGCGCGAGGTTGCGGGCCTCGACGGCGGTGTACTCGGCGAGGGCGCCGTCGCGGGTCCAGTCGGCGAGCCCGTAGACCCGCTGCCCGACGGTGAGTCCCGTGGTCCCGTAGCCGAGTTCGGCGACCACGCCGGACAGCTCGTGACCCGGCACGCTCGGTGTCCGGTCCCGGCCGGCGCGGTCGGTCCACGTGCCCGGCCAGGCCAGCTCGCCGGGGGTGAACCCGGCCGCGTACACCTTCACGATGACGTCGTTCTCGGCGGCGTGCGGATGCGGCAGGTCGGTCAGGGTCATCCCTGCCGGGCCGGCGTCACGGTCGCGGACGGTGATGGCTTGCACAGGTCTCCGGCTCCTCACCGGGCAGCCGGGGAGGACTGCCCGCTCTGAACAGTGGGTGCTCTCCCGGAGGAGACGAGCGGTCTCTCAACGGCCGCCGCGGTCCGCGTAGCCGGCGAGCAGCGCGGAGAGGATGTCGGTCAGCCGCGGCCGCACCTCCACGACGGAGTGCGAGAGCTCGGGGTCGGTCTGGTAGAAGACGCGCAGTTGCGTGCCCGGAGCGGCCATCTGCCAGAGGGCTCCCGCCATGGAGGTGGCCGTGGTCACGACGCTGCGTGCCTGGTCGGCGTCGAGCGGGGTGACGGCGCTGAGCGCGGTGCCTATGGAGTCGACCTCGGCGATGGCCCGCCGCTTGAAGGACCGTACGGAGTCGTGCGAGACGTTGCGCTCCAGGTTCAGCGCGGTGTGCGCGAGCAGGTCGCAGAAGAGCGGGCGGCCGACCAGGGACCCGGCCATCAAGTCGGCGATCGCGCGGGCCCTCTCGTCCCACTGCGGGTCGTCCGCGGCGGCGGCCGGGACGTCCGCGAGGCCGGCGCGGACGTCCTGCGACCAGGCGTGCCAGGCGTCGGCCGCCAGCCGCAGGAAGATCTGCTCACGCGTCTCGAAGTAGCGCAGCATCGCCGACTTGTGCATGCCGACGGCGTCCGCGATCGCGGTGACGGTCACCTCCCGGACCCCGTGCTCGGTGGCCAGCCGGGCGGCCGCGGCGAGGATCGCGTCCTCGCGGGCGCGCTTGGCCTCGGGGCTGCGGGCACGTACGAACTCGGTTCCGGTCACGGTCCCCAGCTTAACGCAACGCGGTTGCGATACCCAGGGTCAATCTAACGCAACGGTGTTGCGATATTAACGCAACCATGTTTCGCTAGGGACATGAAGACGACGCAGCCCCACACCTGGTTCATCACCGGCTCCTCGCGCGGCTTCGGCCGCTCCCTGGCCGTCGCCGCCCTGGAGGCCGGGGACCGGGTCGTCGCCACGGCCCGCAGACCTGAGCAACTCGCCGACCTGGTCGGGAAGTACGGCGACCGCGCCCTCCCGGTGCCGCTCGACGTCACGGACGCCGCGGCCGTCCAGGCGGCGTTCCAGGCGGGCGCGGACCGCTTCGGCCGCATCGACGTCGTCGTCAACAACGCCGGCTATGCCAACGCCTCGGCGGTCGAGACGACGCCCGAGGACGACTTCCGCAAGCAGTTCGAGACCAACTTCTGGGGCGTCTACCGCGTCTCCACCGCGGCCGTCCCCCTCCTGCGCGCGCAGGGCGGCGGCGTGATCGTGCAGTTCTCCTCGATCGGCGGCCGGGTCGGCGGCAACCCGGGCCTCGGCTCGTACCAGGCGGCGAAGTTCGCGGTCGACGGCTTCACCCGGGTGCTGGCCGCCGAGACGGCGCCGTTCGGGATCCGCTGCGTGGTCGTGGAGCCCGGCGGCTTCGCGACCGACTGGGCCGGCTCCTCGATGCGGATCCCCGACGTCACGCCGGAGTACGAGGCGACGGTCGGCGAGATGGTGCGCTTGTTCTCCGGGGTCACCGCGCCGGGGGACCCGGACCGCGCAGGCGGCATCCTGGTCCGCCTCGTCAGGGAGCCCGAGCTGCCCTCGCACCTCATCATCGGCGCCGGTGCGGTGGAGATGGCCCAGGACTACTCGCGCGGCCAACTCGCCGAAGCCGCCGCCTGGGAGGCGGTGAGCCGGTCGGCCGACGCCGGCGAGGACTACCCGGTCGCCTTCCCGCCGGCCGCCGGCGGAACGGCAGCGCGGTGAGGCGGCGGTCGAGGCGCCGTAGGCCGCGGGACGTACGCCACCGGGCGGGAACTACCCGGCGGTGGCGGAGCCGACCGGGTCCGGTGCGGGCGTCCGGCCCGCGGCGGCCTGGTCGGCCTCCACGCGCTCGCAGACCCGCGCGCACGAGTGGCTGATCAGCCGGGAGACGTGCATCTGCGAGATGCCCAGGTGGTCGGCGATGCCCCGCTGCGTCATGTCGCAGAAGAAGCGCAGGTAGAGGATCTCGCGCTCGCGCTCCGGCAGCCGGCTCAGATGGGGTCGCACGGCCTCGCGGTCCACGGCCTGGTCGAAGCCTGGCTCGGTGCTGCCGAAGGTGTCGAGCAGCGAGTAGCCGTCCTCGGTGCCGGGCAGGGCGGCGTCGAGGGAGAGCGTGGCGTAGCTCTCCCACGCCTCCAGGCCCGTACGCACCTCCTCCTCGGTCAGCCCCGCCGCCTCCGCGATGTCCGCGGTGGCCGGGAACCGGTCGTCGGCCGTGACGGCCAGCGACAGGCCCGCACTGCGGACGCGGTTGCGCAGCTCCTGGACGCGGCGCGGCACGTGGACGCCCCACATGTGGTCACGGAAGTGGCGCTTCAGCTCACCGACGATCGTCGGCACGGCGAAGCTCTCGAAAGCGCTGCTGTGCCCCGCGTCGTACCGCCGCACCGCCTTCACCAGGCCGAGGTGCGCGACCTGCTCCAGGTCCTCCAGCGCCTCGCCGCGGTTCCTGAACCGGCGGGCCAGCCGCGCGGCCATCGGCATCCACGCGCGTACGACCTCCTGCCGAAGGGCCTCCTTGTCCGGCCCTTCTGCCATCCCGGCGAGCCGGCGGAACTGCGCGGAGGTGTCGGGTGCGTCGTGGTGCGGGTGCTTTTTCCTTGCCCGGACATGCGCCACGGGGGCCTCCCTCGGGCGAGTCGTGCGTGTGCGATTCTCAGGGGAGGACGACGGCGTACGGCACCGCTCACCGGGACACCGGCCGCGGCCGGAGCGCCGGCGGCGGGGCGGCCGTGAACTCCTGCGGCGTGCCTCTGCTCCGAAGCACGTGAGCCGCCTGCCCGACGCCGTCTGATGCAAACGGGGCTCATAGGGCCTGTTCCAGAATACGCCGGTACGGCACGCCGCACGAACGGTCACCGGCCCGCCTCCCGGGGCCGCCGCAGGATCGCACTCGGCCACCCCGCGGCCACCCACGGTGGCCCGTCCGGCGCCGTCGCGAGATCGGCCGTTAGGACCCGCCGGAGCGTGGTACCCGGAATGTCCGGCCGGGGCACGGCGCGTACGTGACCGGACAGGCGTGCCGCCGTGCCCGCGGGCCGGGACAGCACACACCGCTCGGACAAGGAGCACGACATGACCTCCGCCGATGTGGATCCGGACCTCTCCCTGGCACTCGGTCGCCAGTTGCGCGTGGACGCGATACGGGCCGCTGCCGCCGCCGGATCCGGCCACCCCACCTCGTCGATGTCCGCGGCCGACCTGATGGCCGTGCTGCTCGCGAGGCATCTCCGCTACGACGTCGACCGTCCCGACCACCCGGGAGCGGACCGCCTGGTCCTGTCCAAGGGACACGCCTCGCCGCTGCTGTACGCGGCCTTCAAGGCGGTCGGCGCCGTCGACGACGAGGAACTGCTGACGTTCAGGAAGCTGGGCAGCCGGCTGGAGGGGCATCCGACGCCGATGCTGCCGTGGGTCGACGTGGCCACCGGGTCGCTCGGCCAGGGGCCGCCCATCGGCGTCGGCATGGCGCTGGCCGGCAAGCGGCTCGCGCACCTCCCGTACCGGGTATGGGTGCTGTGCGGCGACAGCGAGCTGGCCGAGGGTTCGGTCTGGGAGGCGTTCGAGCACGCCGGGTACGAGCACCTGGGCAACCTCACCGTGATCGTCGACGTGAACCGGCTCGGCCAGCGCGGGCCCACCCGGCACGGCTGGGACCTGGACGCGTACGCCCGCCGGGCGCGGGCGTTCGGCTGGCACACCATCGAGGTCGACGGGCACGACGTCGCCGCCGTCGACGCCGCGTACGCCGAGGCCGCGGACGTGACCGACCGGCCGACGGCCGTGCTCGCGCGCACCGTGAAGGGCAGCGGGGTCGCCGCCGTGGCGAACCGGGAGGGCATGCACGGCAAGCCCCTGCCGGACCCCGAGGCGGCGATCGCCGAACTGGGCGGCACCAGCGACCTGCGCGTCGAGCCGCACGCCCCGCCGCCCGCGCTCGCGCCGCCGCGCGCGGCGGCGCCGCATCCGTTGCTGCCGCGGTACGACGTGGGGGACCCGGTGGCCACGCGCGACGCGTACGGCCAGGCGCTGGCGGCGCTCGGCACGGCCCGGCCCGACGTCGTCGCCCTGGACGGCGAGGTCGGCGACTCCACCCGCACCGAGTACTTCGCCAAGGAGCACCCCGACCGGTACTTCGAGTGCTACATCGCCGAGCAGCAGCTCGTCGCGGCGGGCGTCGGCATGCAGGCGTGCGGCTGGGTACCGTTCGCGGCGACCTTCGCCGCGTTCTTCACCCGCGCCCACGACTTCGTGCGCATGGCCGCGGTCAGCAGGGCGAACCTCAGCCTGGTCGGCTCGCATGCCGGCGTCGCGATCGGCGAGGACGGTCCGTCGCAGATGGGGCTGGAGGACCTGGCGATGTTCCGCGCCGTGCACGGCAGCACGGTGCTGCACCCCTGCGACGCCAACCAGACCGCGCGGCTCGTCGCCGCCATGGCGGACGAGGAGCTGACCGGCGTGCGCTACCTGCGCACCATGCGCGGCGCCCGGCCTGTCCTCTACGGACCCGACGAGGACTTCCCGATCGGCGGCAGCAAGCTGCTGCGCGCCACCCCCGGCGACAGCGTGACCATCGCCGCGGCGGGGGTCACCGTGCACGAGGCACTGGTCGCCGCCGAGTTGCTGGCCGCGGAGGGCATCGGGGCGCACGTGCTCGACCTGTACTCCGTCAAGCCCGTCGACGTCGCCGCCCTGCGGGCGGCGGCGGAGCTGACCGGCCGGATCCTCACCGTCGAGGACCACCGCCCGGAGGGCGGCCTGGGCGACGCGGTGGCCGAGGTGTTCGCCGACGGCCGCGAAGTCCCGCGGCTCGCCCGGCTGGCGGTACGCACCATGCCCGGCTCGGCGACGGGGACGCAGCAGCTCGCGGCGGCGGGCATCGACGCGGAGGCGATCGCGGCGGCGGCCCGCAACCTCGTCGACGCGGAGGCCGCCAGGCCCGTCTGACGGGGGAGCGGCACCGGATCGGCGGCGGATCGCCACTGCATCGGCACTGCATCGGCACCGGATCGGCACCGGATCGGCGGCGAGCGGAACGGTCCGGCCTCAGCCCTCGGCCGAGGCCGGACCGTGTGCCGCGATCGTGCCGTGATCGGGGGTCGTGATCGGGGCCGTGATCGGGGTCGTGATCGGGGCCGTGATCGGGTGCGGCCCCGGCCCGCTTACGACCCGTAGACGAAGCAGAACGGATGTCCCGCCGGGTCCGCGTACACGCGGAAGTCCCGCCTGCCTCCGTCGTCGTCGGTGTCCAGCGGCCGGGCGCCCAGCTCCAGCGCGTGCCGCTCGGCCGCCTCGACGTCGGTGACCCGCAGATCCAGGTGCAGTTGCTGCGAGTTGTCGTCGGCTCGCGGCCAGTTCGGCGGGCGGTGCCCGGGCGCGCGCTGGAAGGCGAGCCGGGTGCCGTCCGGCGCGAGGAGTTCGCACCAGTCGTCGCGGCGCGAACTCACCTCGCCCCCGAGCAGACCCCGGTAGAACTCGGCCAGCCGGAGCGGCTCCGGGCAGTCCACCGCGACCAGGCAAAAAGTGGCGACCGGCATGACGACCTCCTTGACGGCGACGTGACCCACGCCGAATGCCCCGCGGGGCACGTGCTCAATCCGGTGCCCCACGGGTGGCGTACGTCGAAGTCCTCGGTCAGGCCCTGGCCAGCAGCTCCCGCACGCCCTCGGCCGTCAGGGCCATCTCTTCCGGCGTACCCGCGTCGACGACCAGCGACGGGCCGTCCTCGGGCCAGCCGCGGGCGAGGTCGCCGAGCCCGACCGCGTTGTAGCGCTCGATCTCCGGGAAGACCTGCTCCAGGCGGTCAGGGGAGGTGAAGACCGGCACCAGCCGGGTGCCGTCGCCCTGCTCCACCACCGGCAGGCTCAGCGTTTCGGCCGGCCCGGGGGGCTCGGCTGCGGGATCCGGGTCGGGCAGCAGCACCCGGCTCTCGGCCAGCGTGTGCAGGGCTTCCTGGTCCGGACCGTTCTCGACGACGGTGTGCAGCGCCTGCTGCGCGGCAGAGCGCTGACCGTTCGGGTGGTACGTCATGGGTGTCCCTTCGCTGTGCGGTGCCGGGAGGCCGGTCTCGGCCCGGGTTCCCCGGGCGGGCGGGCTGAAACCGGAGCGCACTACTGACGTTTTTGTCCGTTTGATCACGGATCCCAGATGGCTGACGATGGGGGCGTCGAACCGACCACGAGCAGGGAGAAACCATGCCGAGAGGATCCAGCGCCAAGCGGGAGCGCCAGTACGAGCACATCGAGAAGGGCGCTCGGAGACGCGGCGCCACCCCGGCGCGGGCCAAGGAGATCGCGGCCCGCACCGTGAACAAGGAGCGCGCCCGTACGGGCGAGGCCCGCACCGCGAGCCGCACTGCCACCCGCGACGTCTCCTCCGCCCGCCGCGGCGGCCTCCGCTCCCACGGCGGCGCCGCGGGGCCGACGTACGACCAGCTCTACGCGGAGGCCAGGCGCCGCAACATCCACGGCCGCTCCTCGATGAACAAGGCCCAGCTCAAACGCAAACTCTCCCGCTGACCCCCGGCCCCCGTCACCCACCCGGCCGAACCCCCCGCCCCGGCCGGGCGGGCGCCGGGGACGGCCGGCGGCACCGAACGGCGCCGCCACCACTTCAGGCCGGCACGGCCGTCGAAGCCGCCGTCTAGGAACTCACCGCGACGGAGCCGCCGGGCGGCCCGGGGTGGGCTGTCACAGGGCCCTGCGGATCGCGATTTCGACGGGTGAGTACGCGCCGTCGGCGCGCTCCAGTGCGTACGGCGCGGCCGGCATCAGCGGTGGCTGGGCCATGAAGCGCGGTCGTGCCCCGTGGTGCGGCTGCGCCGCGTGGACGAGGAACGGATGGCACAGGAAGACGTCCCCCGGGGAACCGGTGGCGAGGGCCAGGGGCCGGTGGGCGGATGCCGCCACGAGGTCCGGCGCGATGGCCAGGCCGCTCGCGCCCTCCTCCCCGTACGGCTCCAGCACCTTCGGCACGTCGAGGTGGGAGCCGACCCGGATCCGGGTCGGGGCGTCCTCTTCGCCCACCTCGCTGAAGAGGAACAGCATCAGCAGGGCCCGGCCGTGGGAGCGGAGATTGGTGAAGGGCCAGGTCTCGCCCTCCACCGCATAGCCGCCCTCGATGTGCCAGCCCGCGTCGTCGGGCTCGTCCGCGTGCGGAAAGCGCAGCGGGAAGGTGCCGAGCGAGTAGCGCGGCTGCCAGCGGCCCACGCCGGCCAGCAGGTCGTACGCCCGGTGCAGGGCGGGGGAGTTGGGGGCGGCGGCGAACGGTCCCTGTGTCATCTCACCGACCCAGTGCACGGGCCGCGTCCATGTCTCCGGGTCGTCCGGGTCGCAGCCGGTCTCCCGCCACAGCAGCCGCGCGCAGCTCGCTGCCACGCGGGGCGCGACGGCGCCCTCCAGCTTGACGAAGCCGTCGCTGAGGAAGCGGGATACCAGGGTCGTGTCGTCCATGCCGCCATCGTGAGGCGCCGGCCGTCCCCGTCACCCGACACTTGCCGCACCGCTTTTCTCGGGTGCGGCATTCAGGCCCGCGCCTGATTGAATCGATGGCCGGGATCTTGGAGGCGAGCGTGCTGGAGCGGCTCAATCAGGCCATGGAGCACATCGAGCGGCGGCTCGACGGCTCCGTCGACGCAGCCGAGCTGGCGCGGGTCGCCGCGACCTCGGAGTACCACCTGCGGCGGATGTTCTCGGCGCTCGCGGGGATGCCGCTGGCGGAGTACGTCAGGCGCCGTCGGCTGACCGTCGCGGGCGCGGAGGTGCTGGCGGGGGAGCGGACGCTGCTGGAGATCGCGGTGCGGTACGGATACGGCTCGGGGGAGGCGTTCGCGCGGGCGTTCCGCGCGGTGCACGGCGTGGGGCCGGGCGAGGCGCGGCGCACCGGTGCGGCGCTCAGCTCCCAGCCCCGGATGACCTTCCGCCTCATCGTCGGCGGGAGCAGCAGTATGCGCTACCGCGTCGTGCACAAGCCGGAGTTCCACGTGGTCGGGGCGAAGGCCCGGGTGCCGCTCGTGCACTCGGGGCCGAACCAGGCGATCATCGATTTCGTCCGCGGGACCGGCGACCGGGTGAGGGAGTTGCTGGAGGAGCTGTCCGACCAGGAGCCGCACGGCATTCTCGCGGTCTGCGACGACCTCGATCCCAGCCGGGCGGAGGGCACCTCCCTCGACTACTACCACGGGGTCGCCACCTCGGCGGTCGCGCCGGAGGGCATGGCCACGCTGCCCGTGCGGGCCGGGACATGGGCGGTGTTCACCACCTCGGGGCCGGTACCGGAGGCGATCCAGGCGCTGTGGCGGGACGTTTTCACCGAGTGGTTCCCCTCGAACCCGTACCGGAGCCGCCCCGGGCCGGAGATCCTTCGCACCCGGATGTCGGCGGACGGCAGCGAGGCCGATGCCGAGCTGTGGCTGCCGGTGGAACGCGAAGCCGGTTGATCCCGGCGAGCCGCGTCCGCGGCCGTCGCCCCTGCGCTCGTCGGCAGCGCCCGTGGCGCAGCGTGATCAAGTACCCGGAGAACGCGGGACGGCCAGGAAGGAGATCCGCGACGGTCGGAACAAGGATGGTGTCCAGGGGGGGACTTGAACCCCCACGCCCTAATACGGGCACTAGCACCTCAAGCTAGCGCGTCTGCCATTCCGCCACCTGGACCGGTGGATGCCGCGCGGGCGGAGCCGCTGCGACGCGGTACACCCTAGCAAACCCGAGGGGGCCCGCGATCACCCCGCGGGTTGGGTCGGGGGGTCCGGCGGGGCAGGATGGGGCGTGGACCCCGAACGTGCCAGGGAGGCATCGTGAGCCAGCCGGAGAACGCCCGTGGCGGCACCGTCGAGCGCGCGGAGAGCGAGGTCGTCGACCTCTGCCGTGAGCTGATCCGGATAGACACCAGCAACTACGGCGACCACTCCGGGCCGGGGGAGCGCGCGGCCGCGGAGTACGTGGCGGAGAAGCTGGCCGAGGTGGGGCTGGAGCCGGAGATCTTCGAGTCGCACCCCGGGCGCGCGTCGACCGTCGCGCGGATCGAGGGCGAGGACTCCTCGCGTCCCGCGCTGCTCATCCACGGGCACCTCGACGTCGTGCCGGCCAACGCCGCCGACTGGACCCACGACCCCTTCTCCGGCGAGGTCGCCGACGGCTGCGTCTGGGGGCGGGGGGCGGTGGACATGAAGGACATGGACGCCATGACCCTCGCCGTGGTACGCGAGCGGCTGCGCACCGGGCGCAAGCCCCCGCGCGACGTCGTGCTCGCCTTCCTCGCCGACGAGGAGGCCGGCGGTCTCTACGGCGCCAGGCACCTCGTGGACACCAAGCCCGAGCTGTTCGAGGGCGTGACCGAGGCCATCGGCGAGGTCGGCGGCTTCTCGTTCACCGTGAACGAGGACGTGCGGCTGTATCTCATCGAGACCGCGCAGAAGGGCATGCACTGGATGCGCCTGACGGTCGACGGGACCGCGGGGCACGGCTCGATGACCAACCGCGACAACGCCATCACCGAACTCTCCGAGGCCGTGGCCCGGCTGGGGAGGCACGAGTTCCCGGTGCGGCTGACCAAGTCCGTACGCGGCTTCCTCGACGAACTCGGCGACGCCCTCGGCGTCGAGCTGGACCCCGAGGACATGGAGGCCACCCTCGCCAAGCTCGGCGGCATCGCGAAGATCATCGGCGCCACCCTCCGCAACACCGCCAACCCCACCATGCTCGGCTCGGGCTACAAGGTGAACGTGATCCCCGGGCAGGCCACGGCGCACGTCGACGGCCGCTTCCTGCCGGGGTACGAGGAGGAGTTCCTCGCCGACCTCGACCGGATCCTCGGCCCGCGCGTCAAGCGCGAGGACGTGCACGCCGACAAGGCGCTGGAGACCACCTTCGACGGGGCGCTGGTGGAGGCCATGGCGACGGCGCTGAAGGCGGAGGACCCGATCGCCCGCGCCGTGCCGTACTGCCTCTCCGGCGGCACCGACGCCAAGTCCTTCGACGACCTCGGCATCCGCTGCTTCGGCTTCGCGCCGCTGCAGTTGCCGCCGGAGCTGGACTTCGCCGGGATGTTCCACGGGGTCGACGAGCGGGTGCCGGTCGCGGGCCTGCAGTTCGGCGTCAGGGTGCTGGACCGGTTCCTCGACGCCTGCTGAGCCGGGGTTTCTCTCCGGTGGCAGCGCGGGTGCGGACAGGTGGCACATGCCGTCGAATCGGCCACCTGTGCCAAACGGACTGAAACGGGTGAATGGCACGATAAGCGCGTAGCTCGAAACCTCCCTCGTCGTTGCATTGGGTGCGGTCCGCTGCTGGGGCCGCACCGTCAATGAGGAGGAAGAATGATCAAGAAGGTTGTCGCCGCGGCGGCCGCCACGGGCGGTCTGATGCTGGCTGGTGCCGGCGTCGCCGCTGCCGACTCGGGTGCGCAGGGCGCTGCCGTGCAGTCCCCGGGCGTGATCTCCGGCAATGTCGTCCAGGTCCCGATTCACATCCCCGTGAACGCCTGCGGCAACACCGTGAA
The DNA here is from genome assembly GCF_042874195.1 of Streptomyces sp. NPDC004134. Classification (NCBI taxonomy): domain Bacteria; kingdom Bacillati; phylum Actinomycetota; class Actinomycetes; order Kitasatosporales; family Streptomycetaceae; genus Streptomyces; species Streptomyces sp. NPDC004134. Next base: position 23,798 of record NZ_JBIAMS010000015.1, on the reverse strand, counting down.
CGTGGTCGGTCTGCTGAACCCGGCGTTCGGCAACACCTGCGTCAACAAGTGACGTTGAACCTCCCGTAAGGGTGTGACCGTACGGCCCCGGAGCGCGCTGCAGCGCCCCGGGGCCGGACGGGCTTTTTGGACGAGCGGGACGGGGACGGCCCGCCTGCTCGAGTACCCAGAGCTCAGAAGGCAGGAAAGACCCATGCGACATGTCGCAAGGAAGGGCCTGTTCACCATCGCCGCCGCGGGCGGCCTGCTGGTCGCCGTAGGCGGCGCAGCGGCACAGGCCGACGCGGGCGCCGAGGGCGCCGCGCAGAACTCCCCGGGCGTCGCCTCAGGCAACACGGTTCAGGCACCGGTGCACGTACCGGTGAACGCGTGCGGCAACACGGTGAACGTCGTCGGGCTGCTCAATCCCGCGTACGGCAACACGTGCGTCAACGACGGCGGCGGCACGAAGTCCGGCTCCGGCGGCGAGACCGGCGGCCATGCCACCGGCGGCGCCGCGGCCCAGGGCGTGTCGTCGCAGTCTCCGGGCCTGCTCTCCGGCAACACGGTGCAGGCGCCCGTGGACGTCCCGGTGAACGCGTGCGGCAACTCCGCGAACGTCGTCGGCGTCGGCAACGCCGCCTTCGGCAACGAGTGCGGCAACGGCGCCACCCCGGACACCCCGAAGCCGCCCAAGCCCGAGGAGCCGCCGACGCCGGAGGAGCCGAACCGGCCCGACGTGCCGGACCGCCCCGACGTGCCGGACACCCCCGAGCAGCCCGGCACCCCGGACCGGCCCGACGAGCCCAAGGACCGGAGCCACACCCCGCCGAACCACGAGACGCACGCGGGCGCGCCCGTCGAGCAGCTCGCGGAGACCGGCTCCGAGATCCCGGTGGGCGCCCTCATCCCGCTCAGCGGCGGCCTGCTGCTGGGCGGTGCGGTGCTCTACCGCCGCGCCCGCGTGTCCGCGGCCTGAGCACGCGGCAACGTGATCAAGCCGGCAATGTGATCAAGTAGGCAACCCTGGGCAGGCAGGCGGCCTGACCAGGGCCGGCACCTTGATCAAGTAGCCGACGGCAGGGGCGGGTCCTGACAGCCGGACCCGCCCCTTCGCCGTCTCGGTCGTCCCGCCCGTCCCCGCCCTCGCCCGGCACCGTCCGGCGCCGGCCCCCTGGGCAACGTGGAAACCGCAGGTCAGCGGCTTGTCCACGCTAGGGATGCGCCTCCGCGGGGCTCACCACGTCGCTCGCACCTGTCTGATGATCCGGCGCCGCAGCCGCGCCCTGCGGCTGCCGTCGGGGTACAGCCGGAGCCGGTGCAACTCCCAGTGCCCGTACTCGGCTTGGTCGGTCAGAAGCCTCGCCGCGGCGGCCCGTGAGACTCCCCGCGGCACATAGACATCACGAAACTCGTATTCCGGCATCGCATCCATTGTGCGGAAAGTGCCTCGCTCCGGATAGCGTCTGCACTATGTCTGATGCTGCGCAGCCTACGGCTGCCGAGGTACGCGCCGCCGCGTCGGTGCTGAAAGCCGCGATCGACCGCCACCTCGAAGCGGTCGAGCGCCGGTCTGGCGAGGAGGGCTCTGCCGTCTATGCCGCCTTCGAGGAGCTGGCAGCGGCAGCCGAGGCGTACGACGAGGTGTTGTACGAGGTCCACGACGAGGTGACCCCCTTCGAGATCCCCAGCAGCGACACGCTGCCCGCCTACACCGGGCCCGACGAGCCGGGGGCGCTCAGCGTCCTCATCCGCCGGGACTACACCGTGGCGGAGCCGCACCGGCTGCTGGCTCAGGCACAGCGCATCGCCGACCTCGACCCGGACGTCGCGGGCGGGGACGAGACCGGGGACCGGGAGGCCGTGGGCAGCAGTCTGACGGCGGCGGTCGGCGTGCTCTTCGGTGAGTTCGAACCGGACGAGATCGCCTCGCGGCACCGGGAGTTCGGCCTCTCCGAGGGCGACTCCGCGGTCTGGGTGGCGGCGGCGGAGGAGCCGGCGGAGCCGGGGGAGTGGCTGTCGGCACCGTTCGACCAGGTCGACCCCGAGCTGGTCATCTGCCGCTTCGACGTCAGCGCGTCGTTCGAGGACGAACTCGACTTCGACGCGGACGACGAGGCGGACATCGAGGACGAGGACGCCGAGGTGCGCGAGGACGACCGGGTGGTCGATGCGCTCGACGACCTGGACGACGGCGACGACGAGCTGGAGCGGGTGGACACGGGCCGCTGAGCACGATGCTGTCGAGGGGCCCGGCGCGGACGCGCCGGGCCCCTCCCCGTACCGCCTGACGCCGTCCAGCGCTGTCTGACGCCCTCCGGTGCCGCCCCGTGCCGGCTCTGCGGTCAGGCCCGCGTCTGGGTGTCGAGCAGGCCGCGCAGCCGTGTCGTACGCCGCGGGGCGGGCACCTCCGCGAGGCGCCGGGCCAGCACGGGGCCCGCGCCGTGCACGACGGACAAGTGCCGCTCGCCGCGGCTGAACGCCGTGTACGCCCACGCGCGGCTCAGCGCCGCCTCCGCGTCCCCGGGCACCACGACCACCGCGGCGGGCCAGCGCCGCCCCGCCGCCTGGTGCGCGGTCAGCGCCCAGCCGTGCCGTACGGCCTCGGCGACCCGGTCGGGACGGACGACGACGGCGGTGCCGCCGCAGTCGAGGTGCAGCCCGGCGTCGTCACCGGAGGTGACCAGTCCGGGCACGGCGGTGCCGGGGGCGGGGACGTAGACGACGCGGTCGCCCGCGTCGAAGCCGCCGAACGCGCCGGGCCCGGGGTTCAGCCGCTCCTTCAGCGCCGCGTTCAGCACCCGGGTGCCCGCGGCGCCGCCGTGCCCCACGGCGATCACCTGCGTGTCCGCGGCGGGCACCCCGAGGGCGCGCGGTACGGAGTCCGCGACGAGCTGCACCGTGCGGTGGACCGCCTCGCCCGGGTCCTGCACCGGGACGATCACGACTTCCTTGCCGGGCGCCGCCACGGCCTGCAGCTCGCCGGCGCCGACGCCGGAGACCAGCTCGCCGATCGGCCCCGGGTCGGGGGTGCGGGAGGTCACCCGCGGGCAGACCCGGGCGGCGGCCACGTCGGCGTAGACCCGGCCGGGGCCCGCGGACTCCAGCAGCCCGGGGTCGCCGCTGAGGACCAGCCGGGCGCCGTCGGGCAGGGCCTCGACGAGGGCGGCGGCGGCCTCGGCGTCGAGCTGCGGCGCGTCCAGCACGGCCAGGACGTCGACGGCGAGCAGGCCGTCGGCGTCGCGCCCGGGCCCCTCCCGGCCGGAGAGCAGCCCGCGCACGGTCACGGCTCCGCCGGCGGCCGGGTCCCCCGCGCCCGTTCCGGAGCGGCCCTCCGCGGCGGCCTCAGGGCCCGTGGCCGCCGCGGTGAGCAGAGCGGCCAGGCGGGTGCGGCCGTCGTCGGTGTGGGCCGCCGCGTACGCGCGCAGCCCCAGGGCGCGGGCGGCGGCGACCAGCGCCGCCGGCTCCGCGCGCGCGGCTTCGCCGCCGCTGTGCAGCACGAGCCCGCTGCCCGCGGCGGCACGGATCAGCTCCGCGGCCGACGGCGACGGTGCGGTGCCGGCCGCGGCCTCCCACGCATCGGCGCCGACGACGCGCACGGCGGCGTCCTCACCCTGTTCGTCGGCGTCGGCGTCGGCGTCGGCGTCGGCGTCGGCCGCCGCCGAACCCGGGGGCGCGGTGAACGTGTTGACGAGCCGGGACAGGCCGTCCGCCAGGCCCTCTTCCGCCATCGCGTAGCGCTCCAGGCCGAGCAGCAGCCGTACGGGAATCTCCTCCTCGGCGTCCTCACCGCCCTCCGGTGCGGGGGCCGCGGCGGGCGGCTCCTCGCGCTCCTCGAAGACGAGCACGCCGCCCGTCGACGCCGCGTCGCGCAGCGCCTCCTCGGCCTCCGGCACCCCGTACCCCGACAGGGCCTCCGCCAGCGCCGGGAACTCCAGCGCGGTGTGCCCCCTGAGGGCCGCCTGCGCCAGCAGCCAGCCCACCAGCGCCTCCACCCGGCGCTCGTCGCCGGGCTCCGCGGACTCCAGCAGCCCGCGGGCGAACTCGTCGGCCTGCGACGGCCGTACGCCCGGCACCGCGAGCAACTGCCACGGGTCCGCACGCAGCAACTCCGCCGCACCTTCGCCGAACTGCCCCGCGACCCGCGCCGCAAGATCCTCGGGAGCGCCCGCGCCGGCGAGCAACACCCGTACGGCGGCGACCGCTTCGGCGCTCGGCTCCGGCGCCCGCACCGGCTCCCCCCGCTCGCTTCCGGCCCCGGCGCCCCCACCGGCCTCCGGCGCCGTCCTCGCCCCGGCCGGCGGCTCCGCGCTCCGTGCGGGCCGGGGCGCTCGCACCGGCGTGGAGAAGAACGCGGCCGCGTCCCGCTCGCCGCTCTCCACGGCCCGCACGGCGGCCATCAGCTCCGCCGCCTTCCCGGTCAGCGCCGCCCCGCTCTCGACGGGCGCAGCGGCCCGCCTGGGCCGCTCCTCGCCACCGCCCGCGCCCTCGCCGGACCCACCGGCCGCCGCCCTCGCGTCGGCCCCGGTACCTGCGTCGCCCCCGGCACTCGCGCCCGTCTCCGCGCCCCCGCCCGACTCGTCCCCGCCGGTCCCGCCGGGCGCCCCGTCTGCCCCGGACTCCGTGCCCCCGCCGCCGTCCCCCGCAGCCCCCGGCCCCGTACCGCCCCCCGCCGCCGTCTCCGCGGCCTCCGGTGCGTCGTTCACAGCGTGCTCCAGTCCTGATCGGGATAGCGGTGCACGGGCGCCGACACGTCGTCCAGCGCCTCGCAGATCTCGTCAGGAAGCGTAAGACCCTCCACCGACAACGCCGCCGACAACTGCTCGGCGTTGCGCGCCCCCACCAGCGGCGCCGCCACCCCCGGCCGGTCCCGTACCCACGCGAGCGACACCTCCAGCGGCGTCACCGCGAGGCCGTCCGCCGCCGTGGTCACCGCTTCGACCACCCGGCTCGCCTCCTCGTCCAGGTACGGCGTGACGAACGGCGCCAGGTGCTCCGAGGCCAGCCGCGACCCCGGCGGGGTGGCGTCGCGGTACTTGCCGGTCAGGACGCCCCGGCCGAGCGGCGACGACGGCAGCAGACCCACGCCCAGGTCCAGCGCAGCCGGCAGCACCTCCCGCTCCACCCCGCGCTGCAGCAGCGAGTACTCCATCTGCGTCGACGCCAGCCGCGTCCGCCCGCCGACCGCGCCCGCGCCGCCGCCCGCGGCTCCCGCGAGCTGCCAGGTCGCGGCCTTGGCGAGCTGCCAGCCGCTGAAGTTGCTCACGCCCGCGTAGCGGGCCCGGCCGCTCGCTATGGCGGTGTCGAGGGCCTGGAGGGTCTCGTCCATCGGTGTGTACGGGTCGAAGGCGTGCACCTGCCAGAGGTCGACGTAGTCGGTGCCCAGCCGCTCCAGCGAGGCGTCGAGCGCGCTCAGCAGATGCCGCCGGGAGGTGTCGAAGCGGCGCTCGGGGTCGGGCACGCTGCCCGCCTTCGTGGCGACGACGATGTCCCGCCTCGGCACGAGGTTCCCCAGCAGGCGTCCCAGCAGATACTCCGCGCCCCCGTCCGCGTACACGTCGGCGGTGTCGACGAGCGTCCCGCCGGCCTCCCAGAACGTCTTCAGCAGTCCGGCCGCCTCGGGCTCCCCGGTGTCCCGCCCCCAGGTGAGGGTGCCCAGTCCCATGCGGGAGACGCGAAGGCCCGTGCGGCCGAGTTGCCTGTGCTCCATGGGCGTTGAGATTACTGGGGACGGCGCGCTGCGCGGCGGGGACCGCCGCGCTAGAGTCGCACAGATATATTACCCACCGGTACGAAACCTCGGCGCGAGGCGCCGGAGAGCAGGGAGGCCCGCATGCGGCTCGGGATCAACCTCGGCTACTGGGGCGCCGGCATGGACGCCGACAACCTCGCCGTCGCGCAGGAGGCGGACCGCCTCGGCTACGAGGTGTGCTGGGCGGCCGAGGCGTACGGCTCCGACGCGGCCACCGTGCTGAGCTGGGTCGCCGCCAAGACCGAGCGGATCGACGTGGGCTCCGCGATCTTCCAGATCCCGGCCCGCGCCCCCGCCATGACCGCGATGACCGCGGCCACCCTCGACTCGCTCACCGAGGGCCGCTTCCGCCTCGGCATCGGCGTCTCCGGGCCGCAGGTCTCCGAGGGCTGGTACGGGGTGGAGTTCGGCAAGCCGCTCGCCCGCACGCGCGAATACGTGGAGATCGTGCGCAAGGCGCTGTCGCGCGAACGCCTGTCGTACGCGGGCGAGCACTGGACGCTGCCGCTGCCCGACGGGGCCGGGAAGCCGATCAAGCTGACCGTGCACCCGGTCCGGGAGCACATCCCCGTCTACATCGCCGCCATCGGCCCGAAGAACCTGGAGCAGACCGGCGAGATCGCCGAGGGCGCCCTGCTGGTCTTCTACTCGCCCGAGCACGCCGAGGAGACCACCCTGCGCCACGTGCGCGCCGGGCGGGCGAAGGCCGGCAAGGAGCTGGCGGGCTTCGACATCGTGCCCACGGTCCCCCTGGCCCTCGGCGACGACGTGGCGGCCCTCGCCGACGTCTTCCGCCCGTACACCGCCCTCTACGTCGGCGGCATGGGCAGCGCCAAGCAGAACTTCTACAACCGTCTCGCCGGCCGTATGGGGTACGAGCGGGAGGCCGCCGAGATCCAGTCCGCGTACCTCGCAGGAGACAAGGCCGCCGCGGCCGCCGCCGTGCCGCAGGACCTGATCGACGCCACCACGCTGCTCGGCCCGGTGGAGCGGATCGCCGACCGGATGGGGGCGTACGCCGAGGCAGGGGTGACCTCGCTGTCGCTGGCGCCGTCCGGGTTCACGCGGGAGGAGCGCATCGCGGGCGTACGCGCCGGGGTGGAAGCGCTGGAGCGCGCCGGCCTCGCCTGAGCCCCCCCGCGGGCCGGACCGGGCGGCCGTGGTGGGGGCTCGGGGTCCTCCCCGCCACGGCCGTCATCCACCCAACGCGCCGCCCCCGCATCGGTTACGGATCGCCCGCATGGCGGATGGTGCGCACCGCGGGTGTTGCGTCATGCCCATCCCCGTCATTCACTCGGATACGGGTGTATTCCGGCAGTGAAAGGCGACGGTGACATGCTCTCGGCCAAGGACCTGTACAAGGAGATCCTCGACAACGACGACACCTTCCGGCTGTTCTGCTCCATCGCCGCCGCCGGGGAGACCCAGGGCGGCTGGGAGAACGCCCGCATCTCCGACCTCGTCCCCGACTCGTACCGGGAGCTGGCCCCCAAGGTGGCCAGGCACGGCGCCGACGAGGACAAGCACGGCCGCATCTTCAACGCCCTGATGAAGAAGCGCGGCCTGGAGCCGGTGGCCGTACCCGCCGAGACCGACTACACGATGCTGCTGGAGGGCATCGGCATCGGCCTCGCCCACGACCGACTCCGCCGGGACGGGCAGCTCACCGAGGCCGACATCATCACGTACCTCGCGCACAGCAGGGTCACCGAGCAGCGGGCATCGGACCAGATGCGGATGCTCCTCAGGTACTTCGGCGACCACCCGGACATCGGCCGGGCGGTGCGGATGATCTCCCACGACGAGGACAACCACCTCGCCTACTGCCACGAGGAACTGCTGACCATGGCCGCGCACGGCCACGGCCGCCGCGTCGAGGCGGCGCTGCGCGAGGCGGCGCTGGCGGAGATCCGGGTGTACCGGGACGTGAGCCACGCGGTGATGGCGCACATGGGGCGGATCCTGAAGTGGTCGCGCGCCAGGCGCGCGCTGCTGTCCGCGGGCATCGACGCGATCTACGCGTACGAACGCGCCGGCGGCTGGCGGCGGATGGTCAGGCTGCGGATGCCGGAGTTCCGCGACGCCCTCGGCGGGCCGCCGCCGCGCACCGCGGCCGAGTTCGCCTGACGCGAACGCACCCGACCCAGCCGACCCAGCCGCTGCGAACGATACGAACGGCACCCCGCCGCGGGGCCGCGGCCCTCAGCGCCCGCCGCTGCCCAGCCAGCCGCGCCGGCGGAAGAACACGTAGAGCGACAGCACCACCGACGCCATCACCAGCAGCACCGCCGGGTACCCGAGCGTCCAGTGCAGCTCCGGCATGTGGTCGAAGTTCATCCCGTAGATGCTGCCGATGACGGTCGGCGCCGCCGCCATGGCGGCGTACGCGGAGATCTTCCGCATGTCGTCGTTCTGCTGCACCCCCACCCGCGCGAGGTGCGCGGCGAGGATGTCGGACAGCAGCCGGTCGATGGTCTCCAGGTGCTCGTTGACGCGCATGAGGTGGTCGCCGACGTCGCGGAAGAACGGGCGCGCCCGCTCGTTGACGAACGGCAGCGCCGATCCCGCCAGCCGCGCGATCGGGTCGGCCAGCGGTCCGGTGACGCGGCGGAACTCCAGCGCCTGCCGCTTGAAGTCGTAGATCCGCCCCGCCGAGCGGCCGGGGTCGCGGCCGCTCGGCTGGAAGACCTCGGCCTCCAGCTCCTCCAGGTCGGTGTGGAAGTCGTCCGCGACGTCCAGGTAGTTGTCGACGACGGCGTCGCACACGGCGTACACCACCGCCGTCGGCCCGTGCGCCAGCACCTCCGGCTGCCCCTCCAGCCGGGCCCGGACCCGGCCGAGGGGGTTCGCCTCGCCGTGCCGGACGGTGACCACGAAGGAGTCGCCGACGAAGGTGTTGATCTCGCTGACGGTGATGGTGTCGGTGCTGTCGTCGTAGAGCACGGGCTTGAGCACGAGGAACAGCGCCGCGTCGTACACCTCCAGCTTCGGCCGCTGGTGCGCGGTGACCGCGTCCTCCGCCGCGAGGGGGTGCAGACCGAGCCCCCGGGTCAGGTCGTCGAACTCCTCGCGCGACGGCTCGAAGAGCCCGATCCAGCAGAAAGTGTCCTCGTCGACGCGCGCCTGCGCGAGCACCGCCGGGACGTCGGCGGGCGCGGGCACGCGCCGGCCGTGCCGGTAGAGCGCGCAGTCGACGATCACACCGTCATTCTTTCCCGAACCGTGCCGCCTGTCGCGCAGGACGTACGCTGGCTGCCATGCCCACCCTCCTCCTGCTCCGGCACGCCCGGTCCACGGCCAATGTGGACGGCGTGCTCGCCGGCCGCAGCCCGGGCGTCGCGCTGGACGGACGCGGTACGGAGCAGGCCGCCGCGCTGCCCGCCCGGCTGGCCGCCCTGACGCCCGCCGCCGTGGTCACCAGCCCGCTCGAACGCTGCCGCGAGACCCTCAAGCCGCTGCTGGCCGCCCGCCCGGAGCTGCCGGTGCACGTCGACGAGCGGCTGACCGAGTGCGACTACGGCGAGTGGACCGGCGGCAAGCTCGCCGAGCTGGCGGAGGACCCGCTGATGGCCACCGTGCAGCAGCACCCGTCGGCGGCGGTGTTCCCCGGCGGCGAGTCGATGCGCGCGATGCAGGCGCGCGCCGTCGAGGCGGTACGGGGCTGGAACGCCACCGTGCTCGCCGAGCACGGCCCGGAGGCGCTGTACGTGATGTGCAGTCACGGCGACGTCATCAAGTCCGTGGTGGCGGACGCCCTCGGGATGCACCTGGACCTCTTCCAGCGCATCGCCGTCGGCCCCGCCTCCGTCACCGCGATCCGGTACACGCCCCTGCGCCCCTTCGTGCTCCGGCTCGGCGACAGCGGGTCGCTCGACGGCCTCGCGCCGCCCCCTCCCGCGGCGGCGCCGGGGGCGGACGGGGCGCGGGAAAGCGCGGCGGACGCGTCGGCCGCGGAGGTCGGTGGCGGTGCCGGAGCCGGTTGATCCCCGATGATCAGCAAGCGCAGTAGGGTGGTCGGATCGGGCCCGCAGCGGATCCCGTTCAGGAGTCGAGTAATCGGAGCAGCACGTGCCGCGTGAGGTGTACTTCTACGACCCGCCGGACCGCTTCGTGGCCGGCACGGTCGGGCTGCCGGGGCGCCGCACCTTCTTCTTGCAGGCGTCCAAGTCCGGCCGTACGACCAGCGTTGCGCTGGAGAAGGCGCAGGTGTCCGCGCTGGCCCAGCGGATCGACGAGCTTCTCGACGAGGTGGTACGGCGCAGCGGCGGCACCAGCGACGTGCCGGCCGTCGCCCCCGCCGACCTGTCCGACACCGCGCCCCTGGACGCCCCCATCGAGGAGGAGTTCCGGGTCGGCACGATGGCCCTGGCGTGGGACGCGGAGAGCGAGCGGATGGTCGTCGAGGCGCAGGCTCTGGTCGAGTTGGACGCCGACTCCGACGAAGACCTGGCGGCGGCCGAGGAGGCGCTGCTGCAGGACGACGAGAACGGCCCGCCGATGCTGCGCGTACGCCTCACCGGGCAGATGGCGCGCGCCTTCGCCAAGCGGGCCAACGACGTGGTGAACGCCGGCCGGCCGCCCTGCCCGCTGTGCAGCCTGCCGCTCGACCCGGAGGGACACGTATGTCCGCGCCAGAACGGATACCGCCGGGGGGAGTGAGCCCGCTCGCCCTGGCGTCCGACGAGGCCCGCGCGCTGCTCACCGGCGGCGAGCTGACCGTCGCCGGGCGCATCCGCGGCGCGTCGAACGCGGTCCTGTTCTGCACCGTCGCCCACGCCGGGCGCACGGCGGAGTGCGTGTACAAGCCGGTCGCGGGGGAGCGGCCGCTGTGGGACTTCCCCGAGGGCACGCTGGCGCAGCGCGAGGTCGCGGCGTACGAGGTCTCGGAGGCCACCGGCTGGGGGCTGGTGCCGCCGACGGTGCTGCGGGACGGCCCGTTCGGCCAGGGCATGTGCCAGCTCTGGATCCCGCCCGCGGACGAGCAGGACGAGCAGGACGGTACGGACGCACCGGATGCACCGGACGGGACGGACGGGCAGTCGGGACGGGACGACACGGGTGCGCCCGGCGGAGCCGATCTGCTCGCCCTCGTCGAGGGCGACGAGCCGGGACCCGGCTGGAAGGCCGTCGGCTACGCCGAGACCGGCGAGGGCCGCCCCGCGCTGCTCGTGCACGCCGACGACGTCCGGCTGCGCCGCCTCGCCGTCCTCGACGCCGTGATCAACAACGGCGACCGCAAGGGCGGCCACCTGCTGCCCGCCGCCGGCGGCCGGCTCTACGCCATCGACCACGGTGTGACGTTCCACACCGACGACAAGCTGCGCACCCTGCTGTGGGGCTGGGCAGGCGAGCCGCTGCCCGCCGAGGCCGTCGCGGTGCTGCACCGGCTCGCGGCCGGGCTCGCCCCCGAGGGCCCGCTGGCGGCCCGGCTGGCGCCGCTGATCACGGCGGCGGAGGTGGCCGCGCTGCGTGCCCGTACCGCCGCCCTGCTGGCCTCGGGACGGCACCCGGAGCCCAGCGGCGAGTGGCCCGCCATCCCCTGGCCGCCGGTCTGACCCGGCCGGTCCCCGCGCCCGTGCCGCGCGGGCGTATTCCGTACGAACCCTCCCACCCCTGTCCGAATCCGCGGCCTCGCGCCGCCCGGGTCGTTTCACCAGGCAACCGCCGGTTACGCTCGTTTACATGCATGCCTGGCCTGCTCCCGAGGTCCCGGTGCTCCCCGGCACCGGCCGCGACCTCCGCCTCCACGACACCGCGACCGGAGGGCTCGTCACCCTCGATCCCGGCCCGGAGGCCCGCATCTACGTCTGCGGTATCACCCCCTACGACGCCACCCACATGGGGCACGCGGCTACGTACACCGCGTTCGACCTCGTGCAGCGCGTCTGGCTGGACAACAAGCGGCAGGTCCATTACGTCCAGAACGTCACGGACGTCGACGACCCGCTGCTCGTCCGGGCCGCCGAGACGGGTGAGGACTGGACCCTGCTCGCCGACCGCGAGACGGACCTGTTCCGCGACGACATGACGGCCCTGCGGAACCTGCCGCCGCGCGAGTTCGTCGGCGCCGTGGAGGCGATACCGCGGATCGTGCCCCTCGTGGAGCGACTGCGCGACGCCGGTGCGGCGTACGAACTCGACGGCGACGTCTACTTCTCGGTCGAATCCGACCCCCGCTTCGGCGGTGTCTCCGGGCTCGACGCCGCCACCATGCGGGAGCTGTCCGCCGAGCGCGGCGGCGACCCCGACCGGCCGGGCAAGAAGAACCCGCTCGACCCGCTGCTCTGGAGCGCCGCCCGCGAGGGCGAGCCGAGCTGGGACGGCGGCTCGCTGGGCCGCGGCCGGCCGGGCTGGCACATCGAGTGCGTCGCCATCTCGCTCGACCACCTCGGCATGACCTTCGACGTGCAGGGCGGCGGCAGCGACCTGATCTTCCCGCACCACGAGATGGGCGCGTCCCACGCGCAGGTGCTGACGGGCGAGTTCCCCTTCGCCAAGGCGTACGTGCACTCCGGGCTCGTCGCCCTCGACGGCGAGAAGATGTCGAAGTCCAAGGGCAACCTGGTCTTCGTCTCCCAGTTGCGCCGCGACGGCGTCGACCCCGTGGCCGTACGGCTCGCGCTCCTCGCCCACCACTACCGCACGGACTGGGAGTGGACCGCCCACGGGCTGGAGCAGGCGGAGCGGCGGCTGGCGCGCTGGCGCGATGCCGTCTCCCGGCCCGAGGGGCCGCCCGCGGAAGGGCTCGTGGAGGAGGTCCGCGCCGCGCTGGCGGAGGACCTGGACTCGCCCGCGGCGCTGGCCGCCGTGGACCGCTGGGCGGCGCTGCAGCGCGCCGAGGGCGGTACGGACACGGGAGCGCCGGGCGTGGTCTCGCGGGCGGTGGACGCGCTGCTGGGCGTGGCGCTGTAGCGGTACGGGCGGGCCGGCGTCAGTCCTTGCCGCCGGCCTCGCCTTCGCCGTCGCGACCGGGGCGCTTGCGGTCGCCGGTCCCGGCATCGGTGTCGGTGCCGTCGTCGGAGGCGCCGTCGCCCGCGCTACGGTCCGGGCCGTCCGGACCCTCCGTGGCGTCCGCGTCCTCCGCGGCCCCGGTGTCCCCGTCGTCCTCGGCGGTCCCGGAGTCCTTCCCGGCGCCGTCGGCCTCCGGCTCCGCGGCGCCCTCCGCCGCGTCCGTACCGCCGCCGTCCTCGTCGTCCTCGCTGTCCCCGTCGCGCTCCTCCGGCGCCCGCGGCTCCTCCCGCTCCGTGAGGTCCGCGAGGGGCTGCGGCCCGGAGAGGTCGCGCAGGTACGGTCCCGCGCCCGGGTCCCGGCGGCGCAGATAGCGCTCGAACTCGCGGGCGATCGCCTCGCCCGACGCCTCCGGCAGCTCCGCGGTGTCGCGCGCCTCCTCCAGCGTCTGCACGTACTCCGCGACCTCGGTGTCCTCCGCGGCCAGTTGGTCCACGCCCAACTGCCAGGCCCGCGCGTCCTCGGGCAGCTCGCCGAGCGGGATGCGCACGCCGATCAGGTCGTCGAGCCGGTTGAGCAGCGCCAGGGTGGCCTTCGGGTTGGGCGGCTGGGAGACGTAGTGCGGGACGGCGGCCCAGAGGCTCGCGGTCGGCACGCCCGCGTGCGTGCACGCCTCCTGGAGGATGCCGACGATCCCGGTCGGGCCCTCGTAGCGGGTCTCCTCCAGATCCATGGACACCGCCAGCTCCGGATCCGAGGTCACCCCCGTCACCGGCACCGGCCGGGTGTGCGGCGTGTCGCCGAGGAGCGCGCCGAGCAGCACGACCAGCTCCACGCCCAACTCGTGGGCGAAGCCCAGGATCTCGTTGCAGAACGAGCGCCAGCGCATGCTGGGCTCGATGCCGCGGACGAGCACCAGGTCCCGCGGGTTGCCCTTGCCGTCGGCGTCCGCGATCCGTACCGCGGACAACTGCGTGGTGGGCCAGGTGACCTTCCGTACGCCGCCGTGGAGGGTGACGGTGGGCCGGTTGACCTGGAAGTCGTAGTAGTCCTCGGCGTCCAGCGACGCGAAGACCTCGCCCTTCCACTCCCGGTCGAGGTGGCCGACCGCGGAGGAGGCGGCGTCACCGGCGTCGTTCCAGCCCTCGAAGGCGCAGATCATCACCGGATCGACCAGCTCGGGCAGCCCCTCCAGCTCGATCACCCAGCGCCTCCTTCCGGCGGTGACGGCCCCTGTGGCCACGTGCTCCGAAACATGCGGCCCCCAGCCTAAGGCTTCCCCGTCGGCGCGCCGTATCCCGTGCGGCACGAGTACCGATTCATCCGAGGTGTGCACCTTCAGGAGGGTTGGCAGCTCGTCAGTACGGATAAATCACTCACTGCCTCTGGACGTTGGCAAGCCCACCCCGATATACATCGGATGACTGCTGAAAGATCCGATGTTCCAGACGCGAGGGAAGCCTGCATGCGACCGACTGTCACCGATTTGGACGTCTCCGACATCCGCTTCCCGACCTCACTGGAGCTCGACGGGTCGGATGCCATGCATCCCGACCCGGACTACTCCGCCGCGTACGTCGTCATCCGCACCGACGACCCCGGCGTCGAGGGGCACGGCTTCTGCTTCACCATCGGCCGCGGCAACGACGTCACCGCCGCCGCCATCCGCTCCCTCGCCCCCTACGTCGTCGGCCGCCCCGCGCCGCGTACCGCCGCCGAGCTGGCCGAGCTCTGCACCACCCTCACCCACGACTCCCAACTGCGCTGGCTCGGCCCCGAGAAGGGCGTGATCCACATGGCGGCGGGCGCCGTGGTCAACGCCGCCTGGGACCTGGCCGCCGGACAGGCGGGCCTGCCGGTCTGGGAGTTCCTGTCCCGCATGACCCCCGAGGAGCTGGTGTCCCTCGTCGACTTCCGCTACCTCTCCGACGCCCTCACCCCCGACGAGGCGCTGGCCCTGCTGCGCGCCGCGGAACCGGGCCGCGCCGAGCGGGCCGCGCTGCTGCGCGCCGAGGGCTACCCCGCGTACACCACCACGCCCGGCTGGCTCGGCTACTCCGACGAGAAGCTCGTCCAGCTCTCCAAGGCCGCCGTCGCCGAGGGCTTCGGCCAGATCAAGCTGAAGGTCGGCGGCGACCTCGACGCGGACGTACGCCGCATGCGGCTCGCCCGCGAGGCCGTCGGCCCGGAAGTGCGCATCGCCGTGGACGCCAACCAGCGCTGGGACGTCGCCGACGCCGTGCGCTGGATGACCGCCCTGGCCCCGTACGCGCCGCACTGGATCGAGGAGCCCACCAGCCCCGACGACGTGCTCGGCCACGCCGCCGTCCGCGCCGGGCAGCCGGTGAAGGTGGCCACCGGCGAACACGTCGCCAACCGCGTGATGTTCAAGCAACTGCTCCAGGCCGGCGCCGTCGACTTCGTGCAGATCGACGCCGCCCGGGTGGCCGGCGTCAACGAGAACCTGGCCATCCTGCTGCTCGCCGCCAAGCACGGTGTGCCGGTCTGCCCGCACGCCGGCGGCGTCGGCCTGTGCGAACTGGTGCAGCACCTGGCCATGTTCGACTACGTCGCCGTCTCCGGCACCCGCGAGGACCGCGTCATCGAGTACGTCGACCACCTGCACGAGCACTTCACCGACCCGGCCGTCGTCGTGGACGGCCGCTACCGCGCACCCGAGGCCCCCGGCTTCTCCGCGCGCATGCTCCCCGATTCGCTGGCCGCGCACCGCTACCCGGACGGACCGGTCTGGCAGGCCGTGGCCGAGCGGGAACAGGGGAGCTGAGCCCCCATGCCCGACGCACCGCACACCGCACCCCACGCCGCACGGCCGGCTCCCCGGCCCGCCGCGGCCCGAGCCGAACCCCCCAGCCGCATACCCGAGACGAACGACGGGACGGGACTCCCATGCTGACTCGCAGACTTCGCACGACGGCCGTCGCGGCCTGCACCACACTCCTCGCCCTCGCCCCGCTCACCGCCTGCAACCGCGGCAACGACGCGGCCGGCGGCGACGGCCAGGTCGGCATCGACATGCCGCGCACCGACAGCGACTTCTGGAACTCCTACCACCAGTACCTGAAGAAGGGCGTCTCGGACGGCGTGGTCGACGCCCTGCCGATCACCAACTCGCAGAACGACATCGGCAAGCTCGTCGCCAACGTGCAGGCGTTCACCGACCAGGGCGCCGACGCCGTCATCATGGCGCCGCAGGACACCGGCGCGGTCGCCTCCACCCTGGAGCGGCTGGCGGAGGAGGACATCCCCGTCGTCAGCGTCGACACCCGCCCCGACAAGGGCGACGTCTACATGGTCGTACGGGCCGACAACGAGGCGTACGGCGTCAAGGCGTGCGAATACCTCGGCGAGCAACTGGGCGGCAAGGGCAAGGTCGTGGAGTTCCAGGGCGACCTGGCCTCCATCAACGGCCGCGACCGCTCGGTGGCGTTCAAGAAGTGCATGGACGAGAAGTACCCCGACATGGAGGTCTTCGAGCTGCCCACCGAGTGGAAGGGCGACGTCGCCTCCGCCAAGCTGCAGAGCGTCCTGGCCAAGGAGAAGACGATCGACGGCATCTACATGCAGGCCGGCGGCGTCTTCCTGCAGCCCACCCTGGCGCTGCTGGAGCAGAAGGGGATGCTCAAGCCCGCCGGCGAGGACGGCCACATCACGATCGTCTCCAACGACGGCATCCCGGAGGAGCTGGACGCCATCCGCGCCGGGAAGATCGACGCGACCGTCTCCCAGCCCGCCGACCTCTACGCCGAGTACGCGCTCTTCTACGCCCAGCAGGCGCTGAAGGGCAAGGAGTTCAAGCCCGGCAAGACCGACCACGGCTCGACGATCGTCAAGATCCCGAACGGCCTGGAGGACCAGTTGCCGGCCCCGCTGGTCACCAAGGAGAACGTCGACGACCCCGAGCTGTGGGCCAACCAGCTCGAAAAGCAGGGCTGAGCCGTGCCCGCGGCGCCCCCCGCCGTACGCGCCGACGGCGTCGTCAAACGCTTCGGCCCCACGCTCGCGCTCGACGGCGTGCACCTGGAGGTCGCGGCCGGCGAGGCACACGCCCTCGTCGGCCGCAACGGCGCCGGGAAGTCCACGCTCGTCTCCGTGCTCACCGGCATGGAGCGGCCGGACGCCGGCACCGTGACCTTCTCCGGCGCGCCCGCGCCGGGGTTCGGCGACACGGCGGCGTGGCGCGCCAGGGTCGCCTGCGTCTACCAGAAGCTCATGATCGTCCCGGACCTCACGGTCGCCGAGAACCTCTTCCTCAACCGCTACACCGGCGGCGGCGCCATCAACTGGCGCGGGCTGCGCTCGCGCGCCCGCGAGCTGCTGGCGGCGTACGGCGTGGAGGTGGACCCCTCGGCGCGGGCGAAGGATCTCGGCGTCGAGCAGCGGCAGTTCGTGGAAATCGCGAGAGCGCTGAGCTTCGGCGCCCGGCTGATCATCCTCGACGAACCGACCGCCAGGCTCGACGCCGGCGGTATCGACCGGCTCTTCGGCAAGCTGCGCGAACTGCAGCGGCAGGGGGTCGCCTTCCTCTTCATCTCCCACCACCTCCAGGAGGTCTACGAACTCTGCGACACCGTCACCGTCTTCCGTGACGCCCGGCACATCCTCACCGTGCCGGTCTCCGGGCTGCCGAAGGAGGACCTGGTCACCGCGATGACCGGCGACGGCGCGCCCGCCGGCGCCGCCGGTCCCGCCGCGGTCCCGCGGCAGGCGACGGCGGCGAGCGGCGCCGAGCCCGTGCTGCGGGCGCACGCGCTGGCCGTGGCCGGCGCGTACGAGCCGCTGGACCTGGCCGTGCGCGCCGGGGAGGTCGTCGGCCTGGCCGGCGCCGCCGCCAGCGGCAACACGGCGATCGGCGAGACCCTCGTCGGCATGCGGGCGCCGGACGGCGGCCGGGTCGAGGTGCGCGGGACCGCCGTGCGCACCGGCAGCGTGCCGCACGCGCTGGAGGCCGGCATCGGGTACGTACCGGAGGACCGGCACGAGCAGGGCCTGGTACCGGGGCGCAGCGTCGCGGAGAACGCCACGCTCACCGTCGCCGACCAACTGGGCCCGTACGGCACCGTGCTGCCCTCGCGCACCCGCCGGTTCGCGCAGCGCATGATCGAGTCGCTCGACATCAAGACCTCGGGGCCGGGACAGGACGTCGACGGGCTCTCCGGCGGCAACCAGCAGAAGGTCGTGATCGCCCGCGCGCTCGCCCGGGACCCCGGCGTGCTCGTGGCGATCAAGCCGACCGCGGGCGTGGACGTGAAGTCCAAGGACGCCCTGCTGGGCGTCGTCCGGCGGGTGGCCGACGGCGGCAGCGGCGCGGTCATCGTCTCCGACGAACTGGACGACCTGCGTGTCTGCGACCGCGTGCTCGCGCTCTTCCACGGGCGGGTGGTCGCGGAGTTCGCCGGCGGCTGGACCGACCGGGAACTGGTCGCCGCCATGGAGGGCATCGAACCAGGAGCCCGCGACCCGCAGCAGGATCCCGGCAGCGGCACGGACCGGCCGGAGCAACAAGCACAGCCAGACCAGGCGGACCAGTCGGTTCGGCCCGACCAGCAGGACCAGCAGGAAAAGGGGCAGCAAGCATGACACGGCCTACGTCCACAGCGCCGCCGGCCGGCGCGGCCGAGGGCGGAGCGGCGGTGGAGAAGAAGCCGCGGTTGCAGCTCGGCGGGGTGGAGATCGACCTCGGCCGCTGGCGCGACTTCTCGCTCGTACCCGTCATCTTCGTGCTCGGCGTGATCGGCTTCATCGTCTCGCCCGCCTTCCTGACCTCCGACAACCTCATCGGCGTCGTCCAGCAGTCCACCGAACTCGGGCTGCTGGTCCTGGCGCAGGCCCTCATCCTCATCAGCGGCCGGATGGACCTGTCGCTGGAGTCGACGATCGGCGTCGCGCCGGTGATCGCGCTCTGGCTCGTACTGCCCGCCGAGGGCGGCCGGTTCACCGGCATCGAACTGCTGCCGTCCGGCACGTCGATCTTCCTCTGCCTCCTCGTCGGCGCCGTCATCGGGCTCTTCAACGGCTTCCTCATCCTCAAGCTCAGAGTCAACGGCTTCATCGCCACGCTCGGCATGCTGGTCATGCTGCGCGGCCTGCACGAGGGCATCACGGGCGGCAAGTCCATCATCGAGGTGCCCGAGTCCTTCGCCTACCTCGGCAAGGAGAGCTGGCTCGGCGTGCCCGCCGCCGTCTACGTCTGCCTCGGCCTGTACGCCGTCGGCGGGCTGATGCTCGGCTACCTGCGGCACGGGCGCGCGCTGTACGCCATCGGCGGCAACCCGGAGGCGGCGCGCGCCGCCGGCATCCGCGTCGACCGCATCACCTGGATCGTGCTGGCCATCGGCGGCATGCTCGCGGCCTTCGCCGGCGTCCTCTACACCGGCCACTACGGCTCGGTCTCCGCCGGCCAGGGCAAGGACATGATCTTCCAGGTGTTCGCCGCGGCGGTCATCGGCGGCATCAGCCTGCGCGGCGGACGCGGCACGCTCTTCGGGGCGCTGACCGGCGTGCTGACGCTCCAGCTCGTCATCAACGTGATGACGCTCGCGGGCGTGCCGGCGGAGTGGACGAAGTTCCTCAACGGCGCGATCATCATCGTGGCCCTGGTCATTTCCCGGTTCGTCAGCGGCGAGAAACAGGACTGAGAGGCGGCGGATGCCCCCCATACCCAGGCTCGGCCTCGGCTGCGCCAATCTCGGCAACCTCTACCGGGCGATGCCGGACGCCACCGCGGCGGAGATCGTCGAGACCGCGTTCGCGCACGGCTACGGCTACTTCGACACCGCGCCGCACTACGGCGTCGGGCTGTCGGAGGAGCGCCTCGGCCGTGCGCTCGCGGGCCGGCCGCGGGACTCGTACACCGTGTCCACCAAGGTCGGCCGGCGGCTGCGGCCCCTCGGCCCGGGCGAGACCGAGCCCGCCCACGACTTCGTCGGCACCCCGGCCCGCGGCCGGGTGTGGGACCTGAGCAGGGACGGGATCCGGGCGACGCTGGAGTCGTCGCTGGAGCGGCTGGGGCTCGACCGGGTGGAGATCGCCTACCTCCACGACGTCGAGAACCACCTGCCGCAGGTGTACGAGACGGCCTTCGCGGCGCTCGCGGAGCTGAAGGCCGAGAAGGTCGTCGGCGCCATCGGCTTCGGCATGAACTTCAGCGACCACCTGGGCCGGCTCGTCGCCGACCTCGATGTCGACGTGGTGCTGTGCGCCGGCCGCTGGACGCTGCTGGAGCGGAGCGCGTACGACGACCTGCTGCCCGTCTGCGAGCGGCGCGGCACCTCCGTCGTCGTCGGCGGCGTCTACAACACCGGGCTGCTCGCCGACCCGCGGCCCGGCGGGCGGTTCCACTACGGCGAGGCGCCGGCCGAGGTGGTGGAGCGGGCGCGCGGGATCGCCGAGGTGTGCGCCGGGTTCGGGGTGCCGCTGAAGGCGGCGGCGCTGCGCTACCCGTTCGCGCACCCGGCGGTGGTCTCCGTCGTCCCGGGTGCCTCCCGGACGCGGGACGTCCGGGAGAACGCGGAGATGTTCGCGTACGACATCCCCGACGCGCTCTGGCCCGCGCTCGTCGAACTCGGGCTGCTCGACGCCGACCTGCCGCTGCCCGCGGCCGCGGGAGGCTGAACGTGCCGCGGATCGACGCCCACCACCACCTGTGGGACATCAGCCGCCGCCCGCAGCCGTGGATGGACGGCTCCTGGGCCGACCCGCTGCGGCGCACCTTCACCGTGGCCGACCTCGCGCCGCACCTGGCGGAGCACCGTATCGACGCCACGGTGCTGGTGCAGAGCTCGTCGTCGTACGAGGAGACGCTGGAGCTGTGCGAGGAGCCGGACCCGCCGGTGGCGCTGGTCTGCGGCTGGCTCGACCTGACCGCGCCGGGACTGGACGCGGACACCCTCCGCCGCACGCCCCCGCGCCTCGGGGCGGTGCGCCACCAGGCGGAGGACGAGCCCGACCCGCGGTGGCTGGAGCGTCCCGACTTGCTGCGGGCCCTGGGCCTCGCGGGGGAGGCCGGCCTGGTGTACGACCTGCTGGTGACGCCGCGCGAGCTGCCGGCGGCGATCGCCGCGGCCCGCGCGGTGCCGCACACCCGGTTCGTCCTCGACCACGCCGGCAAGCCGCAGATCGCGGCGGGGGAGTGGCAGCCGTGGGCGGACCTGGTCGCGGGGCTGGCCCGGCTGCCCAACGTGAGCTGCAAGCTGTCCGGTCTGGTCACGCAGGCGGACTGGGAGCACTGGCGGCCGGCGGACGTGCTGCCGTACGCCCGGCACGTGATCGACGTCTTCGGGCCCGGCCGGATCCTCTTCGGCTCGGACTGGCCGGTGTGCACGCTGGCGGCGGAGTACGGGCGGGTCGTCGAGCTGGCCGAGGAGGCGGTGGCGGACCTCTCGGCGGCGGAGCGGGAGGCGTTCTTCGGCGGCAACGCCCGCCGGCTCTACCTCGGGGACTGAGGCGGGGCGGCCGGGCCCGGCGGGCGGCCGCCGTCCGGCCCGTCCCCTCCCGGCCCGGCTCCCGGCGCCCGGGTCACAGCGTCCGGCGCAGCCACTGCTCGACGCTGGCGATGTGCACCGTCGCCCACGACCTGGCCGCCTCCGCGTCCCGGCTGCGCATCGCATCCAGGATCGCCCGGTGCTCGGTGAGCGTGCGCCGTACCGCGTCCTCCTGCGTCAGACCGCGCCAGATGCGGGCGCGGGCGGTCGGCCCCGACAGCCCCTCCAGCAGCGAGCTGAGCACGGAGTTCCCGGACGCCTGCACGATGCGGCGGTGGAACTCCAGGTCGGCGCGGACCAGTTCCTCCACGGACGGGTCGGCGCCCAGCTCCGCCAGCTCCGCCTCCAGCGCGTCCAGCTCGGGCTCCTCGATGCCGGCGCAGGCCAGCGCGGTGGCGGCGGGCTCCAGGATGCGCCGTACGGCGAGCAGCTCCAGCACGGTGTCGTCGCGGTGGAAGTCGACGACGAAGCTCATCGCCTCCAGCAGCAGTTGGGAGTCGAGGCTCGTGACGTAGGTGCCGTCGCCCTGCCGTACGTCCAGGATGCGTATCAGCGCGAGCGCGCGCACCGCCTCGCGCAGCGAGTTCCGGGACAGGCCGAGCTCGGCCGCCAGCTCGCTCTCCTTGGGCAGCCGGTCGCCCGGCCGCAGCTTGCCGGAGACGATCATTCCCTTGATCTTCTCGATCGCCTCGTCCGTGACCGCCATCTCGCGCCCTCCCTGACGCAGACATCCGATGTCTGCGCGCTTCCATTATGACCTGCGTCCCGGGTGAGCGGAGCAGGGGAGGGCGGCGAATCCGGCGGAAGGCGGAAACGGGGGAGGGGAGAGGCGCCCCCATGGCGCCTCTCCCCCCGGACTTCCGGGCCCGCGGCGCGGCTCAGCCCGGCTTGCGCGCGAGGAGTTCGCGCACCCTGGCCCGTACGTCGGCGGTGTCCAGGCCGCGGATCGTCACCGTCGTACGGCGGCGCAGCACGTCGTCCTCCGTCTCGGCCCACTCGTGGTCCCGGGCGTAGACCACCTGCGCCCAGATCTCGGGCCCGTCGGGGTGGATGCGCTCGCCCAGGTCCGGGTTCTCGTTCACCAGGCGGGCGATGTCGAACGACAGCGAGCCGTAGTGCGTGGCCAACTGGCGGGCGGTGTCCGGGGCCATGCGGTGTCCCGGGTCGCGGTCGACGAGGAGCCGGTGCGCGACCGCGTTGGGGTTCGCCACGCCGGGCAGCGGCGTGTGGCGTACCAGGGACTTCACCGGCTGCATGTCCTCGGCGATCGCCCCGCCGTGCTCCTTGGCGAGCTTGCGGAGCACCATCCGGCCGATGTGGCGGTACGTCGTCCACTTGCCGCCCGCCACCGACAGCATCCCGCCGGCGCCCTCGCTGACGACCGTCTCCCGCTTGGCCTGCTCCGTACCGCCGGGACCGCCGGGCAGCACCCGCAGCCCGGCGAAGGCGTACGTCACGAGGTCGGGCGACAGGTCGTCGTCGCGCACCGAGAGCGACGCCTCGTCGATGATCTGCGCTATGTCGCCCTCGGTCGGGTGCACGGCGGCCGGATCGCCCTCGTACGGCTCGTCCGTGGTGCCCAGCAGCAACTGGTCCTCCCACGGCAGCGCGAAGGTGACGCGGTACTTGTCCACCCACGTCGACATCGCCGCGCGCCACGGCGACCGCCGCTTGAGCACGATGTGCGCGCCCTTGGAGAGCCGGATGGAGGGGTCCGCGGCCGAGTCCTCCAGGCGCCGCAGGTGGTCCACCCACGGCCCGGTCGCGTTGAGCACCAGCCGGGCGTCGACGCCGAACTCGTCGCCGCTCAGCCGGTCCCGCAGGTCCGCGCCCGTCACCTGGCCGTGGGTGAAGCGCAGCCCGGTGACCTCGGCGTGGTTGAGGACGACGGCGCCGGCGCCGACCGCGGCCCGTACCGTCATGACCGCCATCCGCGAGTCGTTCATCTGGTGGTCGCCGAAGACCGCGACCGCCTTCAGCCCCTCGGTGCGCAGCGCGGGGATGTCCCGGGCGGCCCGGCCGGGGGTGATGAGGTGGCCCACGCCGTCGCGGAACCCGGAGAGCGCGGAGTAGGCGAAGACGCCGGCGCCGAGCTTGGCGGCGCCGTGCGGGCCGCCCTTGTAGAGCGGCAGATAGAAGGGGAGCGGGTTGACAAGGTGCGGCGCTACGTCGCGGGCCAGCACCCGGCGCTCGTGGTGGTTCTCGGCCACCAGCTTCACCGCGCCGTTCTGCAGGTAGCGGATGCCGCCGTGGACGAGCTTGGAGGACGCGGACGAGGTGGCGCCGGCGAAGTCGCCGGCGTCCACCATCGCCACCCGCAGTCCCGACTGGGCGGCGTGCCAGGCCACCGAGGTGCCCAGGATCCCACCGCCGATGACCAGGAGGTCGTACGTGGCCCGGTCGAGCAGATCCCGGGACTCCGCGCGGCCGAGGGTGCGGCCGGCAGTCGGGTGCGTCCCGAGTGCGGGTATCGCCGCCGGGACGGTCTGCGGGAGAGTCATCGCCGCTACTCCTTGTCTTCGATCCAGCCCATGGTGCGCTGGACTGCTTTGAGCCAGTTGTTGTATTCGCGGTCGCGGGTGTGGGGGTCCATGCGGGGGGTCCATTCGGCGGCGCGG